>NZ_JBAHWD010000044.1:0-65656 GCF_037044575.1 Nonomuraea sp. LPB2021202275-12-8 | reverse complement strand
GTCTCAGAGGGGCGGGGCTTTGGTGTGCTGAACGATGGGGGAGGTGGACCGGACGACGCCGACGCCGGACACGGCCCGTCCGTCGTTCTCCTTCCAGAGCTCGAAGTTGTAGCGGCCGGCGGACAGTCCGGCCCAGGTGTGGACCTGCCAGGCGTTGCACTCGAATCGGGCGGACGTGCCGCCCGGGCGTAGCGCGATCCAGTACTCGGTCATCCCGCTGGGACACGACAACTTCGCCCAGACCTCGAGGTCGCCATCGGTCTGCTGAGTCCACTCGCGGGAGGTCACCTGCTTGTACATGTTCCTGACATGCCAGGGAAAGCCGCTGTCTGGGGAGACCGGAGGCGAAGCCGAGGCGCGCGCCGCGGTCGCGGGGCCCGACTCCCCGCCGGAGAGCCAGAGATAGCCGGCGCCCCCTACGACGACCACGAGAGCGAGCCCGACGGCCACCGGAAGCCTCCAGGACGTACGCCGCGTCGGCTCCTCGACAGGCGATTCGCCCGCGATCTGGCGCCACCGGGTCTCCCAGCCGGCGGGATCCCCGTCACAAGCCGTAACGTACGATCGCACGAAGTCCAGCGGCGGCATTTCCCCCGGATTGAGGCGACGGGAGAGCGTGCTGGGGTGATAGCGCATTCGCCGCCCGATCTCCTGTAGCGACAGTTCACCCCGCAACCGTCGTAGATCGTCGACGAACTCCGCCACGGGCCCCGACCCCCGGTCGATCGGCTGGTCCTTGCGTCCACCTCGCGCCATGGCCCCGCTCCCGGTTGCTGCCTTTGTTGCTGCTATTGATTCGCAGTCCAGAAGCGGTGACAAGGCCCCCCAAATGTGGCCAGCTAGCAGTGCAGATCACCCTCCACGAAGGAGAAGTCAATTGCCCACAAGATCAATACTTCTGGCGACCGTAGTCATGCTGCTGTGCCGCGATCGGCGCCACGCCTGCGGGGGCGTTGCGGCTGCAGGCGCCGCACGGCGTCGCGTGGCAGCAGGCCATGGCGCACAACTTCCGCCAATTCTCGGCGGGCGTACCCTCGAACGAGCAAATTTATGGGTCTCAGCCGCGCCTGGACCCACAACATCTCCGGCAGCACCATAACAAAGGGGATGGGAAGGCCCTGGATCCGCTCAAGTTCGCGATCGCCGGACAGTCCAACCTCCCCCTCTCCATCGGGATGCAGGAAGCTTGCCTCAGCCAGGTATTGCTCATGACCGCTGCCGCGCAGGGCGGCGAACAGCTGCGCACGTTCGTCGGGACTGAGCACCAGAGCCTCGGCGAGCAGGTGGATCGATCCGTGGCGCGGGCGGCCGGTGTCGCCGCGCTCCAGCCGTCTGATCGTCCGCACGCCCAGTCCGGTACGGCCGGCGAGCTGGTCCTGGGTGAGCCGGGCACGCTCCCGCCAGGCGAGCAGCGGTACGGCGAGCGGCGGCAGGTCACCGCGCTTGATCCGGTCAGTGGCCATGACTCTCTTTTCCAGTGGCCGGTCAATGGCCGCTGAAGTGGCCTTCATGATGCGCACCACGCCGCCCACACTCCAGATCACCGGTTGTCCGCTTTCGACCCCTCCGGGAGAGACATGAGGCACCCTTCAGCGATCCTCACCATCATCGCCATGGCCGTGGCGTTACTCACCGGTCCGCCCGCCGGCGCCACCGGTGTGGCGGACAAGGCCGGTGTGGCGGACAAGACGGTCACCTACCGCGGTTACCAGGTGGAGGTGCCGGCCGACTGGCCGGTGATCGATCTGGAAGCCGATCCGACCGCCTGTGTGCGCTTCGACAGGCCTGCGGTCTACCTCGGCCCGCCCGCGAAGTCCTCCTGCCCGGCGAAGGTCATCGGGCGCGCGGACGCGCTGCTGATCCAGCCGCTCACCGGGGAGCCCGTCGCGGCCGACGCGGCCCAGGCTCCCACCCGCGAGGTGTTGGGGCGGGACGTGGACCACGAGATCACTTTCACCGTGGCTGAGGCGGGGGTCGCCGTCACCGCCAGCTACGGCGACAGCTCCGAGGCCGTCCAAGGGATCCTGCGCAACGCGGGCGTCGTCAGTTCCGGCTTCGCGACGACGGCTCCGCCGTCGCAGGGGCCGACCATACTGGCCGCGGCCGTCGTCCCCGGCACGTTCAGGGGAGAGGGCTTCGACGCGTGCGCAGCGCCGGCTTCTGAGGTGATGCAGGCCTGGCTGGCCTCGCCGTACCGGGCGATCGGGGTGTACATCGGCGGCGTCAGCCGTGGCTGCTCCCAGCCCAACCTCACCGCGCCCTGGGTCAGCACCCAGATCTCCCGCGGCTGGCACCTCGCGCCGATCTACGTGGGGCACCAGGCGCCGTGCAACGGCATCGGCACTCCCATCACCAACCCGGCGGCACAGGGCATCTCCGACGCCGACGACGCCGTGGCCAAGGCCGAAGCGCTCGGGATGTCAGCGGGCTCGGTCATCTACAACGACATGGAGGGTTACGACAACGGGAACGCGGGGTGCAGGCAGGCCGTGCTCACGTTCCTGTCCAACTGGACGGCACGGCTGCATGACCACGGCTACCTGTCCGGTGTCTACTCCAGTGCCGGCAGCGGCATCGTGGACCTGGTCGCCAACTACAACAACAGCGGCTTCAACCGGCCCAACCACGTCTGGTTCGCCCGCTGGGACAACACGCCCGGCACCACCGACTCGGCCATCCCCGCCGGTTACTGGGCCAACCATCAGCGCATCAAGCAGTATCGCGGCGGCCACAACGAGACCCACGGCGGCGCCACGATAAACATCGACAACAACACCTTCGACGTCTCCAATGCCGGTGCACAGCCGCCGCGGCCCGAGAGCTGGGGCCTGCACAACTACAACGCGGCAGGCGGCGTTGAGCACCTGTTCAACTGGGACACGCCCGACACCTGCGACCCGATCACCGGCGACTGGAACGGCAACGGCACCGACACCGTCGGCGCGGCATGCCGCGACAATCTCGCGCTGAACTGGGCGATGCTCAACGGCCACAACCCGAATGCCGGCGGCTACCTGTTCTCCTGGGGAAGCAGTCGCTGCGTGTCCATGACCGGCGACTGGGACGGCAACGGCTCCGACACGCCGGGCACGATCTGTCTCGGGCCCAACGGCGCGTGGCAGTGGAGCATGCACAACTACAACGCGGCGGGCTCCGTGGAGTACCGCTTCGACTGGGGACCCACCAGCGGCTGCTGGCCCGTCGTCGGCGACTGGAACGGCGACCGCAAGGACACCCCGGGCGTCGTCTGCCCGAGGTCCGACGGCCAGTGGCACTGGGCGCTCCACAACTACAACCAGGCAGGAGGCACGGAATACGCCTTCAACTGGGGCTCGACCCAGTGCGGCCCGATCATCGGCGACTGGGACGGCAACCGCAGTGACACGCCCGGCACCGTGTGCGCCAGGCCCAACGGGGCGTGGCAGTGGGGCATGCACAACTACAACGCGGCGGGCGCCGTCGAGCACCTCTTCGAGTGGGGCAGCACCACACAGCGCCCCATCGTCGGCGACTGGGACGGCAACGGGACCGTGACCCCCGGAACCACCACGCTGGGCGCCTGACCCCACAGGCTGATCCCGCCCGCTCGTCACCAGGGCGGGCGGGACTGGCCCTCCGCTCAGGTCGGTGCGATGAGCCCCAAAGTAGCGCCGCTACCTCAGGTCAGAGAGGTCCGATGATGAGCTGAGCCCCACCTCGTAACGGTCTGCCGCCAGGAGCGGAATCGCGTACGTGAGTCTTTTCGGACGCTCTTCCCGGCCATTGTCTCGCCCGCCCGACCTGTGGCCTCCCCGTTCGATGTGGTGGTGGGCTCTGCCTGCGGCGCTGCTGGTCGGCGCGGCGGTCTGGGGCGTCAGTGCCTGGCTCCTGCAGGACCTGCGCACCGTGCCGGTCGCCGAGCAGGTCTCCGCCCGGATCGAGGCGGTGCGGACCGCGCTGGCGGCCGGTGCCGGGGTCGGCGCCGCGGTGACGCTGCTGCTGGCCGTGCGCCGCCAGCGGCACCAGGAGCTGGCCACCGCGCACACCACCCACGACGCCACCGAACGTCGGGTCACCGAGCTCTACACCAAGGCCGCCGAACAGCTCGGCAACGACCAAGCCCCCGTCCGGCTGGCCGGCCTGTACGCGCTGGAGCGCCTGGCCCAGGACACCCCTGGCGCTGCGCCAGACCATTGTGGACGTGATCTGCGCGTACCTCCGCATGCCGTTGCCGTACCCGCCGAGCCGGACCGGCACGAGAAGATCCGCGCCGCCCAGCGCGCCGCCCGGGCCCTCGGACCGTCCCGCTCGGGCACGGATGGCGGCCGTGATCCGCAGGAGGAACGCCAGGTCCGTCTGACGGCGCAGCGCATTCTGATCGCCCACCTCCGCCACGACGACTCCCCAGCTCCACACCGCCCGTGGCTGTCCCGGCCTCTCGACCGCAACCCGCGCCACTGGCCGGCCATCCGGCTCGACCTCGCCGGCGCGGTCCTTATCGATTTCGATCTCAGCCGCTGCCGCATGGGCACGGTCTTGGTTCGGCGGGCGACTTTTACCGGCGACGCCTATTGCTATCGGGCGGCCTTCACCGGATACGTGGATTTCCGCGAGGCGACCTTCACCGGCAACGCCTGGTTCGGGGAGGTGACCTTCACCGGCCCCGCCGATTTCCGCGAGGCGGCCTTCACCCGCTACGCCGATTTCCGCGACACGACCTTCACCGGCCACGCCCGGTTCGACGAGGCGGTCTTCACCGGCCCCGCCGATTTCCACGGAGCGGCCTTCACCGGTGGCGCGGGGTTCGACGGAGCGACGGGGTTGGACGACGCTGACCTCCGCGAGGTGCGGGTAGCGCCGGCGGCTGCGGAGGTGGAGTGGCAGTGGCCACCGGCCTGGCGGGAGGCGCCGGGTGCGGACGGATGGCGGACGCTGCGCCTGACCGCAAAGCCGCCCGCCGGCCCGTAGGACGCCGGCGGGTGACATAAGCGTCGATATCGAGCACCAACCCCGACCTGGGAAAACGTGCCGCTGATCGTTATCGCGCCCGACTTATCCCGCCATGTTCGAGCCGAAACCAGCCTGCACGTCCATCCCTCCGGGGTTCACCCTCGCTGAAGAACCTTCACCGCAAGCACCCCTGAGTTCAGCACCGGATGCGTCAAACTCGCACCCGATGCGAACCGGGATAGGCCGCCAACCTCTTCCGACCTGCCCAGATATCGAGTCACCGCAGGTCAGGGCTATATCCGTTGGATTTTCCGCCATTGCTACCGGGACCCCATTTAGCGAGGTGACGTTGTCGGCGGCGCGTTCCAGCCGCTTGCGATAGCGCTGGTTCTCTTCTTCCAGCTGGGCGTTGCGCATGGTGAGGACCTGGATGTGGTCGGCGTAGGTGCTTACCGTGTCGGTCAGCTCTCGGATGTCGGCGGCCTTCTCCGAACGCAGCTTGCGCTCAGCCTTCTTCAAGCGGCTGATCTCCGCTTTCAGCTCCTCGACCTCGGGCCGGGCGACGGCCGGGGCCGCCAGGAGCTCCTTGACGACGGCGGCGACCGGGGAGCGGTAGTAAGAGGCGCGGGAGACGCCGGCCTCGACGCAGATGTTGGTGACGGTGACGGTTCCGTCGCTGATCTCAGGCCGGCCAACCATGAGCCGCTCGAAGCCGTTCATGATCTGCCGGTCGAGGTCGGTGAGGGAGCGTTCTCGGGTCAGGCGCGCGAACGCGGCCTGAACGGTGCGGTCGCTGTCGGTGCCGGTCATGCGCAGGGTGCTCCGTCCTCGTGAAGCTCGGCGATGAGCTGGTCGAAATCGGTGACGTGATTGGTGAGCGCGATTTTCTGCAGCGGCGGCAGCTCGGCCGAACCGTCGAGAGCGTCCCGGGCCTGGTCTCGGACCATGGCGAGACGGGGCAGGTGAACGGCGGTCCGCCGCGAGTTCGGGCAAACCGAACACATGTTGATCATCGGCAACGGGCGGCCGAGCGGCTTGGCGCGTTTGGCGCAGACGGCAACGGCGGGCTGGAAGAAGCAGTCGTTGAGCACGCCCGGATGCAGGACCTTCGTGAGGTGGCGCAGCATCGTGCGCAGCCGGGACGGGCGGGCCACGACCCCGGGCAGGTCGCCGAGCTCGCGCCGGATCCGATCGAACTCGGCGTCGATGCGCTGAGCGGCGCCGCCGCCGGTGCGGCCGCCGTCGTTCCAGTCGCGATAGAGATCTTCGAGGTAGTCCAGTTTCGCGACGGCTTCCTCCGCAGCGACCTCGGCGGCGAACCCGGACGCCGAGGTGCCCGCATATCCCTCGAACATGATCGTTTTTGCGTGGTGAAACTGCCGGGCGCCGGCCACGATCCCGAACGGCTGGTGGGCGATGTGCCAGACTAGAGTCTTCCGGAATTGCCGGGTGTCGAAGTCCCAGAGCATGCCGTCGTCGTTTGTGTCCTCTTCGTCGTCGCCGGTAGCGACGTCGTGCGGGATGAAGAATGCCTCAGGGGTGCTGAACAGCTCGTTGACGTGGTCGCGAAATCTCTCCAACCGCAGGTTCATCGCACTCAGCAGGACATAGCCGGCTTCCTTCCCGCCGTAGTGGCCGAACAGATGACCGGGGTCGTCGTTCAAACTGCAGCAGGACCTCGACGGCGCGGTGGTCGGGTTCGAGGACCACCCACTCGGCCTCGTCGCCGGTCGCTTTGCGGCCTTTGAAAACACGTCCGCGTAGCTTGTGCCGTAGGCGGCCATCGGCGCCCGGCTCGGTGAAGGCGCAATCGCGTCCCAGCTCGCGCACCTCGGCGTCTCTGGCGCCCGACAAGTAAGCGATCACAATCCAGCAGGCGGTCCGCAGATGGGCGAGTTCGAGGCGGAGACTCCAACCGTCCAGCGGTGTTCGCCATGGACGCCCACTTTCAGGCCAAATGGAAATGTGCGTGGCCAAGCCGCCGTCTTCGTAGCCGAGTTCGGCACCGGCCTCCTCCAGCAGCAGCTTGTGATGTTTGATACCGAGGCCGACCTCGGCCAAGAGGGTGATTAGCCGTTGATTGGGGGCTTGGACGACCCCGTCGACGATCGCAGCCTCGGGGCGGGTGTGCGCTTGCTGGAGGGGCAGTGCCGGGATGCCCTGGCCGTGGGCGCGCCGCTGATCGATGAAGGATCTGAGGCGTTGCTCAACCTCGCCTGGGCCTCGTTCGCAGGTGTCGCGGGCAGTCTGTAGTGCCTCGATCTCCCGGCGCGCGGCGAGCAGGTCCGCACTGGCTGTGTCGACATAGAACAGGGCAGCCTTGATGAACGGCGCGCAGATGTGCTCGGGAATGCGGGGGGTGGAGGTTTCGCGGTCCCGCCGCAGGCCCACCACGGCCTTGGCAGAGCGGCCGGGCCAGGCTGGGACGGTGAGCCGGTCTCTGCTCAGGAACGGCCCGTGGGCGCTGAGCTGCTTGAGCGCGTTGACACCAGCGTGAGCGCTGTCGATGGAGGTGTTCATCCAGACCGCCAGCGCGGCCGCCAGATGCTCCTTGGTGACGTCGGCCAGCCGCAGGACACCCAGGCCGCGCAACGTCCGCATCACCAGCTTGACCTTAAACAGGGCGGGCACCGCATTAGTGATCTTCATGGGACGGTCGTTCTTGCGTCCGGACTGTCCGCCTGACGGACCGCGACGCAGCCGGGAGTAGAGATACTCCTTGGCTGTTATGACAGCGATCTCGTCGGGCATGTTGGTGAAGTCGCAGCGGGCCTGCTTAGTGGTGCGTGGGACGAAGGGGCGGAAGTCCCAGACGTCATCGCCGAACCGGGGCCCTGGGCCGGCTCGTCCCTCAGTGAGATGGCTTGGCAGGACGTAGACGTCGACGGAGATCGCAGCTGGTTCGACAGGCTGGTCGTGTCGGATGGCGGTCACGTGATGAGCTCCAGGAACTGGGCCGGCAGGGTCAGGTGCGGGCCGCCGGCTTCAGCGATCGCGATGGCGGTGCGGATCTGCTCGCGGGCGAACTTCGGCCGGATGCCGGTGACGATGCGTTCCCAAGCCAGGCCGTAGCGGGCCTTCCACTCGGCTGCGGGAAGCTCGTCGCGTTGCTGTTCGGTGAAGGCCAGGAAGCTCAGCAGGCTGGGCAGGTGCCGGGTGGTGAAGACCGCGTTGGGGCATTCCAGGCACCCCCAGACGGCAACGGGGCAGCCCGCCCCCTTCTTGATCGCGTAGGGTGAGGCGTAGAAGCTCTTGCACGAGGCCAGCCAGACGTCGCTGTGCCCGGACAGGGCCGCGCGGACCTCCTCCGGCTCCAGTTCCTCCGGCCCGTCATCGAAGCGGACGCCGTCCTCGCCCAGGACCACGGGAGGCGCCAGCGCGACATCGAGCGCTTGGCGCAGCCCTTGTTCCACCGCTTCTTCGTGCAGTTCGCGGTGGGCTTCGATGTCGGCGTAGTGGCCTGCAGCGACGTGTTTGCTGTGGCCTTCGGCGAAGTCGTCCAGCACACCCGCGCTTTGCACGTAGCGGCGCGACTTGTAGGTCTTGCGCAATCTGCGCAAGTCCAGTCGCGCCGGAACGCCACCTCGGTCGGGCATCGTGTCGATGCCATGACGGCGCATCCACGCTTCCATGACGAACATCAGTTGCCGGCGAGTGGAGAAGGACTCCTCAATGCCGCAGTACCTGGCATGGAGCCAGAGGCAGCGGCTGCCGGTGAGGTCGCGGGCGGACTGGGTCAGCCGCAGGGCCAGCTTGAGGACCCCGCCGGGGTAGTGCAGCGCGCCGCCGTCGCTGATCCGCATCGTCTTGTGCGACCAGCCATGAGCTCGCTTCTTGACGTAGGCGACACTGACGAAGCCGCGGGCCGGGTTCACCAGGCAGTCGGCGTCCAGCTGTTTCACGCATTCGGGTTCCAGCCCGGTCTGGCAGATCAGCAAGACCAGGAAAGGCAGCAGGTCGGCGGGTGCCAGGAACAGGCGGCTGTTCAGCGCACGGATCCCGCCCAGGAACTGGAGCCAGCGATGCATCTGCGGCAGGTGACGATCGGCGGTGGTCAACGGGCCCTTCGAGGCGATGTGATGCAGGGCGTTCTCCGGCTGTTGCCACCCAGCAAGGGCAGGGTCCTGTCCGGTCCGGGCCAGCCGCTCACCTTCGAGGATGCGGTCGCGGATCGCGCGGACGTCGGCTAAGGCTGCCGCCTGCATGGCCTCGAAGATCGGCATGGGATAGGCGTCCAGCGGCTTGGACACCATTTTGGCCCGCAGCGTGGTGAAGCCCAGCCGAGCCTGCATCTCGGCGTCGAACACGTCTTCCTGTTCCTCGCCGATCTCCCGCAGGAGGCGCACGATATCGATCATCCTCCCGTAGGGCGTGGGACTGTCATCGCCGTATTGGCGGAGAAGGTGCAGCTCGAAAGCTTCCAGCAGTTCGGGGGTGAGGTCGTCCAGGTCGAAGTCCTCGGCGTCGGACTCGACCCGGGCAATGAACTCCACAAAGGTGCGGACATGCTTGATGGTGTGCTCAGTGGTCCTCGGCGACCGCTGCACCGCGTCTTCGCCGGCGACGGCCGCGACCCGGCCGGCCAGGTGACGCACCAGGCGCTGGCAAGGCAGGTCCGACAGGTCGAAGTGGTGCTCTTCTCCCTCGTAGCGGACGGAGAAGGCGACCGGCCCGATGTTGGGCACGGGCAGTGGCGGCTCCGGCATCTGTGCGGCCGACGGGAAGCGGACGCGCCGGCCGCGGTCGGAGCTCACTCGTCCTCCCCGGCGTTCGCCTTGACCTGCTCCAGCACCGCGACCTGGGCGTCCCACTCGGCCAGGGCCGCCAGCACGATCTCCTGTGCCTCATCGAGCACGTCGAGATAGAGATAGACTGTCGACTCTTGAGCATGGCCCAACAGCATCTGGAGCTTGCGTATCGGGTTGCCGATCAGCAGCCGTTTGACCTCGGCACTGGTGAGACGGCGATCCTCCCGCTGACCCAGCGCCCGGACCGTCTGGCGCAACAGCAGGCCCAGCATGTGGACCGCGTAAACATGCCTCAACATATGGGGATGGAACTCCAGCCCCAGCTCGAACTTCGCGCATCGCTCGTTGGCGCGAAGGAACGCCGACTGCCAGGTCGACGCCCGTAGCGGCTGGCCGTCGTCACCCAGCCAGAGCCAGAGCGGCTCACCCGCGTCGCCGGGCTCGCCGGCCCGCACCAGCCGCCGCCGCTCCTCAATAGTGATCTTGGAATAGGACCACGACCCGCGCCGCCCCTCCAAGAACAGCGCATGGCGACCGGCCCGCCGAACCATCAGCGCATCCGCGCACCTCGTGAAGGTGCCCTGGGCGCGGCGGCGCTGGACGAGCTCGTCACGCTCGATCTCGATGTAGTGATGCAAGGCCCGCAGGACCCGGTCAGGCAGGAACACGGTGCGGGGCCAACCGCGGCGACCGCCTGGAACGCTTCATGCCCTCAACCGATCCCGCCCGGCGCGACGGCCGGCGCCGGGTCTTCGTCACCCGCTACATGCGCAACGGCCAGGGCGACGAGTTCAGCGCCCGCGACGCGATGTCAGCGGCCCGAAGCGCGATGACGGCGATGAAAGACATGCACCGCGCCACTGCCTTCGCCGCCGCCAGCCCCGGCTCGATCGCCCGCACCGAGTTCGCCACCATGGCCGGCGCCGCCGACGAGTGCATCGCGAAGATCGCCGGGATCGACACCATCGGTCCTCAGGTCGTCCGGCACCACAACACCGGCCTGCTTACCGAGATGATCGCCGACCTGGAAGCCAGGCTTACCGAGCCAGCCGCAGGATGACCAAGACCGCCTCTGCGTCGGGGGTGGCGTCGGGCATCGAATATAATTGATCAAGCGTCGGCCGCTTTCTCGCGGGCCCGACGCTTTTTTTATGTCCACTGACCATACTCCGCTGCGCGCTCGCGGGCTCCTCTTCCATGCCATGATCACGGATCCACGCGGTGACCAGTTGCTGCCGCTGGCAATGCTTGGAGAACGCTACCCAGACCTCCACACGCGCCACGTCGCCAAGTACGCCGGCCGAGAGCACCGTCTCGGTGAACGAGTGATACCGCTCGAGTGCACCTGGGCCGACGTGGTCTTCCTTTCGCCGCTCAACCCCACAGTGCTGTTCGACGCGATACGGAGCGCCGGGCTGCGCATGCGCAACGTCCCGCTCTGGACACTCGACGCCTCGCAGCTCGACCCAGCACGATGCTGCATCCGCCTCATGCGTGTCACCCCAGGCGCCCGAACTGCCGACCCCGGCACCGAGGACGACTACCTCCCACTGACAACCGCCACACTGCGGGCCGTCTCCGAGGTGACCAACCGCGCTCTTGAGCGGCTCCGGAACCTCGGCCCAGACGAACCGCTGCTGCCATGGGGGGACGTGCCACACGTCCTTCACCGCGGACCAGTGCCACTCAACCTTTTCCAGGAACTGACGCCGCGAACGCTCCCTGCACCCAACCGGGACAACATGACAGGCAACAAGCCCTGACGGCGAGGCCACTCGATCGCCGACCACCAGCGACGTCACCCTACTTGCCTAACATGCCTTACTCGGCATCAACCTGCTGACCAGCACGAACGCTCAAGAACCCAAGATAACGATCGTGCGCGGGCTGGCTGGCCATCATCGGCCCGCACCACTTCCGCGCCCGGCTCAGCGTGCTGAGCGGCCAGCTCCCGGTCGAGGCGATCCACCCCAACACCACCTCACCGCCTGGCCGCCGCTGGTCGACGACCTCAACGAGCTCTTGGAGCGCCGCATCGCCCAGCTCGCCGCGCTGGGGCTCGACCCGGCCGGGCAGGCCGGGTCCGACGCCGGAGCCGCGCGCGGCACGGCGGGGCAACCAACGGCGGGGCAACCAACGGCGGGCGACCTGGGTGGGCAAGTCGTACTACGAGGAGGACGTACGCGAGACCGCGGCCTTCGTCGCCTTGGGCGTGCCCAAGTCCTACCAGTCGACCCCGAGTCTCCTGTTCAAGCGGGGGTTCACCTCCGAGGAATGCGTCTGGCCGCTGACTCCCTCCCTCATCTATTCCTGGTGCGCCATCTGACGGATGCCCTTCGTACGGAGGCTCGCGGAACGTGATCGGGGGTGTACGGACGTGCTGGCGATGACGTCCTGCACCCCCTCGGCGCTGGGCGATGCGCCCGGATCAAGGCATGCACATTCGCGGTACGGCGGTCAGCGCCGACGTTCGCAGGATGCGCACGTGTCCCAGATCGTCGCCCAGTGGGTCGTTCCGGTCGGATGCGTCTCGCCACACTTCGACGGCCAGCACGCTCAACGACGAGTCGGCGTCCAGCCTGAGATCGTTAAGCCTGCGGACGATGTCGTCGAGCGGGAATTGCGCGATCACATGCTGTACTCGGTGATCGGCGTAGCGCTGATTCCCGGCGACGGTATCCATCTGGCCTGCCGCCCGCGCGAGCAGCACGTTGCGGCGTCCGGCGCCGTCCAGTTGGGTCACCTGGGCGTAGATCAGGGCCCAGATCTGGGTATGGGGCGAGGCCGGCCGCAGGTTTCGTTCGTGGTGCACCGGGGTTGCCAGCGGGGCGCTCACCAAGATCTTCTCTGGGATCCGGCTGACCGTGCACACGAGCGGCGGCGCCGGATGCTGGACGCCGGTGACGCGCAGGGGTGGTCCGAAGCGGGCTTGCGCGGTCGACCACCGGTCCTTGTCGTGGCCGAGGCGCAGCTCGTACACGAAGAACCCGAACAGTTGCTCGCTGGTGGCGTTCATGCCTGGCGGCAGCGGTAGGGCGTAGTGGTGGATGGGGGCGTTCGGGTCGTTCGTTCGGGCGGGGAGGAGCGGCTGCATCGCGTCGAGGCCGCTGCTGTCCGCGCTCTGTCCTGGTGTGATGACGCGGATCGGCTCGGGATCGATCGCCAGCGGAGGCTCGGCCGGTGTGGCGATTTCCTCGTCTGTGGCCGTCAGCAGTGGGTCGGGGGCGTAGCCGAGAACCCGCGCGAAGTACTGGTCGCCTGGGTCAGCGGGAGGAAGCGCGAACTCCAGCCACAGCCGCCGCTCGCGTGTTCCGGTCGAGGAGTAGTCGGGAGCCGGGTTGTAGGGCGACTGCGCTAGTCCCGCGGAGACGATCTGTGGCGTTTGGCGGGGCGCAGTGGTGATCGGAAGCCGGAGCTGCCACGTCAGTGGCGGGTCGGCGATGGTGGGCGGCCGCCGGAAGACCGGGCGGATGGTGTAGGAGACCACGAGTTCCCGGGGATGCAGGCCGGCCGGTGGAGTCCCGTCGACGGCGTCGAAGAACACCAGCTCCGTCCCGGTGTAGTCCTTCCTTGCCTGCGTGCCGACCGATCGTGGCAGGCCGATCGCGCCCAGGACGTCGCCCGACTCATTGACGAATTCGAAACCGCGAGACGTCACGCCGCTCCATGTCCAGTCACGACTCAACCGGACCCGGATGGCAATGACCCACTGCTGGGTCAGTTCGACTTTGGAGGCGAACGTGATCCCCGATCGGGCGGATGACAGCGTGTGCGCCAGTCGGGAAGAGCAACCGAAGAGTGTACGGCTGCCGACCTTGCCCACGAAGCTCAGACTCGAGACCTCCAAGCCCAGTTGCTGGGCCAGGCGTGCGGCGACGTCGTCGGGTGCCTCATTCTGCCGCCCTTGCATGGAAAGCTCGGCGGCGCCATGGCTGGTCGGCGCGGGCTCAGGTCTGAGCAGGATCGCCTGAATCGAGGGCCATCCAGGACGTTCGGGCAGCCACAGTGCGTGTTCGTCGGCGGCTTCCCTCCGGAGCTCGACGCCCACGTCCACCTGCGCCATCCGCGCCGCCTCCGAGCCCCAGTAGGCCAGCTCCGGATCGGGGTCGCCGACGGCTCGAAGCCGCAGGCGCACATCCCTGGCGGTAGGGATCACCAGCGGCCCTGATCCCGGATCTACGGACCGCAGGGTGAGCACGTCCTGTACATCCTGGTAAATGAGGTCGATCCGCAAGGGGGTGGAGGGCTCCGGACTGAACCGTCGTACTGCCGTACACAGCCGCAGGTACGGTCCGCCGTCGGCGCCTCTGTCGTCACCGTCCGGCAGTCGCACTTCGACCGTGATCTGGACGGCTGTGACATCTGGATCGTGGACCCCTGCTTCGCGTCTCTCCAGCCTCGCTTGAGGGATGTCGTCGAGTAGCGCCTGGACCGGATCGTCGAAGCCGGTGAAGACCAGGTCGGGATATCCGATCCGAGGTCGCTCGACCAGCAACCAGGTGGGTTCGGCAGTGGGCTCCCCCTCACTCGCGACCTCGGCCGTGATCTTCACCTGTCTCGGCGGTACGTGGCGGCGGAACGAAACACGGTGCACCGGCGCAGGCGCGGGATTATGAGACTGCAGGCCGACCTGGGGCCCACCGCCACTGAGGTCCATCAGCCGCACCCGGAACTCGTAGTCCTGGCCGTACCGCAGCGGTACCACCTGGTCGGCGACGGGCTCGCTGCCGGACTCGCGCGGTGTCTGCCCCGACACCTGCAGCGCGGTGCGGTCACTCGCCACCACCGACCGGCCCGCCCACGAGGTGAAGTAGCTGGGCAACCAGTAGCCGCCGGTCTTCTCGCCGAGCAGCTGCGCCGCCGTGGTCCGGACCGCCAACTCACCCTCGAACAGGCCGATGTCGATCTCGCCGACCCTTACCTGGCTGCGTACCCGCACCATCGAGTTCCAGGCGTCAGTGTCCGCCGACCGGACGTCCACCCGGTAGCCGCCCACCCCGAGCACTGTGTCCTCCACGATGCCCGGGCTGATCGCACGATTGAGCCAGATCGCGACCTGCTCATCATCCCAGCCGAGCCGGATGCCGATGTCCTTGACCGGCAGCGGGTCGTCCGGGTCGAGATCGGTGATGCCCAGCGTACGAGGTTGCGCGCCATGCACGATCTTGGCGAACCCGTCGTCGTACGACGCTGCCTCCATGAAGGACTCGTCGAAGGCGCCCGGCGGCGTGGGCAGCACGGGGAACAGGACTGCGGCGAAGAGCGCACGCGGACCTGACAGCGCGGGGATCCGCGCCGCGTACACCGCCGTCAGCTGCGGATCGGCGGCGGCTTCGGCGGCATACGCGCTCCCCGTCGCCAGGGTCGCGTAAAGCCAGCCGCCCGTTTCGAAAAGGTCTCCCGCGGGCACCGACAAGTCGGTGTGGAGCAATCCAAGCCGTTCGGCCAGCAGCGGGTTCTTCATCCCGAACCCAAGCACCTGCCCCCAGGTGACCTCGTCGGACAGCGGCGGCCGGGGCGGCCGGGTCGCCACGTTCGTCTCGGTCAGGGCGCACTTGTAGCGGTCGTCGATCACCGCGTACTCGGTCCGCGGGCCGCGGAAATCGAACGCATCCCGGTAGCTGGGCATCAGGTACTTCATGATGTGAGTGCCGGGTGGCCGGATCACCTGGCCAGGCGGAGTGGGCCTGATCGTGAAGCCGTTCTCCAACTCGGCGTACAGTGCCGCCCGTCCGGGGTCGGCCGGGCGCGGGCCGAGGCTGATCCGGGCGGACTCCACGCCCGGTACCGGCAGCGCCTCCAGCCCGGCGACGGCCACGACGTCGAACGCGAGTGTCGCGTCGGCGAAGGGCGGTGCGCCCGGCACCAACGGCTCGCGCGGGTTGCCTTTCGGCAGGACGACCACCCGCACATCCAGCTTCGCGCCGTCCCAGTACTGCGGAAAGGTCAGCAGCGTGATGCGCGCATTCGGACTGGTCATGACATGCTCTCTCTCAGGGGGGAATCGGGGGTAGAAAGCCGAAGTACGCCGCCGCCGCCAATCCCCCTAGCACCTTGCTCGGTATCCGGGCTTCGTACTCGATCTCCACAGAGAACTCGATGGACAGCAGGTCGCACAGTTCCACCTCCCCGGCGATCGTCGTCTCAGCGCGGACGACGATCTCGTCGCCGAAACGCTGTATGTAACCGACCACCTCGCCCTCGACAGTGACGCACACTCCCTTGAGCACCTTCGCGAACTCGCATTCCAGCGCGAAGCCGAAGAGAAACCCTGGGTAGTACTTCCGCTCGGCGATGTCGGCGAGCAGCACGTACCCGTAGCGGACCTCACCCTCGACCTTGACGAGATCCGGGATGATGGTGCCGCCCACGGTCCCCACCGCCGCGGCGGCGAGCTGCATCTGGTGTATGACCGGCTCGTTCTCCGAGGGGTCGTGTCCCGCGGCATACTTCAGGCGGAGCATCCCTCCGGCGAAGATCTTCGGCAGGATTTCTACCTGGAGACTTCCCTCGATCTCCACCCAGAGCTCCATGGAGTAGGGGACCAATGTCCCCTCGGCCTTGACCTTGCCGATTTCATACCCGACCGATATCGACCCCTTGAGCTTTCCCGGTGCACTGACCGGCTTGCCAGGCGGTGGCCAGCCGAACTCAGGGGCATGCAGGCTCGCTGTGAGCTTCGGAGTGCGCTCGTAGTCGTCGTTGAACAAGGTGTCGACGACCAGGGCGATCGGCAGACCGAACTCGGCCATCCACCAGAGCAGCTGTTCGACCGGCCGCAACGCTCCGCCGAACTCGATCAGCGGCCTGGCCGCCCTGGGGTGGCCGGCGCTGTTCGCTTCCAGCGTCGTGATCATGCGCATCAGGGGGCCGAACGGCTCGATTTCGGTGACCGTGCTCATCGGCCCGATCGTCAGATCCCAACTGGGCTGCGCCGACGAGTCGAATCGGAGCGCGGCTGTCGCCGGGCCCTTCTGGTGCTTGTCGTCGCTACCTCCCTGGTACTCGGTGTACGCGTGCACTCCCGCCGCCTTGACGATCTCCAGCCTTCGCGCCGGGACCGTCTGGGTCAGCGGCGACGGTGACAGCCTCAGTCCGCCGCCGTCCAGCACCTGAAGCTGATAGGAGTTGCTCGGGAAGGTGATCGCGTGAGCGAGTCGTGGGAACAGGCCTGTCGCGTTGAGCATCGCGTGTGGGTCGGCGAGCAACGGAGCCACGTCGCTGGTGATGCTGCTCGCTCCCTTGTCGATCTTCACTCGCGGGAACAGCACCCGGAAGGTCTGGGTGGACAACAGCAGCGCGTAGTCGGCCGCCGGCTGCGATGGCGTGAGGAGATCCGCGGGGTCGGCGAAGCGGTATGGGTGCAGGTTTGCCTCAGGCGAGAGTTGGGTGTTGCCGGCTCGGACCAACGGCACGCCCAGGCGCGCGTCGATGGGTTCCGGCTCGGGGCTGTCCGCGGGAAGGTTGCGCGTCCGCACCACGCTCCACTGCCCTTCTCGCGGCAGCGTCGGCGCCCCGTACACGGCGAGCGCGAACTCGGCGGATCCACTGGGAGACTTGGCGACCGCCGCTTGTACGTTCGCTACCCGGATGCGCTGTTGAGAGTCACCGATGTGGAGCTCACAGTCGACCGGCCCCCCGACCGGTCCGTGCTCGGTGAGGAGCGCCGCAAGCTGCGTGGAGCCGAGTGGCGTCTTCTGCGTCGAACTCGGGTTGATCAGCTGGACGAAGCCCAGTTGGCGCTGGGAGGGGACCAGACCGATGGGCTGGTCGTGCGGCCCACTGCCTTCGGCTCCGTGGCCCCGGTCGACGTTCTCGAACCCGATGTCGGTGTCGAAGTACACGGCCTGCAGTTCGACGGCGGAGCCGATGGTGACCCGGCGGGACGTTTCGCGGATCTGGCGTATCTGGTACATGCCCCGCACCACGCCGGGGTGGAACATGCAGTCGCTGTCGGGACGATGGAACAAGCCCGGGGTGGCGGCGACCCAGCCGCTGTCGCGGCGGATCACCGCGCCGTGGCCTTCCCGGCGAATCGTGATCCGGCGTACCACCTTCGCCATGCACGGCCACAGGATGCTCTGGATCTCCACGACTTCACAGTGGGCCCGGCCGGTCATCACCCCGAACTCGACCTTCGTGACGTCGACGGGGTTGGGATTGTCGTTCACCCAGGAGCTGAACGTGCTGGCGCCGTATCCGGAGAAGTCGATCCGGGTCAACGGGACGTGCTTGACGCTGTCGTCCATGGTGTTGAAGGTCGCGTTGAAGAACCCTGCGACCACACCTCCCAGGACATTGTGCGAGCCATCGACGCTGTGCTGGGTCTGGACCGCCACACCCGGAAGGCCGTCTCGTGTCGCCGCGCGCACGCTGAGCTGAAGCCCGCCCGTGTACGGTCCGAACGGCGGTGCGATGATCGCCAGCTCAGGTCGTTCGCTGGGCGACTGCCCGGCGTCCGACACGGGTATCGAAGCGACGGCCTTGATGCCGAACGGCAGCGTGAAGCGGATCGCCGCCACGGCGGTGTCGCGGCGGGCGAGCGAGACCAGGCTCTCCAGCAGCGGCTCAGGGGCGATCTGTGACAGGTGCACAGAGTCGGCGGCGACTCCGAGAACCAGCGGCCCGCCGTCGTCGCGGGAGATCAACGGGTTGGGGAACCCCGGCTCCAGGTCGTCCGGATGGGTTCGAACCGGTTCCCAGCTGACCTGCGGCAAGGCGACCGCCCGCAGCTCGGAGATGTCGGCGACCAGAGTCGTCGTGCTGACGGACACCGGCGGCCGGTCACGCCGGACGGCTTCGAACGCCGTGCCCAGCCCCCACTGGTCGGCCTTGCCGGACACGTCCAGCAAGACGAGAGGCGGTTGCGGATCCCGGACAGGCAGCGGCTGGTCGAAACGCTGTTGCAGGACGTTGTCCACCTCGTTGTCGGGAAACAACGCGCGTCCGGTCGGCAGGAGGTCCAGCAGCGCCTCCTCATCAGGGGTGACTCCCGTCATCAGAAGCGC
This sequence comes from Nonomuraea sp. LPB2021202275-12-8, assembly GCF_037044575.1. NCBI lineage: Bacteria > Bacillati > Actinomycetota > Actinomycetes > Streptosporangiales > Streptosporangiaceae > Nonomuraea > Nonomuraea sp. LPB2021202275-12-8. The sequence goes on along the minus strand of NZ_JBAHWD010000044.1, from coordinate 46,971 downwards.
CGGAACAGGCCTGGACGCGGATCCGGCCCAGGTGAACACAGCCGTCAACCGGCCCCCGGACGGCAGGTCAGGGCGTGGCATCGGGTCGAAGTTGGCTGCATAGGGGTCGGGCAGGAACGGGATGATGCCGTGTAGCCCGTGCGTCAGCCGCAACGTCGCATTCACAACATGTGCCCTGTCGGCCAGCATCCCCACGGCGTTCAGGTCGGTGACCGATGTTGTCAGCAACAACGCGTTCTGCAGCGCGAGCGGTGCCAGCTTCTTTGTCGTTGACTCGCGCTGTCCCAGCAGGTGAATCCAGGTTCCGGTGCCGGTGTCCGAAAAGCAGACGAGTGCTTCAGGGAACTCGATGTGCGCGGGCGTTCCGTCGGCTCGCCGGAGTTCGTCCAGGTACTCATCGATCGTGGCCCGTACTGCCAGTATGTCGACGCCTGCGCGCGATGACACGTACTGCAGCTGGAAGCGGCGCTTGTATCGCAGCTCGATCGCCGTGTCGTGCCACAGCGCCAGTTTCTGGTGCGCGATCGGCGGGGTCGACCCGTAGCAGGCCATGGCCAGTTCCTGGGAATCGACCGCGAGAACCGCCTGGGAGGCGGTGTAGCGGCCTGCTTCAAGACCCGGCCAGGTGGCGTCCAGGCCCTTGTCGAACACGAGTGCCATCGCCCCGGCGTCGGCCGCTTCGCCCAGCTCGTCCGGGTCGGTGACGAGGCTGGTGGGCAGCAACCATCCGGCCGCGGTGATATGCCATGTGCCTGTGGGACGCAACAGGTTCGATCGAACGTCGACCGGTGTCAGTTCAGCCTGATCCGGCTGGTACGGCACCAGTATCGCGTCGGTCGGCCATGGCCGCCAGGGATCCTGCTCCTCACTGCGTGACATGGTCACCGTGGATCCGTACGCGGTCAGGCTGCCACCGCCGGCGCGGATCAAGTAGGCGCCTGTGATCCCGAAGTGGAACTCCGCCGTCGTCGGCCGCGCCGCCGACGCGTGGCCGCCATCCTGCCCAGGCCCGGCCCCTGGCGGGACGGCATCGATCGCATCCAAGCGGACCTTCAACACGGAGCGAACGAACGGATCGGAGACAAGCCGGTTGCCGTGCCGAACGGGAGAATGGTCGAACGTGATCGTCCCCGATTCCACCCGGAGGCCGACCCAGCCAGGCGTACCTCCCACCAGCCTGGTCGCCTCGATCCAGATGCTTCCACGACCGAAGGTGTACGTCCGGCCATCATCGCTGACCGCGTCAGCCGGCATGTGCAGGAACGGCTCGAACTCGAAGCGTTCCACACGGACGAAGTCGGTGGCCTCAATGAGATCGAAGTACACATAGCGTTCCTTGGCGTCGAGCATCGGCCCGAAGGAACGCGCGATGTGGTGTCCTCCGCTTCGCGCGGGAAACGACCTCACCTGATATGCGCTGCGCCCAGGCAGCTCGCGCCGGAACACCCGCGAACGCGGGGGGCCCGTGCCGTCGGCGCGCTCGGTGATGACCTGCTCCACGATCGCCACCAGGGTCTCTACGATGCCCTGGTACTCCTCGGTGTGAGGTACCCACGTAGCCACACCGGTGCTCGGCAGGTCGAGGAGGCTGTGCGCCAGCCGACGCCGCAGCTCTCCCAGATCCTCATGAGTTGCCGGAGCCACCGGATCCAGTGCCCCGGTGACACGGAACAACTCGGCGAGGACTTCAGCGGCGTCCATGACGCCCGGTCTCCGACATGCGTGGCCACCTCAATCGTCGCGGTCCTGGACAGACTGCGGAGAAGCCTGGAGGTCCCACGGTGAGTTGAGCCCGGGGCATTGCCGCCGTCGAATGTGGTTGATCGTGCATCGACCGCCGTCGTTGCGACCAGTGGTCGGCCGCGGCGCGTCACGAACACTCTACGTTGCTTGTGACGAGATAGTTACTGTTGGTAGTCGTGCGTGTCTTGGGATCACGGGCAACGCGGCGGCATCCAGTGACCGTGCGACGAGGAGCATCCCGACGGCGCCGAACGCCTCTACCCCGACGGCGTGTTCTGCAGGCCAAGAGCCGCCGCCAGCATCTGGCCAGCCTCGGCTGCTACGTCCTCCTAGACGAGGAGACGTCCGCCCGCATCACTGCCGAGCACGACCCCGCCGCCCGCCGCCGATCCCGCTGAACTGTCACACCGTCCCACGTGGGAGAGACCGCTTGTCGGGCCGTAGCGCTATGGTGCTATCGGAGTCAGGACGCGCACGCTCCTCGCCGTGGTCACCGCACGCCCACGCCATGACGTGACACCGTCGGCCAAGGTCCCTCGGGCCCGCGGACATGATTCTTTCCTTCCTGCTGATCGCATGTGAATCCAGAAGGCGAGGCGGCGTGGGACCCTTGCCGGAACAGGACGACACCATGCCGAAGAGCAGCAGCGCCGCTCGTCGCGAGCAGGCCCGTGCCTTCGCCGCCGCCGAGAGCATCTCCTACACCGAAGCCCTGCGGCGCTTGGACCAAGCACGCGTCGCAGCCGCAAGCATCGGTCAAGAACACCCTGCGGTAGTCCGGAAAAGCAAGAAGGACATCAGGGCCCGCCAGGCCGCCACTGGCGAGGCGTTCAACGCCGCCCGCCGCGCCCTTGAACGTGACCAGGCCCCGGCCGTTGGCCTCCACCTCCCGCCTCACCTTCCACTCTTCGACGACACTGCTTTGCCCGAGGGCGAGCGCCTGGTCGTCGACGGCCTGCGCGCGCTCGCAGCCGAGGGCGAGCCGCTGGCGGTGCGCATGGCCGAGCCGGACCCGGAGGCGGCCCAGGCACTCGCGCAGGCCGGGAAGAAGGGTGTTCGCCCGCAGTGGCAGAGGTGGGCGTCGGTGGAGGCCGCCGTTGACGGCTACGTGCTGCGCGAGACCCGGTACGGGCCGAACCGCTCCGGATATACTCCGACCAACCGCGGGCCCCGGGTGCCGGTGCGCGCCGACGACGGCACCGTGACCGTGATGGCGATGCCCGAGTGGGCGCGCATGCACGACGACGGCCGGTGGATCTGGGCGCACACCGGCTGGCCGGTGGAGGCGCCCGGCCGGATCGTAGACCCGCCCCAGGAGTTCGCGCCGGCGCCAGGGCTGCGCTGGCAGGTCGCGGTCTGGCACGACCTCGGACACGAGGGGCGGGTGCTGGGCGAGGACTACGGCGGCAGCACCTCCGACTGGCGGACGGTGGGCTGGTGCTCCGGCCGGGAGGAAGCTCGCCTGATCGCCCGCGCCCACGTGGCGCACCGCGGCGACAACGCCCGCGCCGACGTCGTGGAGCACGGCACCGACAACGGCGTCATCTCGCGCACCACGGACACCTACCTGCCGGACCCGGACGCTCCCGAGCGCCCCCGCCTCGTCACCGCGCCCGGCCCGCGCCCGGCCTCCCCGCACCGGTCGGAGATCCCCGAGCCCGCCTGGTACCAGCGCCAGGACAACCCGCCGAACTCCTCACTGATCGTGTGGACCGGCACCGGCTGGAGGACCCTGGTCTGGACCAACTGGCAGGCGGCGATCATTGCTCAGCAGCTCGGCATCGGGGCCGGCGGCCCGTACGAGTGGGCGGAGGCCTGGGGACCCCGGCATCCCGACCGCGACCTGCACGACTGGACCCAGGAAGGCCGCGAGCTGACCCACCGGTTCCCTGAGCCCACCTTCGAGGAACGCACCCAGCGCATCAACACCCTCCGCCGCGCCCGTGAGGAGGCGCTCGTGGACGCGCTCGCCGAGCGGAGCGGCATCACCCGACAGCAGGCGGCCGCCCGCCTGGCCCAGGGTGGAGAGAAGTACCGCGAGGTCCTCGACATAGGCCAGGCCACCATCAGCCGCGCCCTGAACACCGCCCGCCGCGCCTTTCCCCAGGGCGCTGAGCGCACCGCCATCCGCCACGCCCTGGACGACCTCACCAACCGGCACCTGCCGCCGGCCGACGCGAAGCGCACCGCAGCAGCCCAGCTCGACAGCGAGATCGAGGCAGAGCGGGCCCCCGACGTGACCGCCTGGTGCCGCCGGGCCGTCGCCGAGTACATCGCGCCAGCACCCGACCCGGTAACGGCCGGCATCGACGGGTTCCGCCCTCAGGAGTGATACACGCCGAAGGGCCGGGGCAGCCTCTTGCTGCCCCGGCCCTTCCGGTTGAGCGTCGCGCTCCGGCGGGTCACCGCCACGTGTGCTTGCGGGAGTTGCGGCCGTAGTGGCGGGCGCTGATCATGTGCCGGGCCTCATCGGCGTTGTCCTGGTGCTGCCCGGCCGCCCAGTCGTGGCCCTGCTCGGAGCGCCGGGCCGTGGTCGCGCTCTCGTCACGGACGATCTTCTGCAGGTCCTTGCGGGTGTACTCACTCGGCAGCAGCGGCATCGGGTTCCCGGTCGGGTTGCTGTCAGCGTGCGCCCATCCGGACCGATCGTCAAGGTTTTCTTGACGATATGTATCCGTCAGGTGATGCTTGACGCATGAGTGAGACCCGACCCCGCACCTTCTCCCGGACCGCGCTGGCCCGCCTGGCCGTCACCACCGAGGCCGCCGACGCCTCCGACCGCTACCGCGCCCTGGCCGCCGACGGCGACCACAGCCCCTACGGCCAGCCGGGCGAGCTGGTCGACTACGCCTGGCGGCTGGCCGAACAGGCCCGCGCCATCCTCCAGGCCGCCGTCGTCACCGAACGGCTGGCCGGCACCTCCTGGGAGACGATCGGCGAAAACCTGGGCGAGATCAGCAAGCAGGCCGCGCATGAGCGCTACGGCGCCGCCGAGACCGTCTTCCGCCGCGCGGCGCTGATGGCCTGGCTGGTCCCCGGCCGCGCCGACGACCAGCTCGGCGAGCTCGCCGACGCCGACGCCGCCCTGGCCCGCCTGACCCGCTGGCTGCAGGCTCCGCACCAGCCGCCCGCGGCCGGCGCCGATCCCGGGACGCGGCCGGCGTCCGCCGTGTCCGAGCCTCTTCCGCCCGGCTACCCGGAGATGAGCGACACCGAGCGGGCCGGGCTCATCATCGAGGCCGCCAATCTGCTCACCGGCGTCGGCACGTACAAGCGCGCTGGAGTGACCGAGCACGAGCGGCGCGATGTCGAGCTGGGCCTGGCCCGCCGCAAAGTCGAGCTGTACGAGGCCATCGCCGCCGATCGCCCCGACGACACCGAGCACGCCGACCTGCTGGCCGGCGCCCGCGCCCGCCTGGCCACGCTGGAAGGCGACGAACTGGCCGCCCGCCGCTCCACCCGAAAGGACCAGTCATGACCGGCTCCTCCGACGACCAGAAGAAGGCGCGCGGCGAGCTCGCCCAGCACGCCTTCGAGACCGCCGGCCGCGTTCAGCTGCTCGCCGAGCGCATGGACATCGTGGACTGGCGGATCGACGGCTACAGCACCGACCAGCTCAAAGAGCTGGCCAACCTACTGCGCGGCACGGCGATCCGAGCCGCGCTGGCCAGCGACGACGAAAAGATCGTCAGCATGGTCATGGGCAAGCCGATGAACAGGCTCGACCCTGACGAGAACGGGTGACGTGATGCCACATGGCCTTGAAGTCGCGCCAGTGGTCGCTGACCTTCTCTCCCCCCGAGGACCTGGACCAGCTCGCCCGCGCGGCGGCCGTCTCCTACGAATGCTGGGTCTGCATGCAGCCGGGCAAACTGCCCGATGTGCCCGCAGCGGTGCTCATCCTCCGAGACGGTCCGGTGGACATCGCCAAGCTCGTTCACCGCTTCTGCGCCCGGTCGGGGGTGATGGACGTGCCCGGCCTGACCGCCGTGATGTACGACCCCGCCAGGGCGATCAGCGTCGATGCGGTGGCGGCATTCCTGCCCTACCAGGCAGGCCACCGCCCGGCCCTGCTGCTCGCCGCCTTCCCGGACCTGGCCGACGAGTTGGCGCCGGTGCTGCGCCTACCAGGCCGGACGCGCCGAGCCGGGCTTCAAACCGTCGGGCCGGGGCTTCAAACCGTGGGGTAGGGCTTCAAGCCGTCGGGCAGAGGACGGCTTCGACGGTTTTGATCATCGCGGGGACGATGGCGTTGTCGTCGGCGCTGCTCCGCGTGATGGAGATGGCGAACTGCTGCCGGCCGTCGGTCGAGGCGAAGGTCAGTGTGGTGAGGCCGGGCGCCGAGCCGCCGAGCATCTGGCCTTTCAGCTTTCCTCCGCACAAGCCCGTGCCCTGCTGTGCGCTGCCACCGGTGAGGACCTCCTGCAGCGACGGCGGCAGCAGCCTGCCCTGGTTGAAGGCCTGCCGGAAGGTGCTGACGTCCTGCGTGGTCGAGACGACGCCGCCGGCGCCGTTGCCCCAGCTGGCGTTGAAGCGGTGCACGTCGCGCAGGGTGCCGGTGGAGTCGGGGTGGTAGCCGTGCCCGTGCGGGCCCTTGATGCCCTGCGGGGGCTTGGTGGCCTGGTAGGTCCCGGTCATGCCGAGCGGGCGGAAGAGACGCCGGTCGAGCTCGCGGGCCAGGGTGTGCCCGGTCACCTTCTCGATGATCATGCCTATGAGGGTGTAGTTGGTGTTGGAGTAGGTGTAGGTCTCGCCCGGCTCGCCGGTGCGCGGCCGGCCCCGCGTCATCTTCACGATGTCGATGGGCCGGTAGGAGGTGGTGAAGTCGAAGACGTCGAACGCCGGGGCGGTCGAGCCGCTCCGGTGGAACCAGTCCGGGATGCCGGAGGTGTGCTGGACCAGCTGCTGGACGGTGATCTCGTGGGCCCGTTCCACCAGCCCGTCGGCGGCCACCTCGGGCAGCAGGTCGGCGAGCTTGTCATCCAGGGCGAGCCTGTCCTCCTCGACGAGTTGGAGGAGCACGGTGGCCACCATCGTCTTGGATTGCGAGCCGATGCGGAACCGGGAGTCCGCTGGGATCGTGCCGCCTTTGCCGTTGAGCAGCCGCGACCCGGCGGTGCCACGGCCGGCGGGCTTGCCGTCCATGTACGCGCCGCCGATGGCGCCCACCACGCCGGGCGTCTCGGCCAGACTCTCCATGGCCTGCTGGACGTCGCCGATCGCGGTGGCGCCGGCGGCCGTCGCGGGCGAGGCGGGGGCCAGCAGCAGGGCTGCCGCGGTCGCGGCGGCGACGGACAAGTTCTTCAACGAACAACTCCCTTGAGGGGCGGAAAGGTGCAGGAAGGTGCGCGGGCGGGTCACGTGATGATCTGCCGTGCGCCGCGGAGAGGTTCTCGATGCTCCAGTCGCACGTGGCGATCGCGGTCAGATCACGCTCGCCATGTGCGGCTGAGGTGATCACTTCGTGGGGCAGAACAGCGATTTGAGGGCGTTGGTGATGCGCGGCGGCACGGCGCCGCGCTCGGCGTCGTCCATGGCCAGGGTCAGGGACACGGCGAACTGCAGGCGGCCGTCGGAGGAGGTGAGGGTCGCGGCGGTGAAGCCGGGGGCGCTGCCTCCGCCACCCGGGGCGAACTCGGGCTTGCCGGCGCACGGGCCGCCCCCTGGCTGCGCCGGCTGGCCGGGCGGCGGGTCGGTGATCACCTTGGTTAGGGAGGCCGGCAGTATCTTGCCCTGGCGGAAGGCGCGCTGGAAGACGCTCATCTCACGCGCGGTGGAGATCACGCCGCCGGCGCCGAGCATGGTGGTGGCGTTGATCTTGTCGACATCGCGCATCGTGCCCGTCTCGTCCGGGGCGTAGCCGTGCCCGTGCGGGCCCTTGATGCCCTCGGACGCCTTCGTGGGCAGGTAGGTCTGGCGCATGCCGAGCGGGGCGAAGAGCCTGCGGTTGAGTTCGGCCGCCAGCGACCTTCCGGACAGTTTCTCGACGATCATGCCGAGCAGGATGTAGTTGGTGTTGGAGTAGTTGAAGGTCCCGACCTCCACGGGCCGGGCGTTCTTGCGCGAGGCCGCCAGCAGGTCGGCCGGGCGGTAGTTACGGGTGGGGTCGGAAGTGGCCGGGCCGATGTAGTCGGGGATGCCCGAGGTCAGCTGAATCAGATTGCGTACCGTGATCTCGTCGGCCCGCTCCACCAGGTCCTTGTCCGCCACCTGCGGCAGGACCTCACTGAGTTTGTCGTCCAGGCGCAGCTTGCCTTCCTTGACCAGCTGCAGCGCCACGGCGGCGGTCATGGTCTTGGTCTGCGAGCCGATCCGGTAGCGGGCGGTCGACGGGATCGCGCCGCCCTTGCCGTCGAGCAGGCGGGACCCGGCCGATCCCCTCCCGACCCGCTTGCCGTCCACGTACACCTCGCCGATGGCGCCCACCACGTGGCCCGTCTTCAGAGCCTGTCTTTGAACCCGAATGGATCTTGTAGATCGGTCACTGTGGGTTGCCGGGGTTAGGACGTGTCGGGGCATGGGAAATCCCCCGGCAGCGTGGTGGGCAGAGGCTGTAGGAGTCGTGCGGCTGGCTGGGGCGTTCACGAGTCAGGCTGGCCTGGGATGGGACAGACACTCAGAAGATCGTTTCCCGGAGTCGGATTGATCGTTTCCCGGAGTCAGGGCCAAATGCGCTTAGGATGTCGCGGTCGGTCATTGGCCGCGTCTGCCCGTACGTGATCGGGTGCCTTGAGCTGAATCACTCGCGGTCTACGCCGCTGAGCTGGGCTGGAACGAGTTCGCAAGGTGCCACCGGTCCGCGGATGACCGAGACGCTGCCTCCGTTGCTCTTCGCCACGTCGCCGTTGGCGGAATGCATCTGGACGACGAGCGTCTCGTCCGACCCGAAATCCTTTGGGTCGATCCAGAAGTCACTCGAGTCCTCGGCGTGTCTCAGGGGTATCCGGTCTGGCTGGGGCACGTTCTGACCCCGGGGTTGGCGGCAGGTCTGGCCGTAGGGGACATAGTCGATCACCGCTGGTACGCCTTCCTCTCTCAGCCTTTTCTCCAGGTCCTTGGGCCTGACGAACTCGTTGATCCGCACGGTGACGGTCCCGTCGGGATTCTTGACGACAGCGAACGCCGGCGTTTCCGACGTCAGCGGTACGGCGACCGCCACTGCGGCGGCCAGCCCTGCCATGGCCACCAGTTGGCGTGCAGGCCGACGTGCCGGACGGGCTTGCCACGAGACCGTGGCGGCCTCCGCGCGCAGTTCTTCGAGCAACTTGTCCTTGAACGACACCGCCATCACAGTCCTTCCGTCACGAGAGCCGCCGCTACGCCGGGCACCTTCCGGAGAGTCCGGCGGGTACGATGCAGCCGGACTCTGGCCGTCCCGACCCAGAGGTTCAGGGCCTGGGCCGCCTCTGCCACCGTCAGCTGGTCGATGACCACGAGCTCGAGCAACGCCCGTTCCCCCTCCGGCAGGTCGGCCATGGCCGACAGTGCACGACGGGCGGGCTCTTCGGCGTCGATGCGGGTCGGTAAGGTCGGCGATATCGTCGCCGTCCAGCAGCCGGCGCGCGACGATCCGTTCGACGGCGCGCGCCTCGCGCTCGCTGCGGCGTCGTTGGGCAACAGCACGTTGCGCGCCACCCCGTACAGCCATCCGGTCTCGCTGCCTCGTCCTGGCCGGTAGGTGCGCCGGGAGTGCAGCGCCGCAAGGAATATCTCCGCCGTGAGGTCGGCCACCGTGTGCGGGTTGGCTATCCGCCGTGCGACGAACCGCGTCATCATGTCGAAGTGGCGCAGGTAGAAGTCTTCGAAAGCCTGCGTCCGTGTTAACGGGTCCGCCGGTTCCTCCTGGTCGGGCCGCACGAGCTGGGCTCCCTTCATTCAACAGTGCTTACACCTTGTACTTGACCGAACCTCGCGATGCATTACGAGGCGGGTGCGGATGCGGGCGAGCGCTGGCCCGCGCTGGCGGGCACGCCAAAGACCTCCGCATCGGCGATCTAGGGGCCTGTTTCATAAGTTGGTGGAGCGAGCGAGGTATTTATCGCGGCGCGGTCGATGGTGTCCTTCGTGGCGTAGGGCCAGGCGGCCGTAAGGGAGCCGAGGTCGCGAATGGCCAGCTCGCGAACGGCTGCCCGTCCGAGGGCAACCTGTTCGATACCAGCACGTCAACCGTGTGTGCTCCGAGCGTGTGGCAGGGGTTGCCTACACGTTGTCGTGGCTATCCGACCAGCTAGCGGGCGTCCTGTGCGGCGGCCAGGAGATCTCGCACAGTGATGATCAGCCCGTACATGGTGTGGTCGAACGCTTCGTCGACGCTCATCAGTGGAGCGGCGGCGACCGCTTCTCGCAGGTGTGGGACGGCCAAGTGGGGATGCGCCGCCAACCAATGCGGCGGTACGGGAGTGTTGTCCATGACCGGGTAGCCCAGGTCATGGCGGTAGTCCATGAGGAGCACGAATCCGAACACTCGTATGGTGAGGTCACGGTGCACGATCTGGGCCTCGGTGACGCTCAGCCCGATCGTCCGCAACATTCCGAGGAGCGCGTCGGTGTGAGTGAGCCGGTCTGGATGGACGGCGGGATCCCGGATCTGCTCATCCAGTGAGACCAGCAAGGCGCGGGGGTAGCGCCGGTAGGCCGCACGAAGCGCAGTCCCGTACTCGGCGATGCTATGTTCCCACGCTTGCGGATCTAGGCGAGGCACCGGCCATTCTGCCGCGAACAGCTGTGACGCACGGTCGACGATCTCCTGACGGTCATCGACGTAGTTGTACAGCGCCCGGACCGTCACGCCGAGGTGGTCGGCGAGCAGGCGCATGGTCACCGCCCGGAATCCGTGCACACCGGCCAGGTTGAGCATCGCCTGACTGATCAGGTCCTTCGTCAGCGTCGGGCGGCCCTTGCGGGTGGGCGAACGCCGACGACGGCGTGGGCCGTCGATGTTGGCGTCGTCGGATTGGCGGGGCACCGTCCGATCTTAGCCAAACCTTAAACTTCACGCACCGTTGACTTTAATGGAACGCTACGCCACTCTAACTAAGGTGACCTTACCAATACGGAAACGCGTGAGGTCCTCGCGTGAACCCCTCGGAAACCATCAACCCCGCGCAGGCCGGCCGTGCACGGGCGATCCTCGGCTTGGTCATTGCCGGGACAGCGCTGGTCGTGATCGACATGACGATCGTGACCATCGGCCTGCCCGAGATCCAAGCCGAACTCGGCGGAACCCTCGCCAGCGTTCAGTGGGTGATCGTCGGCTACATGATCACGATGGGAGCGGTGACCCAGGTCGCCGGGAGCTTGTCCGACCGGATGGGCCGGCGCCGCATGTACCTGCTCGGCATCATCGTGTTCACAATCGCATCGATCGCCTGCGGCGTAGCCCCGAACACCGTGCTGCTCGACCTCGCCCGTGCCTTGCAGGGCATCGGCGGCGCCATCCTGATGGTCAACGCGCTGCCCCTGCTGTCACATCAGTTCGAGGGAAAGCGACGCAACATGGCGATCTCGACCTGGGGAACCGCAGCGACCGCGGCGAGCCTGATCGCCCCGCTGCTGGGCGGCGTGCTCGTCGACGCGCTGAGCTGGCGCGCGATCTTCCTGATCAACGTACCGATTGGTGTGGCAGCCCTGTTGATCGGACTCCGGACGCTTCCCGCCGACGCCCCGGCCGGGCATAAGCGGGGCCGAACCGACTGGGCCGGCGCCGTACTGCTGATCACCGCACTCGCCTTGGCCACCTTCGCACTGCTTCGTGGCGAGCAACAGAGCTGGGGCTCGGCGACGACGCTGGCCCAGTTCACCGTCGCGGTGATCCTGTTCACCGTCTTTCTCCGCCTCGAATCCCGGGCCGACGCGTCGATCCTGGACGTCAAGCTGTTCCGCAAGCCCGCCTTCACCGGTGCCGCCCTCGCGGTCTTCATGTCCCGCGTCCTCACCATCGGCGGGACCGTCTACTTCGTCCAGTACTTCCAAGGTTCGTTGCACCTGAGCCCCACACAGAGCGGCCTGCTGCTGACGCCCGTATTCCTCGCCCAGATGGCGGCGGGCATACTGGGCGGGAAACTGCTGAGCCGGTTCCCCTCCGGCTACGTCATCGCGACCGGATACGCCTGCAAAGCGGTGGGCGCCACCCTGCTGGCGTTAGCCTTCACCCCCACGATCCAGCCGTGGCTACTGACCCTCCCCCTCCTCATCTGGGGCATCGGCGGCGGTATCGCAGGTGCACCGGTCATGGCCGTCGCCATGAACGTCACGGACAAGGACCGAGCCGGCATGGTCGCCGGAATGATCACCAGCCTCGCGTCGATCGGCGCCGGCATCGGCACCGCCGTCCTCGGCATCGTCTACCAGACCCGAATAGCCGGTGCCGTCGCCACCGACTCGGCCCTTCCGGATGGGCCACGCGATGCCATCCTCGCCGCCGCCGCGAACGGCGACATCCAACGCATCATGGAACTCACACCCCCGGAGACCAAGACAGCCGTCAATCATACCCTGGCGACCGCCATCGCCTCCGGAGCATCAGCCGTGCTCTACTGCTCCGCAGGACTGGCCGCCATCACCATGGCTGCCGTGCTGATCCTCATCAGTAAACGCAACCTTCCCACCCCCGACAAGGGCAGAAAACCTGCAGCCGGAACAGACCCCGCGCCCGCGGGCGACCGAGGGTGATCCAACGACCGACAAGCAGTAGCGCGGGTGTGTCTGCATCGTTGGGCCACGGCGAGACCAGCGAGACGCGACGCGTCGCCTTGCCGGCTGACGGGAATCTCATGGCCACCATGCCGGTGACGGGACGGGCGGATCTGACCGACGCGCAATGGGCGCTGCTGAAACCGCTGCTGCCCAAGGGACGAACATCGGGACGCCCGCCGGTCTGGAGCAAACGGCAGCTCATCGACGGCATCAGGTGGCGGGTCCGGGTGGGGGCGCCATGGCGGGATGTGCCACCGCAGTACGGCCCCTGGCAGACGGTCTACGGCCTGTTCCGACGCTGGCAGCGCGCCGGTGTCTGGCCGCGGATCCTGACCGCGCTGCAGGCCCGGGCGGACGCTGCCGGGTTGATCACCTGGGACGTCAGCGTAGACGCCACGATCGTGCGGGCGCACCAACACGCCGCCGGTGCCCGCAAAAGGGGGATCTGCAGCGGGAGTCACCGGGTGGGGTGCAGACCGAGCCTGCCGATCATGGGCTGGGCCGCTCGCGCGGTGGGTTGACCACGAAGCTGCATCTGGCCTGCGAGCAAGGTCAAAAGCCGCTGTCGATCGTGCTGAGTGCCGGGCAGCGGGGCGACAGTCCGCAGTTCACCATGGTGCTGGGCGGCATTCGGGTGCCTCGTCTGGGTGGTGGCCGGCCGCGTACCCGCCCCGACCGGGTTCTGGCCGACAAGGCGTATGCCTCTGCGGCCAACCGGGAACACCTGCGCAGCCGCGGGATCAAGGCCACCATCCCCATCAAGATCGATCAGGCGGCCAACCGGCGTAAGAAGGGGTCGAAGGGCGGACGGCCACCGACCTTCGACCTTCAGGTGTACAAGCAGCGTCACGCCGTGGAGTGCGGGATCGGCCGCCTCAAACGCAACCGGGCGGTGGCTACCCGGTTCGACAAGCTCGCCGTGCGGTATGAAGCCACGGTTTACATCGCCGCGATCAACGAGTGGCTCTGCCCCAGCTTTTGAAACAGGCCCTAGGGCCTGCTTTGCGCTGCGGATTTTGCGGATCAGTCTTCTCCGCCCTCTACAGTTACCCTTTGCAAGCACTCTGCGACAGTTTGCAGTCGCAGAGTTTGCAGGCCGGGTGAGTGTGGTCGCCGAGATCGGAGGCGGGCATGGCATCGCTGTTGGAGCGTTTGACGGCAGATGAGGCTGCGGGCGTACCAGCGTGGAGACTCTGCGGAGGTGCCCGCCGTACGGGCCGGACTACCGTGGCCGTGCGGTGGGGCGGATCCGCGCGGTCACCCGCGCGGTGGCCAGGCCCGCTCCGACGATCGCGAGGGCGAGCATCAGCGCCGTGAGGGCGGGGAACAGGTTGAACACGTCCGCAGGGGTGAAGCTGTTGTCCTGCAGCGTGGGGACGACGAGGAACACGAACACGGCCGCCGCCGGTGCGATGAGCTGGGGGAGGAGCCGCAGGGCGAACCTCCAGGCGGGACGGTCGGTGCGCCGTGCGGCCCAGCGCGGTGCGCGGCGCAGGCCGAGGATGCCCAGGGCCAGGCCCACGAGCGTGAGCGCGCCGAGGAACAGGTCGATCAGGGTCGCCGTCGGCGTGCCGGGGTCGGGTGTGCGCCCCTCGGTCACGTCGATGATGCCGGAGCTGATGGCGTAGGCCTGCTCCGCGGATGGGGTGAAGCTGTTCAGCAGCACCACCACGCCGTAGCCGCTGCCGGGGATCAGGTCCTGCTGGGCGTTGAAGCCGGAGACCACTCCGCTGTGCGAAATCCTCTCGGGTACGATCCCCGCGCCGCTGCGCCGCCAGCCCAGTCCGGCCCGGTTCGCGCTGGGCTGGGGCGTGTGGGAGTCCTGGATCAGCTTCGCTGAGAGCAGGCGCCGGCCATCGGGGCCAAGGCCGCCTCGCTGCTGGGTCGCGAGCCACGCCGCCATGTCGTGGGAGGTGCTGACCACGCCGCCGGATCCGCTGTTCATCGCCTCGGCCTCGGGGATGGCGAGCGCCGTGCCGTACGCGGTGACGTGTCCTGGGGCCAGCTCGCTGACCGGATCGCGCGTGGTGGTGGTGTTGACGGTGTCGTTCATGCCGAGGGGGGCGAAGACCTGGTCGGCCAGGTACGCGTTGAAGTCCTGGCCGCTGACCTGCTCGACGACGCGTGCCGCCAGCCAGTAGTTGGCGTTGCTGTAGGCGTAGGAGGTGCCGGGCTTTGTGGACAGGCTCCAGTTCCCGATCCTATCCGCGCCTTCCTCCAGCGACCGGGCAGGGCCGACGATGACGGGGTTGGGCAGCCCCGAGGTGTGGGACAGCAGGTGGCGGACGGTGATGACTCCGCTGGGCGCGAAGTCGGGCAGGTACCGCTTGACGGGGGCGTCGAGCTCGACCCGGCCCTCGTCCACGAGCCGCAGTACGGCGAAGGCCGTGAACGACTTGGAGACGGATCCGATGCGCAGCCTGGTGTTCTCGGTGAGCCGGCCGCCATCGGAGTCCTCGCCGTACCCCGCCTCGTGGACGATCTCGCCGTCCCGCACCACGGCGACGGCCGCACCCGGCAGGCCGTGGCGGTCGAGGTAGCCGGTGACGAACGCGTCCACCTTCGCGGGATCGAAGCCATCGGGTACGACCGCGGAAGCGGGCGCCGCCACGGGGGCGAGCACGGCCAGCACCAGCGAGAGTACGAGGACCAAACGCATGCAAAAGCTCTCATTCATTGTTGATCGGTACGCAGGGCCTGTTCCTCCGCTCCCGCTATCCTCCCAACGCCCGAAGCGCCGCGGATCGGGGACGGTCCCTGGTCCTGACCGGTTCCACCCTTAGGGGTTCGGCGGATGTACGACCGGCTCGGCTTCTCCGCCGATCACCCGCTCACCAGCGGCGAACTGGACCGCACAGGCACGCATGGCCCACCCCATGAGGCCGCCAGGGTGGGTTGATCACCGCTATTCCCTGTGATCCACGCCTTCTACAAGAGCGATCAGCTGCGACCGCTCCTCCTGCGTGATCCGCGGCGGGCCGGCCCGCCCCCGGCCGATCCCCGAACCCGTCCAGGCCCTCGACCTCGAACCGGCGCAGCCGGCGACGTACGTCACTCGTTCGTCTCCATCATGAGTGACCAAGGCATACCCATCGAGACCATCGCCGATCTCGTCGGGCACGCAGGCACCAGCGTCACCGAAGCGGTCTACCGGCACCAGCTACGGCCAGTGATCACCAAAGGTGCCCACACGATGAACACCATCTTCGGCGACAGCCGACACGGGTAGAGAGTCCGAGTGAGATGGCTCCCCGATTGGCTCCCATCGACTTCCGGACATGAGAAAGGGGCCTCCGGATTCCTCCTAAGACTTTTCCCACCTGCATTTCCTTGTGGCTGTCGGGAGGGGGGCCAGCTCGTCGAGCCACCGCCAGCCTGTTAGCGATCTTCGTAGTGGCGAGCGAGGGCGTGGAAGGCTTGCTTCGGCTCCCAGGGCATGCCGGGGTAGGTGTGGCCTTGGGCGCCGTCGAGCATCCTGACGATACCGTATGAACCGAGGTCGAGGTCATGGCGGGGGTCGGGGCGGTGCGGCAGTTCGAATCCGGCGAAGCTGAACCAGAAGATGGTGTCGAAGCCTTCCGCTTCGAAAATGGGCAGCAGGTCGTTCATGTAGCGGACCTGCTCGTCCTCATCACGTATGGTGCCGGGCTTGACGGTGCCGCCCTCTTCGATTACCGTCCAGCCGCCCGCGCCCCAGTCGCCTGCGCCGCGGAAGGTGCAGCAGCCCGCCTCGGTGACGGCGACCGGCTTGCCGTGTGTGAAGTACTGGCGCAGGTCTTCGCGGAAGGTGGCGGCGTTGTACTGGTTGCGGTAGGCGTCGACGCCGACGATGTCAAAGGGGGTCCAGTCGATGTGCTCGATGGGGATCGAGGCGTAGCTGATCGGGCCGCCGAAGCGAGGGCGGACGGAGGCCACGACGCGGGAGAGGAAGGCGTTGACGCGTTCGGGGATCGCGGCGAGGGCCGCGGCTCGTACCGGCGGCGCGGCGCGCATGGTTTCCATGCGGTCGTTGAAGGTGTCGCCGGGGAGGTAACCGCGGGCGAAGAGGCTCAGCTCGCATCCGGTGACGAACACCACGCGGGCGCCGTCGCGGCGCAGTGCCTCGGCGCGGTCGGCGCAGTCGTCGAAGTAGGGGAGCAACTCCTGCTCGGTCAGTTCGCAGGGGAAGGGTGAGAACCATACCTCCAGCCCGGCCTCGGCGGCGTACCGGGCTGCGACGGTGAGTCGTTCGGGGTCTCCGCCGGTGATGCGAACGGTGGTGCAGTGCAGGTCATCGGCGATGACGCGCATCTCGCGTGCCACCGTCGCAGGGTCGAAGATACTGCGGGTGGTGTCGCCGTTGGGGAAGGTGCCGGTGTCGTACTGCACGCCTTTGCCGCGCATGAATCCTCCATAAGGTTCAGTTTGTATCTTATGATGAATGTTAAGATACATGATGTGTCTAATCGAGATGCGAGCGACCCCACTCCGGGCAGGCGTCGACGGGGTGCCGAACTCGAGGCCGCCCTGCTCGATGCGGTTTGGCAGGAGTTGCGCGCCGTCGGCTACCACGAGCTCACCTACGATGCCGTGGCGGCGCGCGCCCGGACCAGCAGGACAGTGCTCTACCGCCGGTGGCCACACCGCCGCGACCTGGTCTTGGCCGCCCTCCGCCATCAGGCGCCACCTCTGCCGCCGCCCGTTCCCGACACCGGTTCCCTGCGCACTGACCTGTTGAGCCAGCTACGTCAGGTCAGTACGCGCACGACCGAACTCGTCCCGATCCTGCAGGTGATCGGCGACGGCCGGGCCAACGACAGCGATCTCACCAGTTATCTGCATGACCGCGTCAGCCAGGCCGGCAAGCCTGAGATGGATGCCATGCTCGAACGTGCCGTCCTGCGCAGCGAGCTCGACGAGGCTCGACTTCCGGCCCGAGTCGCCATGCTGCCCTTCGCGCTCGTGGCCGCGGAGACGCTTCTCAGACAGCGCCCCCTCTCCGAAGACGCGCTCGCCGAGATCGTCGACCAGGTTGTTCTGCCATTGATCGCGCACCACGGTCAGACGCGACGATGACCGGTCTCAACCCTCTGATCACTTGTGATCATGATCGTGATGCGGAATCCACGGGGCCTTCCCAGGATCGCTACCCGCTGGACGCCACGTATCGGAGTGGGACCACAACCCGCCTTCAGATCACGGCCAAGTGATCGTTAAGTGGTCCCAGCAAGGACGACAATCGGTCCCCCTTTCTCAGTGTCGAAACCACGTGGAGGCCGATCGACACGGTGAAACGCTCTGCGGAACCGCCTTCGTCGTCCATGGGGCTTCATGCTTCCCCAATGGAGACGGCGAGCAATTCTGCTTGAGCGGCAGCGGATCACGTTGTGCGAACTGTCGAAACCATTGTCAATGGCCAAGTGCGTGTGGGTCTGGCCCACTTTTCGTGATCAGTAGCCGTGCAGGACGCGGATGCGGAGGAGGTCGGGGTTGGCTCGCCCGTACATGATCCGTTTGATCATCTTGATGCGGTTCACGTTGCCCTCCACGACCCCGGAACTGTAGGGCAGGGTAAGCCCGGCCTTGACCGCCGCCCAGTCACGACGAAGGCCGACGACGAAGTCTCGCAGTTCACGTGCAGGGCTGGCCTCCGCTCGCGCAGCCCAGCCTTCCAAATCCTGCTCACCGCGACGGTGAACGAGCATCTCGGCGAACTGGCGCGTCAGCTCGGTAATCGAGGCGAGTTCCGGGCAGCGGGCGGTGATCTGCTCGAGTGTGGCCAGGTCTTCGGCGGCGACCTTGCTGGGCGGCTGGACGATCCAGCCGGTGACCTCCCGGATCTTGGGCGCGGGAGGAGGCGCCGGTTTGATGTTTGTTGTGCGCAGCTTGGCGGTGAGGCGTCGGAGCGTGCGGGCGCTGCCCAGATAGCCGCGCTCGCGCAGTTCGGCCAGGAGTTGATCGGTGCTGCGGCAGCCCTCCTCCCAGCGTTCGTGCAGGTAGGGAAGGTAGGCATCGAGGATCGTCCGGCGTGGTGCACGTTCGTCGCTGATCAGGTCGTCGGCGCTGGTGGCGGTGGCATAGCGTCGCACGGTCTTGCGATCTAGCCGCAACTCCCGGCCGATATGAGTGATGGTCATCCCCTGGGCGAGCGCCTGGTGTATCTCGGTGTGCCACGACCTGATGCGGGCTGCCGAGGCTCCTTCCTCGCGGGTCGGCTCCGGCGCGGCAGAAGGTGCCGCGGCCTCGGGCATGTCAGGGTCGCGCAGGCGCGTGCGGTGCCGGGACACCGCCCGCTGGACCACGCCGGACAGGTTGTGGAGCAAATGCCAGCGATCAGCGACCTGCACCGCCAGCGGGGCGCCACGTTGAGCGCCTTCGGCATAGCAGCCGGCCCGGTCCCGGCAGATCACCTCCACTCCAGGATGAGTCTCCAGCCAGACGGCGAAGGAGTCCGCCGATCGATCCGGCAACACCTCGACCACATGACCACCTTCCACGTCCACCAGCACCGTTCCGTAGGTGTGGCCCTTGCGCCAGGCGAACTCATCGACCCCCAGCACCCGCGGGGTCGACACCTGTGGGTCCGGCAAGCTCCGCAACAGCCGCAGCAGCGTCGAACGACCCACCGCACAGGCCAAGCGGGCGGCATGACGGGCACCGGGGCGACCGCCCAACGCCAGCGCCACCGTGCGCAGCATGGATGACAGCCCTGCCGCGCGCCGGCCGTGCCTGCTGGTCAGGCCGGGCACCTGCTCGGCGAAGGTCCGCTTGGCACAGGCGGTGTTGTCGCAGAAGAAGCGGCGCACCCGCACCTGGAGCAGCACCTCCTGCCCGGCCACCGGCAGATCCGACAGGCACCGCTCATAGCGGCTATGAACCCGCACGGAATCACATCCACAGGCTGGGCATTGGCCACTCGGCTCCGTCGTGGTGGCCTTCACCCGTATGGTCGCGCCCACCCGATGCACCCACTCGATGCGAACGGTGGCAAGGTGCGGGAACACGACCGCCGGCAGCTCCATGATCGACACAGAGCAGCGTCCCGGCACTGGTACCGGCCTGCATCCGGCTCAACATAATCGTGATCTTGGAAGTACGGCTCATCACGAAAAGTGGGCCAGACCCACTTTTACATGGCCACGGACAACCATCGGGGGATAGTTCGTCTGGCCGCGTGGTTGGGGACATCCCGTTTGTGGGTGCTGCGCGGCGGTGCGTGGTGTGTCGAGCTCGTTTGCCGGTGGAGTCGTCGGGACGGCGCCGCTATTGCTCGGACGCGTGCCGGTCGAGGGCTCGCCGGCGGCGTGGTCAGGGAGGGGGGTGGTCGTCGAGGCTCAAGGCTTAGCCGCGGCGGTAGCCGTCCAGCCCGGTGTTTCCTACCAGGGGACGAGGGCGTCGGGAGAGGTCTCCGGTTCCGCCACTGGTGTGCCTCGGCGCCAGTCGCCGACGAAGCGGCCGGTGAAGCCGCCCTCGCCAAGCAGCGCGAGCTTACGGGGATTTCGGCGCCCTGTTCCGCGTCAAGCCCGCCGTTGCCCCCTGCGAGTCTAGGCAAACAACCACCTGGCCCGAATGTGTGCCCGCAAGAGAGCGGGCGGCCAGAGCAGGGAATCCTGGGAACGTCGCGGAGTTCCGGTGCGTCGGAGATCACATGGAGGCCATCCCCAGAAGGATCAGGAAAGCGGCCGCCTTGATGCTTTCCCCGGCCCCGGCCGGGATCGCGCTGGTGCTGATCATGTTGCTCGCCCAGGCGCAGAGCTCACTGAGTTTGCCGTACGACGAGAATCCGCAGGAGATCTCGGCGGCGATGTGGCGTTCTGCGGCGAGCCAATCCGATAAGGAGTTCCGCGACCAATCAATCAGCCTCGACATATTCACCGCGGTGGCCACCGTCGTGTTCGGGGTGCTGGCATGGAAGGTACGGCGTGGCACGCGCCGGCCCACGTTTCTGTTCGCGGTCGCCACCGGGTTGACCGCTGTCTATGTGGCCATGCTCTGGCAGGTATTCGTCATGGAGCCGTCGGGAACCCTGATCGTGTACGACGGCGGGGAGATGGTTCACAGCATCCATCTGGAGCTGCCCGGTTGGTATGCCCCGCTCCGCGGGGTCCTGGTCCTGGCCGGTGCGGTCGCACAGATATGGGGTCTCATTCTGCTGACCGGTAGGCACGGAGTGGAATGGTGGACCGCCCACCAGAAGCGGCCCGCCGGGGCGGGCTCCCCACCCCTGTGGATGAGCCCGCTCCGCCAGGCGGCCTTGCTGATGCTGCTCACCCCGGCGTTGTTGCTGGTCTACGCCGTAGCGAACTATCCCGGCGCCGTGGTCGGTCTGGCCATCGAACGCGGCGAACCCGACTTCCTCCCCGGGCTCTTCCTCCAGGACATGGAGGTCCACGTGGTGTTTTTCGGGATCACCGCGAGCCCTGTCGTGGTGGCGGGCGTGATCCTTTGGCGGCACCACGCCCGTGAACGGCTGGCGGCCGGTTTGCTCGCCGGTCCCATCGGATTTCCCTACGCGTGGGCTTTACTGGACTCTGCCGTGCATCACAGCGACACAAGCTATTTCCACAATTACGTGGGTACGGGAATCATCACACCCTGGTGGCACGTGCCCGCGGTATCGACCACCGGCCTCACCATTCTCCTCCTCCACCTGGCCAGCCTGGCCCTCCTCTTCCGGGTTCCCCGCACAAGAGCCGCGTTTCCCGTGGCTGGGTCAGGTGGTGGGGCGGGAGCGGGACCAGGTCAGGCCGCCCAGGATTATGCCGGTCAGGCCGAGCAGCATGGCGAAGATGGCGCCGGCCAGGCCGTTGCCGGTGCCGAAGCCGCCGGCGGAGTTGGCCGCGTGCAGGGCGCCGATGACCCCGCTGATCAGGCCGAGCGCGAGAGCGGTGACGGCGCCGGTACTGCTCGTCCAGCGGGCCCTGGCCAGGCCGCCGACGACCCTGCTGATCAGTCCCAGCACGACGGCCACGCTGGGCAGCGTACGTCCGGAGCCGATGCCGTAGTCCGCGAGCAGGAGCGGGATGGACATTGAGTGATCCTTTCGAAACGTGGATAGGAGTTATCGGGGGTCGAGGTCGCCGTGTGCCTGGGCCGAGAGGTCCTGCCAGTCGGCTCAGGGCTGGAGGCGGTCGGCGTAGGCATGCTTGATCATCGGGTAGAAGCCCTGGCCGAAGAGAACCCGCAGCGGCAGCTTGTCCATGTCGGCGAGCTTGAGCAGCGCCTGGGCCGCGGCGGCCGGGTCGCCGGCGGGCTGGCTGCCCGCGATCCCCGCCAGTCGGCGGCGCAGGCCGTCGTAGGCCGAGTCGGGCTCGGCCATGAAACTGTTGTTGAGCGGGTCGGGGTTCTGGCCGGACCGGGTGGCGAAACCACCGGGCTCGATCACGGTCACCTTGATGCCGAAACCGGCCACCTCCTGGGCGAGGGACTCGTTCAGCGCCCACTTGGAGGCCGAGTACGCGCCGCCGAGCGGCAAAGCGACGAGCCCGACCGCCGACGACAGCTGGACGATGTGCCCCGAAGCCTGCTCGCGCAGGTACGGCAGCGCGGCCTGGATCACCCACACCGCGCCGAACACGTTGGTTTCCATCTGGTCGCGCAGCTGCCGCTCGGTCAGTTCCTCGATCGCGTCGATCTGGGCGTAGCCGGCGTTGTTCACGATGACGTCGGGCCGGCCGAAGTGCTCCTTTGCCCGCCGTACGGTCTCCGTGACCGCGGGCTTGTCGTTCACGTCCATCTCAAGCGGGAGCACCGCGTCATCGCCGGGGTGACCACCGACGTGTGCGTGGTCGTCCCCGTCCTGAGCGCGATCGCCGACAGCTATGAGGTCCAGGTCGTGGTCGACGCGTCCGGCTCGCTCAGCCCGGTCTCGGACGACATGGCGCTGCGTCGCATGGAACGCGCTGGCGCGGTGCTGACCACCACCCGACCGTTGCTGGCCGAACTCGCCGGCAACTTGGACCTCCCCAGCAGGTCGGGCCGTCCTCCAGGTCGACGCCGAACTCCGTACCGAGCACTGACCTTGGGGGTGCCCGGCCGGGCACCCCCAAGGCCACGGCCTGCATATCCCCGTACACACCTCTGCACGTGAACCTGCAGGCCGACACCTGCCCGCAGAGGAAAACCCTGGGAAACGATCAACCAGGATCCGGGAAGCGATCTTCAGAGCTCCAGCACTAGCCAGGTCAGGCCCACTCGTGAACACCCCCTTGAGGGTCCACACGAACGGCTTCGGGCGGGTGTTCCACTGCTCCATCCAGGCGCGGATGTCCGTCTCCAGAGCCCGGACGCTCTTGTGCGCCCCTCGGCGGATCAACTGGCCGGTGAGGTAGGAACCAGCGCTCGACCTGGTTGATCCACGAGGATACGGTCGGGGTGAAGTGCATGTGGAAGCGCGGATGACGGGCCAGCCACGCCTTGATCGCCGGAGTCTTGTGGGTGCCGTAGTTGTCACAGATCAGATGAACGTCCAGCTCGCCCGGCACCGTCTTATCGATGGTGATCAGGAACTTCTTGAACTCGGCGGCGCGGTGCTGGCGGTGCAACTCACCGATGACGGTGCCATCGGCGACGTTGAACGCGGCGAACAGGCTGGTGATCCCGTTCCGCACGTAATCATGCGTTCGCCGCTCGGCATCCCCGGCATCATCGGCAGCACCGGCTGAGACCGGTCCAGAGCCTGGATCTGCGATTTCTCATCCACACACAGCACCACGGCACGCTCGGGCGGGTCGTGATACAGCCCGACGACGTCGACCACCTTCTCCACGAACAGCGGGTCGTTGGACAGCTTGAAGGTATCGGCCCGATGCGGCTTGAGCTCGAAGTCCCGCCAGATCCGCCCGATCGTCGACCTGCTCAGCCCGCTGCGCTCGGCCATCGAGGTCCGCGACCAGTGCGTGGCATTCCCGGGCGTTTCCTCCAACGTGGCCACCACGACCTCTTCGACCTGGTCCAGGGTGATCGAGGGCGGCCTCCCCGGCCGCTGTTCGTCGATCAGCCCGTCCAGTCGCAGTCGCAGAAACCGCGAACGCCACTTGGACACCGTGTCCGGGTGCACCCGCAATTCCGACGCGATCTGCTTGTTGTCCTTACCGTCCGCACACCCCAGCACGATCTTCGAGCGCATCGCCAGGACCTGCGACGATCTGGCCCGCCTGGCCCACCGCTGCAGCGTCACCCGCTCCTCATACGTGACCGTCAGCGCAGCCTTGGGCCGCCCCGTGCGGGGCCTATCGAGCAGGGCGTCCATCCCTCCCCGGGCAAACGCCGCGCGCCATCTGCGCACCGTGGCCACGGCGATCCCGAGGTCCCGCGCCACCTGCGCGTTACTGATCCCTGGTTCGGCGCAGGCCAGCACGATCTTCGCGCGAACCGCCACCCCCGACGTCTCCGCCGACAGGCCGGCCAGCCGACCGCGCTCGGCCTCGGTCAGCTCAATCTCTGCCGCGGACGGACGGACCTGGATTCCCCATGCACATCAAAATACAGATTTATCTGACGAATTTCAGGCGCAGGACACTAGCCCCGTGCAGGGCGTGCCGCAGCCTGCGCGCCCGCGGTGTGCCGGTGCCGGAAATCGCGGCCAGGTTGGTCATCCTCACCGGCCAGAACAAGGGCCGCCACCCCTGCCTGGCCAGCGTCTATCGCGTCATGGGCGAGGACGGCGAAAACTGACGGCAGCCCTCGCCGAAAGCGTGCGTGGCGTAGCTCTGCCTTCAACAGGGGCCCATGCTCAGCCGTGCTGCTCAGCCGTGCTGCTCAGCCGTGCTGCTCGTCCGCCCCGGCATCCGCCCGATCGCGGGCGGTGGCCATGCGGTTGACGGCCTCGACGAGCCGTGCCGGTGCGGTGGCGAAGTTGAGGCGGACGAACCCGTGCCCGGGCGGCCCGAACCTCGGGCCAGAGGACAGTCCGACCCTGCCGTGATCGAGGAATACCTGTGCGGGGTCGGCACCCCAGCCGAGCGCGCGGCAGTCGAGCCAGCCCACATAGCCCCCCTGAGGGGGATGGTAGACGATGCGGGGCAGGCGGTCGGCGAGTTGGGCGGCCAGCAGGCGGCGGTTGTCGTCCAGGTCGTCGATCAAACGTCGCAGCCACAGGTCGCCGTGGGTGAAGGCGGCTTCGGCGGCGAGGACGCCGAACAGGCCGGCGCCCTCGCTGACCTCCTCGTGGATCTGCGCCACGTCGGCGTGCGCGTCCGGCCCGGGCACCGCCAGGGCGGCCTTGAGCCCGGCGATGTTGAAGGCCTTGGAGGCCGAGACCAGAGCGATGGAGCGGGCCGCGGACGGGCTGTCCAGGGACGGGAACGGGATGTGCCGCCCGCCGGGGTAGATGAGGGGTGCGAGGATCTCGTCGGAGACGATCCGCACGTCGTAGCGCTCAGCCAGTGCCGCCACCTGTGCCAGCTCCTCGCGGGTGAAAACCAGGCCGGTGGGGTTGTGCGGGTTGCACAGCAGGTACGCCCGCGCGCCGGAGGCGAAGTCGCGTTCCAGCCGGTCCAGGTCGAGCCGGTGCCCGTTCGGCCCGTCGGCCAGCGGGCTGGGGGTCACCTGGCGGCCGATGCGCTGGATCCAGTAGAAGAAGGGCGGGTATCCCGGGGTGTTGAAGACGATGCGATCGCCGGGCTCGGTGATGATCTGGAGGGCCTCGACGATGCCGGTCATGACGTCCGGGATCAGGCGCGCGGCGCTGGCGTCGGGGTGCCAGCCGTAGTGTCGCGCGGCGAAGCCGGCGAATGCCTCGGGAAGCCGTCCGGCGAGCGCGTAGCCGGTGTCGCCGCGGTTGATGGCGGTGCTCAGTGCTGAGGTGATGGGCTCGGCGAGCGGGGTGTCCATTTCCGCGATGCGCAGGGGCAGGACGTCCGGCGGGAATTCGCGCCACTTGACGCTGCGCCGTTGGCGTAGCTCCTGGGTGGTGCAGGCGGTGAGGATGTCGTGCGGGTCGGTGCTCAACAGTGGTCTTCCTTCACGAGTGGTGATGGGGTGCGGCCTCGACGGCCAGGAGAGGCGATTGCTGGGGTGATCGCGCCGGGTGGCCGCCGGCCCTCCGGCGCGCTCGACGCCCAGGACATGACCAGGGCGAATGGCCCGCTCTGGTCGGGTGCGGCGAGGCGGAGAAGGGTTCCCCGCTCCACCGTCGCGGCGTGTGGACCGTTCAGGGTGTGGACCCTCTGGCCCTGGTAGGTGACGGCAGTCGGCGAGGGGTGAACACGGTGAGCACCACGGCCACGATCACCAGCGCGGGAACGTCGCCGACCAGATGGACCCACGCGTGGAGATTCATCACGGCGTGCACGGCCATGAGGAGGGCGTGCGCCAGGCTGGACCACACGGTGAACCAGATCAAGGACAAGTGGTTGAACGGGTCGCGGGAGGCTCGGATCAGGAAGATCCCCAGCACCGCCATGATCACCGCGATCATCTGCTCGTACTCGGGTTGCGCCGGCTGCCAGCGGAAACCGGCCGGCCACAGGTTGATCAAGGGATACACGCCGGCGACCAGGCCGACTCCCACCACGATGAGGGCGATGCGAAGGCGCCGTTCCTGAGTCATGTTCGCCACCTTCCGGGGGCCGGGCCGCTGGGAGGATTCTTGTCCGCCTCGCCGGCGGCGCCGAAGAGCGGGGTGTACCGCCGCCGGCCGAGCCATCGCGATACCCCCCTTGGGTATTGAAGGAACCTACCATGCCCCCGTGTCCTGAGACGTCCCGCCCCCGATGTGGTGCTCTGCCCACACGGCCGGGGGCGGCCGCCGATCAGAGGTCGCGAAACTCAGGACCTCGCGAGCACGGCCGGGGTAAGCAGGAGCCTGCTTACCCCTGCCGCGTTGAACGGCCGGGCGTCACCAGCGCGGCGGCGACGGCGCCGACCGCCGCCGCGACCGCGGCCACGATGAACCCGCTGGTGAAGCCGGTCAACGTGGTCCCCATCAGGCTCGCCGCCGCGACGCTCGACACGACCGCGGCGCCGATGGAGGCGCCGAACTCGTGGAAGGTGCTCACGATGCCGGAGGCGATCCCGGCCTCGTGCGGCGCCACCTGGCCGAGCGCGGTCGCCGAGGCGATGACGAACATCGCGCCGGTTCCCGCCGCGGCGACGGCCACGCCGACCACGACGCTGACCGGGGTCAACGTCACCACCGGCACGGCCAGGCCGATCGCCGCCACGATCAGGCTCGCCACGGCCAGAGCGCGTGCGCCCCAGCGGCCGAGCACCCGTCCGGTCAGGTTGGCCCCGAGCATCGTCGCCAGTGCCACCGGCAGGAACAGCAGCCCTGTCTGCAGCGCGCCGTATCCCAGGGCGTGCTGGAAGTAGAAGGTGCCCAGGAAGAACACCGCGATCATCAGCGCCGTCGCCATCAGGATGAGGAAGGCGCCGGTGGCCACCGGCCGGCGGACCAGCAGCCGGACATCCATCAGGGGCGAGCGGGTCCGCCGCTGCCACAGCACGAACAGCACGTAACCCACGGCGGCCGCCAGCACGAGCCACCCGGTCAGCGCGCTCAGCCAGCCCTGCTCACCGGCGGCGATGAGGCCGTAAATCAACGACGCGGAGGAGGCCGTGACCAGCAGCGCGCCGAGGATGTCGAGCCGGGGCCGCTCGGCGGCCACCGGCGGCCTGGCCGGCAGCAGAACGGCGAGCATGACGGCGATCACCAGCCCGATGGGCACGTTGACGTAGAAGACCCACGACCACCCGGGGCCGGCGGTGAGCAGGCCGCCCAGCAGAACGCCGAGGGCGGCGCCGGTGCCGCCGAGCGCGGACCAGACGCCCAGGGCCTTGTTCCGCTCTTCGGCGTCGAACAGGGACACCACCAGCGACAAGGCCGATGGGGACAGCAGCGCCGCGCCGACGCCTTGGGCGATGCGGCCGCCCACGAGGATGTCCGCGGACCCGGCCAGTCCGGTGACCAGCGAGGCGAGGGTGAACACCAGCAGTCCGGCGAGCACCACCCGCTTGGCTCCCACCAGGTCGGTGATGCGCCCGCCGAGCAGCATCAGCCCGCCGAAGGTGAGGGTGTAGGCGCTGACCGTCCAGGTCAGCGCCTCCCGGCTGAGCCCGAGGTCGGTCTCGATGTGCGGCAGCGCGATGGCCACCACGGTGACGTCGAGGATCAGCATGAGCTGGGCCACCCCGAGGAAACCGAGGATGCGCCACCGCGCCGGATGCGGCCCGGGGGGCGAGGTCTGCCGTACTGCTTCGTGGGTCATCAGATGCTCCGTGGAGAAAACTCGTACTCTCATATACGAGAACTAGCCGTCACTATAACCCGTATATGGACATACGAGATAAACTGTCCGCCATGGGTTCACCTTCCGCGCGCTCCGGACGCCGTGCCGATGCCGAGCGCAACATCGTCGCCATCGTGTCCGCGGCGCGCGCCTTGCTGAGTTCAGATCCGAACGCGACCACCGATGACATCGCCCAGGCCGCCGGCGTCGGGCGGATGACGCTGTACGGTCACTTCCGCACCCGGGCCGACCTTGTCGAAGCCGCCCTCATGGACGCGCTGCGGGCCGGCGAGGAGACCCTCTCCTGCCTCGATCTGGCCGGAGACGCCCGCGAGGCCATGACCCGGCTGCTGGCCTCGAGCTGGGAGGTCGTGGCCGAATCCGCGGCGCTGCTGAGCGCGGCGGAGGGAGTCCTTCCCGCGGGGCGGGTGCGAGACCTGCACGCCGAACCCGCGCGACGCATGGCCGAGCTCATCGGCCGCGGCCAGGAACAGGGCGTCTTTCGCACCGACCTGACCGCCACCTGGCTGGTCAGCCTCGGCCACTACATCCTGCACGGAGCGGCGAACGAGCTGCGCGCGGGACGCCTGCCCGCACAGGACGCGGCCGACGTGGTGACCAAATCGGTCCAATCGGTGCTGACCGGCTAGCCCTGTCCGGTGCGGTCAGCGCACGTCCTGCGGTGACCTGGGGTTTCGTGGCGGCCGGTGCGCCCGCCGCCCCTTACGTGGCCGGGGGCGCCAGCCCGGATCGGATGACCTGCACCAGGCGGCGGGCGGCGGCCTGGGACGGCAGCTCGCCTGCCGCCGCGACGGCGTGCAGGCAGTAGCCGGCCAGTTCGCCGGTGGGGATGTCCTCGCGGACCACGCCGGCGCGGACGCCGTCGGCCAGCAGGTCGCGGATCAGCTCGTGCAGCCGCCGCTCGGCGTCGGCGACGTGCTCGTCGCGATGCATGAGCGTCACCAGGGCGCCGTCACCGTGGGCGCCGTCACCGTGCCGGCGCGCCTGCTGGGTGATGTGGGCATAAGCCTGCAGCACCGCGTCAAGGGCCGCCGCCGGGTCGCCGGCCTGGTCGCGCACCTGGGCGAGATGGCCGAGGTGGCTGGTGATCTGCCGCTCGTGCCAGGCGAGCAGGATCGACTCGACGTCCGGGAAGTACTTGTACAACGTCGCCCGCCCGATGCCGGTCATCTCCGCGACCTTCGACATGGTGACCCCCCGCAGCCCGTGCTCGGCCACGAGCGCCGAGGCATGGCGCAGGATCGCCTCGTGCACCTGGTGGCGATGCGCCTCGATCGTCTCGCTCCACAGCTTCGGCACACCCTGAGAATACGTCACCCAAGGATCAATACATGCTGTATTGACGTATACAAAGTGTTTCGCAAAACTCGGAGTCCACGCACGCTCCACCCGCTGAAAGGGACCTGTCATGGCCGAAGCACGTGAGCGCCACGGCGGCGACGCCGGTACGCCCCGCTGGGTGAAAGTGGCCGCCATCATCGCCGCGGTGGTGATTTTGCTCTTCGTCGTCTTGATGCTCACCGGCCACGGTCCGGGCCGCCACAGTTCGGGCGGCCACGGTCCCGGCGGCCACGGCGCCACCCGGTCGACGGCGGCTCGGACGCCCGCGCCGCAGGCGGAGACGGTCCGGGCGCGGGTGGTTCAGCCCGTGTCGAGCCGGATCCGAAGCGAGCTGGGCGAGCCGCCGGCCGGGTGGGGGACCGGCTGGGTGGCCGGGTGACGACGATGGCGCCCGCTCTGCGCAAGCTGGTGCTCACCACGCACATCACCACGTCGGTGGGCTGGCTGGGGGCGGTAGTCGTGTTTTTGGCGCTGGCCGTCGTCGGGATCGCCAGCCCGGACACCGCGCTGGTCCGGGCCGTCTACCGGCTCATGGAACCGGCCGCCTGGTACACCCTCGTCCCGCTCGCCGCGGCCTCGCTGCTCACCGGGGTGGTGCAGTCCCTGGGCGGCGCCTGGGGGTTGCTGCGGCACTACTGGGTGCTGTTCAAGCTGCTGATCAACATCGTTGGCCTCGTGGTGCTGCTGATGTACACGACCACGCTCGGCGCCCTGGCCGACCTGGCGGCGGCCCCGCAGGCGGACGTGCAGATGCTGCGCAGTCCTTCTGTGGTAATCCACGCCGTGGTGGCGCTGGTGCTGCTGGTGCTGGCCACCGTGCTGGCGGTCTACAAACCGCGCGGCCGTACCCCGTACGCGCCCGGTGGACGCTTGGTCCCTCCCGCGCCGCGGCCGGGCCTGGCGCGTAGCAAGTCGGGCCTCGCCGCGGCGGTCACCGGGTGGCCGCCGGATATCCGGCCCTTTTTCGGCCGCGGCGAGGTCACCGTCCGTACGGCGTCCCTGCGGCATTACCTCGGGAGGTCCTGCCTCCTCCGACCGCCCTCCGTGGAGGTGACGCATGGACACATGACGTCAGCGATCGCGCCCGTGTGGGCGCATGCCGACCTGGCCGGGGCGACAGTTCGGAGCCTGCGGACCGCTCAGGAGCGCGGTGGCCGCACGTGCCTCCCTTTGACACAACCCCAGGGGGGTATGTTACGTTCCTCCGCGAACGATACCCCAGAGGGGTACATGCCTTAGGGGTGTTTTATGGCGGATGAAGGGAACCACCATGTGCACAGCGTGTTCTTGCGGCACCCAGGACAGCGCCCAGGAGGCCGGCGTCGCCGTTGCGACCTCGGCGGCCGACGAAGGCGTGCGGCAGGTGTATGCGGTCAGCGGGATGACCTGCGGGCATTGCGTGTCGTCAGTGTCGGCCGAGGTCGGCAAGGTTGAGGGCGTCAGCGACGTGCAGGTCGACCTGGCCGCCGGCGCGGTCACGGTGAGCGGGTCGGGTTTCTCCGACGACCAGATCCGCGCCGCCGTGCAGGAGGCCGGGTATGAAATGGCCGGCGCCGGCTCGTAACGAGCGCCTGACCGGGTCTCCGGTGATCGCCCCGGACTGCCGGCCGACAGGCGAGGGCCGCTAGGAACGTGCGGACGAGGGTGGGCGCACAGACCTGCGCGCCCACCCCAACGGGCCGATGCCGGACGTTCCCAGCACCTCCGGAACCCCATCCCCTTGCATCGTCCATCGACGGCGAGAGGACAGGAATCAGCAGGACGACGGCACGGACGCCGTCAATCCGCACCGCTGGCGCTCATCGTGCCGGCCGCGATGGGCGTGGCGGGACTGTCGCCGGCCCGCCCGGAGCAGGCGGGGCTCGCCTCGGCATCGTCAACACCAGCTACCAGATCGCTCGGCCCTCGGCCTGGCGGTGATGATGGCCATCGCGCCTCGCAGGCCGCCGCCGAACCCGGCGACCTGCCCGCGCTCACCGGCGCGTTGGCAGCCGCCTTCCCCGGTATGGGCGCGGTGGCTCCGCGCCCTGGCCGGCCTGCTGCCCCTCCGCAGGCACCCAGCCGGTACCCGCAGGCAGTGATCCTGTACAGCCGTTCCGGAGGTGACAAGCCGATGCGGCCCCGCACGGCGGCCGTCGCTTGGCGGCATCGGAAAGACAGAACGACGAAATACCATAGGGGGGTATAGTGTTCTATTCGAGAGAGATGGTGGAGAGGGGCGGGCATGGCCGGATACATGCACGCGAAACAGGATCATCAGCGCAGGCTGCGCCGGGTCGAGGGCCAGGTGCGTGGCCTGCAGCGGATGGTCGAGGAGGACAACTACTGCATCGACGTCCTGACCCAGGTCTCCGCGGCCACCAGCGCATTGAAGGCCTTCGCCCTGTCGCTGCTGGAAGAGCACCTGGCGCACTGCGTCGCCGAAGCGACCCTCAAGGGCGGGCCGGAGGCCGACGCCAAGATCAAGGAAGCCTCGGACGCCATCGCCCGACTGGTGCGTTCCTGAACCCACGGATTGAAGGAGAGATCGATATGAGCACCGCCACCTACACCGTCAAGGGCATGACCTGCGGCCACTGCGTCAGCTCCGTCAAGGAAGAGGTCAGTGAAGTGGCCGGTGTCACCAGTGCCGAGGTGGACCTGGCGAGCGGCCTGCTGACCGTGAACAGCGACGGCCCCATCGACGCGGCGAAGATCGTCTCCGCCGTCGAAGAGGCCGGCTACGAAGTGGCGAACCAGTGAACACCGCGGCCAAGCTCGGCTCGTACGTCCTGGGGCTGGCCGTCGTCTTCGGCGGCGCCCTGGGCGTCGGCAAGGCGGTCGGGCCGGTCGGGGCGCCCCCGGCAGAGGACCACGCCGCCATGACGGCGCCCACGGCGAACGCGAGTGCGAGACATGGGGAGCACGCCACCGAACAGGCGAAGGACGATACCCCTGGGGGGCTCCAAGTGTCCGAGAACGGCTACACCCTCAATCCGCTCACCACGACGATCAAGTCCGATGAGCCGAGCGACTTCCGCTTCGCAGTGACCGGGCCAAACAGCGATCCGGTCACCGGCTACCAGGTCGAGCACGACAAGAAGCTGCACCTCATCGTCGCCTCCCGCGACCTGAAGACCTTCCAGCACGTGCACCCCGAGATGGCGCCCGACGGCATCTGGTCGGTCAAGCTGACATTGCCGACTGCCGGGTCGTACCGCGTCTTCGCCGACTTCGTGCCCACCGGTGGCAGCGGCCTGACCCTGGGAGCCGACCTGTCCGTGGCCGGCGACTACCGGCCCGAGGCGCTGCCCCAGCAGAGCCGTACGGCGACGGTCGACGGATACGAGGTCACCGTCGACGGCGAGCTGGCCCCCGGACAGTCCAGCAGGCTGACCCTCAAGGTGAGCAAGGACGGCAAGCCGGTCAGCGACCTGCAGCCCTACCTCGGCGCCTACGGCCATCTGGTGGCCCTGCGCGCCCGGGACCTGGCCTACCTGCACGTCCACCCGGACGGAGAGCCCGGCGACGGCAAGACCCAGGCCGGCCCGGAGATCGTCTTCTACGCCGAGGTGCCCAGCACCGGCGACTACCGCCTGTTCCTCGACTTCCAGCACCAGGGGAAGGTCCGCACCGCCGACTTCACCCTTGGCGCGGGTGAGCGGCCGCAGGTCCCGACGTCCGAGCCCACGCCCACGTCAACGCCCACATCAACGCCCACGTCGAGTGGGCACGCCGACGACGGCCACGGCCACTGAGCGAGAGAAAGGAGAACGGTGATGACCCAGGTCACCGATGACCGGCAGAACGCGGTCGAACTCTCGATCGGCGGCATGACCTGCGCATCGTGCGCCAACCGCATCGAGCGCAAGCTGAACAAGATGGACGGCGTGACCGCGACGGTCAACTACGCCACCGAGAAGGCGAAGGTCACCTTCGGCGAAGGTATCAACCCGCAGGAGTTGATCGCCGAGGTGGAGAAGGCCGGCTACACGGCCGCGCTGCCCGCGCCGCCCAAGGCGGAGGGACAGGCAGCCGAGCAGGAGCCCGAGGACGAGCTCCAGCCGCTGCGCCAGCGCCTCATCACCTCGGTGGTGCTGTCGGTGCCGGTGGTGGCCATGGCGATGATCCCGGCGTTGCAGTTCACGAACTGGCAGTGGTTGTCGCTGACGCTGGCCGCCCCGGTGGTGGCGTACGCGGGCTGGCCCTTCCACAAGGCCGCCTGGACCAACCTGCGCCACGGCGCGGCCACCATGGACACGCTGATCTCGGTCGGCACCCTGGCCGCGCTCGGCTGGTCGCTGTGGGCGCTGTTCTTCGGCACCGCCGGCACCCCCGGCATGACGCACCCGTTCGCGTTCACCATCGAGCGCACCGACGGCTCCGGCAACATCTACCTGGAGACGGCCGCGGCGGTGACCGCGTTCATCCTGGCCGGACGCTACTTCGAGGCCCGCTCCAAGCGCCGCGCCGGCGCCGCACTGCGCGCCCTGCTGGAACTGGGCGCCAAGGACGTGGAACTGGCCGACGGCCGGCGCGTCCCGGTCGATCAGCTCAAGGCAGGCGACCGGTTCGTGATCCGGCCCGGCGAAAAGATCGCCACCGACGGTGTGGTCGAGGAGGGCTCCTCGGCCGTGGACGCCTCGATGCTCACCGGTGAATCCGTGCCGGTCGAGGTCGGCGTCGGCGACGCCGTCACCGGCGCCACCGTGAACGCGGGAGGACGGCTGATCGTCCGCGCGACCCGGGTCGGCGCCGACACCCAGCTCGCCCAGATGGCCAAGCTGGTGGAGGAGGCGCAGA
Organism: Nonomuraea sp. LPB2021202275-12-8; assembly: GCF_037044575.1. NCBI lineage: Bacteria > Bacillati > Actinomycetota > Actinomycetes > Streptosporangiales > Streptosporangiaceae > Nonomuraea > Nonomuraea sp. LPB2021202275-12-8. Next base: position 13,180 of record NZ_JBAHWD010000044.1, on the reverse strand, counting down.
CCGGCAAGGCGCAGGCGCAGCGGCTGGCCGACCGCATCTCCGGCATCTTCGTGCCCATCGTGATCGCGCTCGCCCTCGGCACACTCGGTTTCTGGCTCGGCACCGGGGACGGCGTCGGCGCGGCGTTCACGGCAGCGGTCGCGGTGCTGATCATCGCCTGCCCGTGCGCCCTCGGCCTGGCCACCCCGACCGCGCTGCTGGTCGGCACCGGCCGGGGCGCTCAGCTCGGCATCCTCATCAAGGGCCCCGAGGTGCTGGAGTCCACCCGCAAGATCAACACGGTCGTCCTGGACAAGACCGGCACGGTCACCGAAGGCAGGATGACCCTCACGTCCGTGCACGTGGCCGAGGGAGAGAGTGAGGAGGAGGTGCTGCGCCTGGCCGGCGCGCTGGAGTACGCCTCCGAACACCCCATCGCCCAGGCGATCGCCAAGGGCGCCGCCGCCCGCGTCGGAGAGCTCCCGGCACCCGAGGACTTCGCCAACGTCGAGGGCCTTGGTGTCCAGGGCATCGTGGACGGGCATGCCGTGCTGGTCGGCCGCCCCCGGCTCCTGGAAGAGTGGTCGCAGCACCTGCCGGCGGACCTGGAGCGAGACCTGCACGAGGCCCAGGCCGCCGGCCGCACCGCCGTCGCGGTCGGGTGGGACGGCCAGGCCCGCGCGGTGCTCGTGGTCGCCGACGTGGTCAAGCCGACCAGCAAGGAGGCCATCGCCCGGCTCCGCGCTCTCGGCCTCACGCCGGTCCTGCTGACCGGCGACAACGAGGCCGTGGCCAAGACCGTCGCCGCCGAGGTGGGCATCGACGAGGTCATCGCCGAGGTGCTGCCCGCCGACAAGGTGGATGTGGTCAAGAGGCTGCAGGCCGAGGGCAAGTCCGTGGCCATGGTCGGTGACGGGGTCAACGACGCCGCCGCGCTGGCCCAGGCCGACCTCGGACTGGCCATGGGCACCGGCACCGACGCCGCCATCGAAGCGAGTGACCTCACCCTGGTACGGGGCGACCTGCGGGTGGCGGCCGACGCCATCCGGTTGTCCCGCAAGACGCTCGCCACGATCAAGGGCAACCTGTTCTGGGCCTTCGCCTACAACGTGGCCGCCCTGCCACTGGCCGCCCTCGGCCTGCTCAACCCGATGATCGCCGGAGCCGCGATGGCGTTCTCCAGCGTCTTCGTGGTCAGCAACAGCCTGCGGCTGCGCCGCTTCCACTGATACACCCGGCCGGTAGCCGACGGGCTGGGCACGCCCCGTCGGCTACCGGCACCGCTGAACCGGTGGCCGGCTCATCACCCGCTCCGGCCCTGCCTGGACCCGAGCACCGCATCTCCCCGTATCTTCCAGCGCCGCACCCCTGCCCGGCTGCGGTGGGCCTGGGGGCGTCACCCGGGCTGACCTGCGGTGTGCAAGGCGGCGAAGTCGGCCTGGGCAGCCTCGACAGCCTCGGGGTAGGCCTGCCGCTTGTCCTGCTCGGCCAGGGCCCGGTAGACGCTGGCCAGGCTGGGATTGCGCCCCTTGCGCCGGCCGCTGGGGATGATCAGATCGGGCCGGATCTGCTCGACCGACTCGCCGGCCGCGCGGCGGCGCAGCACGGTGTGCAGCATGTCGTCGGTGATGACCGGTGGGCGGCCGCCGTGTTTTCCTTTGCGGGCGGCCGCGTCCAGGCCCTCCAGGGTGGCCTCGCGGATGTTCTCGCGTTCGGTCTCGGCCATCGCGGCGAAGAAGGCGAACAGCAGCCGCCCCGGGCCACTCGGGTCATACAGGCCGGGTAGCGGTCCGGCGAGCATCTCCAGCACCAGGCCGTGGGCGGTCAGATGGTCGGCCAGCGCGGTCAGCTCGGCGGCATCCCGGCCCAGGCGCTTCATCTCGTACACCGTGAAGATGATCCGGCAGTGCGGCGCGTGCGCCTTGATTTGGCGGGCCAGCGCGAGCGCGGCCTCGAACTGCGGGCGAACCCGTACCCGGCTGCTGATCTTCTCGGCGAAGATCTTCTCCCGGGGGATGCCGTGCGCGGCCAGCGCGTCCAGCTGTGACTGCAACTCCTGAGTGAGGGTTGAGCAGCGGGCGTAGCCGATACGGATGTCGGCGCTCGGCGCATCCGAGGCGACGGCGGCGGGGACGGGCGTGCCGGGCCGCCATGGCTGGCCGGGCCCGCGGTCGGCAGGGGTGGCCACGCGTAGCAGCTTGGCCAGCCGGGGGACCTTGGTGAAGCGGTCAGTGTGGTAGCCGCCGGCGACAGCGCCGCCGCGCGATCGGCAGGGCGAGCCAGGTTCAGCCTTGCACCGGGGGCATAGGTGCCGCTCGACCTCGTCGGCGTCGCTCGGAGAAGGATCATGCGGGGAGGCCATGCCTCGAATCCTCTCACAAACATTTCGCAGAATGAATGGATCACTCATTTGAGTGAGAACGGGTTCTGAGAGACGTTCGATGTTCTCCGCTGCCCCCGCGGCACTGATCGATCTTGCTCCGACAATGGGACCCCCCCCCGGTTTCTGAGAACAAGCAACGCAACGTCGGCACCAGATGGCTGACAGCAGCGTCAGCTCGGGTCAGCGGTCATGATCGGCGTTGCGCCACCACGCTAGGGTTGCTGCCGCGCCGAGTGCACCGGCGGTCAGGACGAGCAGGATGCTGATTGGCCCGGGTGGGTCGTGGCCTGGGCCGGTAATGCCGGCGTACAGGCCGGGGACCGAGTAGGGGAACCAGGCGCCGAAGCCGAGTGCGGCGATGATCTGGGCGGCGAAGGCCAGTACGAACAGCACGCCGACGGCGGCCAGGTAGCCGCGGCCGATGCTGGCGGCTAGCGCCAGCGGGGTGGTGAGCGCGGCCGACAGCGCGGCCGCAGCCAGAATCTTCACGACCCCGGCAGTGGCTGCCTGCGGCGACCAGCCGGGTAGTGCCAGCAGCGCGCCAAGCAGCATGCCGCCGGCGGCCGTGGCGGCGGCGAGCAGCAGGGCCCAGCCGGCGGCGAGGGTGAACTTGGCGGCCACGATGGCGGTGCGGGAGGTGGGCAGGGCGAGCAGGTCTTTGGCGGTGTGGTCGCTGAACTCGCGGCCGAACAGCCAGATGGCGATCATGCTGTAGACCAGCAGGCCGCCGACGGCGACCGCTTGGGCCAGCAGGGCCAGGTAGCCGGGCCAGTCGGCGGCGGCACCGGACAGCTGGGCCTTGTCGCCGAGTAGCCCCAGCGCGCGGGCGCGGGCAGGATCGGCCAGGATGAACATGAAAAGCCCGCAGACGAGGGTGACGAGGGTGAAGGCGAGCGCGGTGAGCCAGGGCAGGCGGCTGCGTCGGGCCTTGAGCAGTTCGCTCCACAGCGCTTCACGCATGGTCGGCTCCCACGATGCGCAGGAAGTAGGCTTCAAGGTCTTCTTCCACCAAGTGGAGTTCGGTAGGTGGCACGCCGACTTCGACCAGGACGGTGGCCACTTCCTCGGGCCGGGCTAGGGCGCGTTCGTCTGCCAGCAGCAGGCCGGGTTCGGGATGGTAACCGCGATCGCGCAGCACCTGGTGAGCTGTCGCGTCGTTGCGGGTGCTCACCTTCAGGTGGCGGTGCCGGTGCGCGTCCAGGCTGGAGGCGTCGTGTTCGGCCAGCAGCCGGCCCTGGTGCAGGATGCCGATGCGGCCGCTCATGCGGGCGACCTCGGCCAGCAGGTGGCTGGAGATCAGCACGGTGGTGCCGTGCTCGCGGGCCAGGCCGGTCAGCAGGGTGCGGATCTCCACCACGCCGACGGGATCCAGCCCATTGACCGGCTCGTCGAGGATGAGCAGGTCGGGGCTGTGAATGAGGGCTTTGGCCAGGGCCAGGCGCTGCAGGTTGCCCATCGACAGGGTGCGGGCGCGCCGGGCGGCGTAGGGAATCAGGGACAGCCGTTCGATGATGTCCTCTACGTGCCGGCCGGGGTGTTTCAGCCGGCGCAGGCGGGCGTACAGGTGGAGGTTCTCGCGCACGGTCAGCTCGGGGTAGGCGGCCGGGGCCTCGACCAGGTAACCGGTGCGGGCCCAGGCCGAACGCAGCCCGGCTGACCGGTGTCCGGCTGAGACGGCCGCGCCGAGCACCCACGCCGAGCCGGCGGTGGGGGCGATCATGCCGAGCAGCATGCGGATCAGCGTGGTCTTGCCGGCGCCGTTGAGTCCGAGCAGGGCATAGATCTGGCCCGCGTGCACGCTCAGGCCGACGTCGTCGACGGCCACGACGTCGGTGTAGCGCTTGGTCAGGCCAGCCACTTCGATGACCGGGGCCCCTGCACTGCCCATCAGGTCCTCCTTCAAGGGTGGGTGATGAGCAGGAACAACGCCCAGACGAGCAGAGCGCCCTGCATGAGGATGTCGCGCCAGGCCAGCCGCGGATACGCCTGGATGGCATACGACATGGTCTTGATCGGCGTGACGGGCGGTGGAGGCGCGCGGTCCGGCGGGAGCGGCCGGGTGAAGCGGTGGAAGAACACCTGGGTCAGCGTGAGGCCGACCAGCAGGCCGGTGGTGAAGCTGAGGTGTTCCAGGCCGACGGCGGCCAGCAACGCGACCAAGACGATCATGAGCAGCAGCAGAATGTCGTCGAACCACCGCAGGAAGCCGCCGTCGTCGTGCACGGCGGCGATGCGCTTGATGCGAGTCGGGTACGGCACGGAGAACAGGGCGACGAACTTGATCAGGGCCTGCAGGATGTACAGGCCGAGCAGGATCTTCAGCACGATCTCCATCGCTCACACCCGCGTGGCGGTGTTCGCGCGGCGCAACCGGGCGCCGAAGGCGACGATCCAGGCGAAGCCGATCAGCAGAGCGGCGTGTTCGAGCAGCCCGGCGGGTGCGGGCCGGAGCACGTCCTGACCGTCCAGGCGGAAGGCGACCCCTGCGGCGATGGCGAAGGCGATGATCAGCGCGCCCGACCAGCGTGAGTAGGCCGCCCACCCTCGGCTGCCGCCACGCAGGCCTCGCGCCAGCACCAACGGCGCGGCCGCCAGTCCAGCGAACAACACCAAGCCGGCCAGCCCGTGGAGGCGGCCCGCGGTGGTGACCACCTCTGGCTGGCCGGGCGGGTAGCCGAGGGCGGGATCGGTGGGCACAACCCCTGCCACGGCCAACGCCAGGCCGGTGACCGTGAGAAGGATAGGCCCCCAGGTGGCTGCGCGTCCGGGAGGAAGCGCGCGGCGCAGCCCGGTAGCGAAGGCGAGCAGCAGCAGCCCGCCGATCACGAAGTTTGCCGTTTGCAGCCAGCCGCGCTGGCCCGTGCCGAGCTGGCTCGCGCCGTGGTGCCAGAGGCTGTAGCCGGGCCGGGTGGCGCCGTCGAGCAAGAGCAGGGCCGGGACGAGTACACCGGCGGCGATGCCGCAGCAGAGAAGGGTCATGGTCGAGCGCATCGGGAGCAAGCCTCCTAGCTCCGCGATTCCAAGATCGCGGGCCGACCAGGCTTCCCGGCTCACCGTTGTTCGCGCCCTGTCCGGGCGCGGTTCTTTGCAGTCGCCTGGAATGTAGCACCTGGCCGGGTGCCCGGCCAGGTGCCGCACGGCCTTCAACCTTTGATGAAGCGGCGGGTCATGTACCGGCGGACCGGTGGCAGGGAGGCCAGCCGCAGCGGCAACTGGCTCAGCCACAGCAGCACGGGATTGGCGGGGGCGTAGACGCCTTTGACACGGCGGCCGAGCTTCTGCTTGCGCTCGGCCGCGGGCCGGATGGCCGCCTCCCACGTGGCCAGCGCGGCGGGGATGTCTCCGGGGTGGGCGGCCAGTTCGGTGCCCAGACGGTCGGCGCCGCCGACGGCCAGCGCGGAGCCGTACCCGGCGAACAGGGTGACGCACCAGGCCGCGTCGCCGACCAGCACCCCGTCGACGTCGTGGTCCACGCGGCGGGTGTGATGGCGCTGCGGCCCACCCGCGAGCTGGACCTGGCCGAGCCGGACCGGCAGCTGCGCATCAACGTGCGGGGCACGTTCGTCATGGCCAGGGAGGCCGCGCGGCGGATCCGGCTCGGTGGCGCCATCGTCGCCTTCTCCACCAGCGTCACCCGCCTGCACCTCCCGACCTACGGCGCGTATGCCGCGACCAAGGGGGCGGTGGAGGCCCTCGTTCCGATCCTCGCCAAGGAACTCGGCAACCGGGACGTCACGGTCAACGCGGTGGCGCCGGGCCCAACGGCCACGGAGCTGTTCTTCGACGGCAAGTCACAGCAGGTCATCGACCGGATCGCCGGCCTGAGCCCGATGAACCGGCTCGGCACCCCGCAGGACATCGCAGAGGTCGTCGCCTTCCTGGCCGGCCCCGGCCGTTGGATCAACGGCCAGATCGTGTTCGCCAACGGCGGCGCCGCCTGACTCCGCACCCAACCATCGAGAAGGGATTGCCATGAAGCCTCCGACCAGCACCCCCGCCTACTCCGTCGTAGCTGGGCCCACCACCGGCGGGTTCGTCACCTTCACCGTCATCGCGGCCGTGGTGGCGGCGGTAGCCGCCTACACCAGCACCGCCTTGGGCTTGCAGGCCTGGGTCATGTTCGCGGGCTGGGTGGCGTGGTTCTCCCGGCCCGCCTCTGCCCGCCAGGGCGTCCATGCCGTCGTCTGCCTATGGCTCGGCATGGCGCTCGCCGTGCTCGGCCACGGCATCGTTGAGCTGGCCGCCCCATTCGCGGGCGCCGCCGCGCTGCCGCTCGCGGTCCTCGTCCTGGCCTCGGTCGTAGTCGGCCTGCGCGCGACGCCCGTCCTCGACAACATGCTCGCCTGGTTCGTGGGCCTGGTCACCTTCTTCGCCGCGGAACCCGAGCCCGTACTCCCCGGACTGGTCACCCTGATCGCCGGTAGTGCCCTGGGCGCCTTCGCCGGCTTCGCCTGCCAGCGGCTGCAGCACCGGTTCGCCACCTAGCGGCCCGAGCGGGGGACGGCGCGCCCCCCGCTCGCCGCGCCTGACTACATGAAGGACAGATCAGCCATGCTCCTCATCCCGCGTACCAACCGCCGCCTCAGCGCCGTCACCGCTCTCCTCTGCGTCCTGGTCTCGCTGCCCGGTTGCACCACACCGGAGCCCCGCACGTCACAGAACAACCCAGCACAGAACAACCCAGCACAGAACAACACAGCACAGAACAACACAGCGCCGGTCACGCGCGGCCTGGTCCCCGGAGAGGTCACCGAGATCGCCCGCGGCCTGGCCATGCCCTGGGGCCTGGCGGTTCTCCCAGACGGCTCCGCCCTGGTGTCCGAGCGGTCGTCGGCACGGATCCTGCACATCCGGCAGGGCCGGAATCCCGCGCCGATCGGCACGGTTCCCGGAGTCGAGGTGAGCGCCGAGGGTGGCCTCCTCGGTCTGGCCGCCTCGCTGTCTTTCGACAGGGACCGCACCGTCTACGCGTATGTGTCGGCCTCGCCCACCAACCGCGTCGTGGCGCTGCGCCTCGCCCCCGACCTGCGCTCCCTGCGCCAGGACCGGGTGGTCCTGGAAGGCATCGAAACCGCCGACCGCCACCACGGCGGGCGCCTGCGCTTCGGCCCGGACGGCAACCTCTGGATCGGCACCGGCGACGCCTTCTCGCCCGAGAACTCGGCCGACGACGAGTCGCTTAACGGCAAGATCCTGCGGGTCCGCCCCGACGGATCCGTACCGCCGGACAACCTCTCGGGAACCGCGATCTACTCCAGCGGCCATCGCAACGTACAGGGGCATCGCGTTCGGCCCCGACGGCACCGCCTACGCGTCCGAACTCGGTCACCGGACCTGGGACGAGCTGAACGTCCTGCGGCCGGGACGGGACTACGGATGGCCCGAGTCCAAAGGGCGCGACGGCTCGAACGGCGAACCCCCGCTCTTCACCATTCACCCCGACGACGCCTCGCCGTCCGGCATCGCCGTCGCAGGCGGGGCAGTCTGGATGGGCGCGCTCGGCGGACAGCGGCTCTGGCGCCTGCCCATCAACGGACCCCGGCCCGACGGCGACCCCGTCGCCTACTTCATCCAGCGCTACGGACGGATCCGCACGGTGGAGCCGGCTCCCGACGGCTCTTTGTGGATCACGACCTCCAACACCGACGGAGCAACGTGGGGCGGCACCGACGCCCGGCCGGGCGACGATCGGCTCCTGCGCGTCGCCCTCGTCCACCCCACCTCCTGACCCGCCACCGCACTTCCCTCGAACGGAGAACGGCCATGTCCACCATCCTCATCACCGGAGCCGCCACCGGCATCGGCAACCTCACCGCCCGGGCACTCACCCGGGCGGGGCACACCGTGTGGGCCAGCATGCGCGAGCCCTACGGGCAGGACGACGTCCACCGCCAGGAGTTGCTTGACCTCGCCGCACGGCACGGCGGGACACTGCGCGTCGTCGAACTCGACGTCACCTCGCAGGAATCAGCCGACGCGGCCGTCGCCACCATCCTGCGAGACAGCGGCGACCTAGACGTCGTCATGCAGAACGCGGGGCACCTCTACGTCGGATACACCGAGGCGTTCACCGCCGAGGACGTCGCCCACCTCTTCGACATCAACGTCATCGGCGCCCACCGGGTGAACCGGGCGGCCATGCCTCATCTGCGCAGCCGCGGCGGGGGCACCCTGGTGTACGTCGGCAGCACCATCATCGTCACCACGCCGCCCTTCCTCGGCCCGTACGCGGCGTCCAAGGCGGCTTTCGACACCCTGGCGGTGGCCACGTCGTACGAGGCGAACCCGTTCGGCATCGAGACCTGCATCGTCATGCCCGGTGCGATCACCAAAGGCACCCAGCACTTCCCCAACGCTACCCAAGCCGGCGACTCAGCCGTCTCGGCCGCCTACGCCGAGCTCGACCCGCTGGTTGCGCGCAATGAGGAGGTGACCTCCGCGCTCTTCGTCCCCGGAGTCGACCCGAGCCCCGTCGGAGTTGCCGAGGAGATCACCCGGATTCTCGCCCTCCCGCACGGCGCCAAGCCTTTCCGGAGCGTCATCGACTACACCGAATCCGGCGTCGAGTGGGTCAACGACGTCATGCGCGACCCTGATCCTCTCCACCTGGCGACCGTTTTCGGTCTTGATCCCAAGACCGCTATCCGCTACGCCGAGAACGCCCGAGCCCTTCTCGTCGCCCAGGCCGAGGAACAAGACCCCGCCAGTCGAGACGAACCCAAGGGTCCACAGACCATATAGAGCATGAGAACCCATGAGTTCATCCTGAGAACCCTTCAGTTCGCCTGAACTCTGGGCTTTCTCGGCGTCCTCCTCCCGAAGGCGTCCCCAGCCCCAAAGTAGGCCGATCGTTGCAGGCCAGAGGCGTGTTCCGGACGACGCGGAGGCTGGGTTTTCGGCGGCGGGAGGATGGTGCTGAGATGTGGCCGAATCCGCTCAGAGAGCGTGGCCCCGGCGCTGACCCTGACCTGCGGCTATGCCACTTCAGAAACCGGAAAGACTCAAGGTTCTGAGCGGTCGGCGCTAGTTGGCGGCTGGGGACGCCTTCGGGAGGAGGACGCCGATTACTGCGACAACCCGGCGGTGAAGGTCTCTCACCTCACTCGACTCCATGGCGCCTCGTGGCGCACCAACCCGTTACGACAAGGCCCCGGAGAGCTACGAGGCCGGACTCCACCTCCGAGGCTCGATCATGTGGTGGAAGCTCCTCACCTCAGCCACATGATCCGAACTCCGAACAGCTCCTGGCTAGCTAGTGCCCCGTGGCGGACGGCGGCGCCATATCCGCATCGGGCCGTGGCAGGTGATGACTGCGGCGCCTTGAGACGCCTCAAGGTCACCCATGCCGGGGTGACGGGCCTTCGCGCTGCCACTCCGGCCAGGCTCGGGCGAGCGTGGCCATCCCCTCGGGGAACAGCGCCCTGCCCATGCCGAACCGAAGGTGCTGTCCGGCATGCTGGAACATCACGTCAGGAGCCAACAGCACACCGTGACGGTCAACCAGCCACTCGGAGAAAGCCCGCGCCTCCGTCGCCGTCAGCCACGGGTAGGCGCAGGTCCCGCCCACCGGGGGCACCCAGTCCCACCCAGGCGTGGATTCCACGAAAGAGGCCAGCGCACCTGCGTTGGCGCGGACCAGGCCGTTGGCGCGATCCATGAGCGCGGGAGCCGCCTGCAGGCCCGCGATGGCGAGGACCTCGCTCGGTGCGCTCGTGGCCAGCGTCGTCCAGTAACGGTAGTCCAGCAGGCGCGCCGTCACCGCTTCGTTCTGCGTGACCGTCCAGCCGATCCGGACCCCGGCCATGCCCAGTACCTTGGACACGCCCGTGACCGAGATCGCGTTGGACGTCAGCGCCGCCGCGGACGGGAGCCGGCGCTGCGGCTCCAGTTCGATGCCTCGGTAGATCTCGTCGCTCAGCAGGAGGGTCTCGGTGCCGTCCACGAGGCCCACAAGCTCCTCGAAGACAGGCGCTTCCGGCAATGCTCCCGTGGGGTTGTGGGGAAAGTTCGCCACAATCAGCCGGGTGTTCGGCCGCAGGGCGCGCCTGATCTCGTCCACATCCAAGCGCCAACCGTCCTCCCGCCGGAGGCGGAGCTCGGCCACCTCCGCCCCGATCGCGCGTGGCACATCGATCAGCAGCTGGTACGTGGGGCCGATCACCACCACATGGTCCTCGGGGCTGAGGATGGCGTTGAGCAGGACGAACACCGCCTCGGTGGCGCCGGCGAAGACCTGCACCGCCGACCCCGATCGGACACCGGAGGACTGGGCGGCCAACTCTCTCAGCAGCGGATGGCCCGGAGATTCGGTGTAACCCAGCGTCAGGGACTCATACCAGCGGCGCGTGTCCTCGGGGGCGACCTCCCACAGCGCATTCAGCGACAGTCCTTCGGTGTCTGATCCGGTCAGGTTCACCCGGCACGTGAACTCGTGCTTGGCGAACATGCGCTCGATCAAAAACGGAGGCAGTTGCACGTCGCGATCCTGTCTGCTGGTAGGTGTGTCCGCTTGGCGGCTGATTCTAGGCCGTGCTCCAGCTCCCGAATCCGCGCCTGGTCCTGCCCGGAGACCGGCTGCTGCCCGTCCTGAGCGCTCGCGATCCGATGCCGGTCCACCAACTGCCCAAAGTGCTGGCGTTGATGTCGAACTCGCGCGCCACCGACGCGACTGTCCGATCGCCCTCCAGCACCATGCGGATGGCTTCTTCCTTGAACTCCGGCGAGAACTGCCTGCGACGCCTCCTCACGTACCTACCTCTTCCAGACTTCTGTCAGCTTATGTAGCCGACTGTCTGGAATCTGCTGGGCGCCTCACGCGTAATGTGCCCGGCCTGCGTCGGTCAGCCGCAGCCGCCACGCCCACGAACCGCCTTCCGCCGGGGTCTTGTCCAGGAACGGCTCCGGCTCCCGCTCGATCAGCCGATTCCACGCCCCGTCCGCGTACTTAGATTCGAGCCCTTCCGGCCCGGCCTTGTGGACGTCGACCAGCATCCCCCACAGCGCCTCAGACAGCAGCCCCCGCCGCGGCGCCATCGGCCGGCTAAGGTCCAGCCAACCCGCCCGGCACACCGCACGCCCGAACGTCGTCAGCTTGACCTTCAGCGTGTACCCGATCATCGACGGGCCCGTCGTGGTCTCGATCAGCTCCCGCTGCTCCAACGCCTCCAACGTGGACCCAGCGCCCGGGTCACGAACCCCCGCGTCCTGCAATGCCCGCTGCAACCGGCCCAGCTCGATCAGAGTGCCGCCACCGACGTTCCCGTACTCCAGCCACCGCCACACGCTGGCCGGCGGCGCGTCCTCACCCCGAGCCCACGCCCCCTTCCAGAACTGCTCGGCATCCTGGTCCGCGAAGTAGAAGACCCGCATGTACGTGCGCTGCCGCTCGTTCAGGCCGTCCCACGCCTGGACGGCGCGCTGCGATGGGGGCATGGAAGGGACGCTACCAACCACCACCGACGCAGCGGCCCGAACGCGATCGGGACTCTCACCAGGGAAACGTACCTAGCCCGAGGCGAGGGAAGCTGAAAGATTCCAACGTTGGCGCCCCATCCGCTGCGGGACTCGACCGGGTGCTCGACCTCCGTCCAGGGCGGCGTGAGGTCGGTGAGCGCCGATCATGCTTGTCAGACCGGTCGCGCCGCAATGGGTGCACTTCCTGTCGCTCATGGCGCGAGCGTAGTGTCTCGCGACCTTTTGGCATGGGCGGGATGGTGCCGCCGACGGTTGACGCAGGCTGCGTGAACTGGTTCAGCGTCCAGTCGAGGTAAGGTCATGCGTACTGAGCTATCCGAGTGATGGCCTCGTCCAAAATGTCCGGACTACAGGCGAAGTTGAGCCGAAGATACCCCGCACCTTCGGCACCAAAGGCGATTCCGTCATCAAGGGCGACACGGCGTTGTTCGAGGACGGAAGCAGCGACTTTGTCACCCCATCCGAGCTCAGAGCTATCGATCCATGCGAGGTATCCAGCTTGCGGCTGGCGGTACCGGGCGCGTGGGAGGTGCCGGCTGAGGAGATCGGCGAGGTATTGACGATTGAAGTCGAGGGCTTCGCGCACGGTGTCCAGCCATAGCTCTCCGGACGCGAAGGCGGTGGTTGCCGCGATGACCCCGAGGTGCCCAGTACGCCAGGGTGTTTCGGCGGGCAATCGGTCGTGGAGTGCGTCGAGCATTGGATCTTGGGTGAGGATAAGTGCCGTCTTGAGTCCAGCCACGTTCCACGCCTTGCTGGCGGCGGTCAATACGATGCCCCGCCGCGTGGCGATCGGCCCGAGGGAGAGAAATGGGGTGAAGACGGAACCGGTGAGGACGAGCGGTGCGTGTACCTCGTCGCTGATCACGATGACCCCGTATTTGTCCGCGAGTGCCGCCAGGTTCTCGAGCTCCTCGCGTGTGTGGGCGACCCCGACGGGATTGTGTGGGTTGCACAAGAGGTAGGCGACCGCTCCTTGCGAGAATGCGCGCTCGATGGTGTCGAGGTTGAGACGCCATCCTTGTTCGGTCTCCTGGAGTGGGGCTTCGGCGACAACGGCGCCGGCTTCCTTGATCCAGGCTCGAAACGGGGGGTATACCGGCGGGCTGATCACCACGCGGCTGCCCGGTGCTGTCAGCAGACGCAACAATTCGACCGTGGCTACGCTCACGTCAGCGCAGATGGATGATCTGCTGTCAACTGTGTCCCAGCCCCAGCGTCGCGCGGCGAAACCAGCGAAGGCGGTGTGAAGGCCGTTGTGGGCTGAGGCATAGCCGGTATCTGAGCGCTCGATACAGGCGATCAGCGCTTGCACGATCGGCTCGGCGAGGGTGAAGTCCATCT
>NZ_JBAHWD010000043.1:0-68201 GCF_037044575.1 Nonomuraea sp. LPB2021202275-12-8 | reverse complement strand
AGCTGTCCCTGGAAGTGGCTGTGAGCCAGATCACGGTTGAGGTTGACCCTGGGTCACGGTGGAAGCTCGCCGCAGCGGCACAACGCCGACCAGGACATAACAGATTTGAAGGAGCAACCACCATGTCCATCACCCTTTCCGACCAGGACAAGAGCACCCTGCGGACCGCCGCGTACGGTGCCGTGTCGCTGATGGCCGCCGCCACCGGCTCGCCCCAGGGCCGCCACGAATGCCTCCATCGCCCTGACGTCGGCGACCGGTCTGGTCGGGCACGTGCTCGCCGCGAAGGCCAAGGACATCGAGCTGAAGGGCAAGACCGTCGCCGAACTCGCCGACCGGGTACTGCCGGCCCTGACCGCAGCCATGAAGCTGCTCGGCAAGCAAGCTCCGGCAGAAGCCGACAACTTCCGCAGCACCATCCTTCTCGCCATCGAAGCCGCCCAGGTCCACCCGGACAAGCCCAGCACCATCACGGCCGAGATGGCCCGCAAGATCACCGCTGCCCTCGACGCCGCCGGGCAGGATCGCCCGGAGCTGCAGAAGGCGATCGAGGAGATCGTCGATTCCGGTTTGGTCGGGGTGACGCTGCGCGTGCACGATGAGCGGGGCGAGTGGGCCGGCAGCGCCGGGGTGGCCGAGCTGGGCGGGAGCGCCAAGCCGCCGATCAACGGACATGTCCGGATCGGCAGCAACACCAAGACCTTCACCGCGACCGTGGTGCTGCAACTGGTGGCCCAGGGCAAGATCGGGCTGGACATCCCGGCGGCGGACTACCTGCCCGAGTTCGGGCTGGACGAGCGGATCACGGTGCGGATGCTGTTGCAGCACACCAGCGGGGTGTTCAACTTCACCGGCGAGGTCTACGACGACGGAACGATCGCGCCGGGCATCCCCATCCCCTACAGCACCACCGGCAAAGAGTGGATGGACAACCGGTTCAAGACCTACCGGCCGCAGGAGCTGGTGGAGCTGGCGTTGTCCAAGCCGCCGCGGTTCGAGCCGGGGACGGGCTGGAGCTATTCCAACACCAACTACGTGCTGGCCCGGCTGCTGATCGAGAAGGTCACCGGCCGCTCGGTCGCCGAGGAGATGCAGCGGCTGATCCTGGGGCCACTCGGGTTGTCGGTCACCATGGTGCCCGACGGTCCGGAGATCCCCGGCCCGCACGCCCACGCCTACTACCGCTACGAGGACGGCGGGGAGCAGAAGACGATCGACATCACCCGCCAGAACCCCTCCTGGATCTCCAGCGGCGGCGACATGATCTCGACCACCCAGGACCTCCACACGTTCATCTCCGCGCTGCTGGGCGGCAAGCTCCTGCCGGCCCCGCTGCTGGCCGAGATGTGCACCCCGCACCCGACGGGCATCCCGAACATGGACTACGGCCTGGGAGTGTTCGTACTGACCACGGACGGCGGCGGCACCGTCATCTCCCACAACGGCGCCGCCGTGGGCCACGCGGCGCTGATGTACAGCACACCCGACGGCAGCAAGACCCTGACCGCCGCGCTGAACTGCGTGGACGACGCCGACTTGTCCATCGCAGCAGCATTCCAGAACGCCCAGCGAAGGCTCCTCAACGAGGTGTTCGGCGGTGGGCAGGCCGATCCGGCTCAGCCGACGGACTGAACACCGGTGACCCGCACGCCACGAGGGGCGCCCCTTCCGGCCGTGCATCAGGGAGAACGCGAACCGGGGTCAGGCCGAGCTCGACGAGCTCGGCCTGACCCGTCCATACGCTCGGCTATGGTCTGCCTAGTCGCCGAGCTCGAGCACAAGGCAGGATTTTGCAGATGAACGGGGTCACGATCGGGCAGGCGGCGGCATTCGTCGGCGTCACGGTGAAGACGGTGCGGCATTACCACAAGCTCGGCGTGGTCGAGGAGCCGGAACGCGACAGCTCCGGCTACCGGCGGTACGGATCGGCCGATCTGTTGCGGCTGGTGCAGGCCCGGACGCTGGCCGCCGCCGGGGTGCCGCTGGCCGAGATCGCGCCCCTGCTCGACGCCGATGCCGCGCTGTTCGCAACCGCGCTCGCCGACGTCGAGCGGCAGCTCACCGAACGGATCGAGGAGTTGATCGCGCGGCGTGACACGCTGCATCGGCTCGCCGATGGTGACCGGGCTCTGCTGCCCGACCGCGCTGTGGCGCTGCTGGAGCGGATGTCCGGCCTCGGATTCCCCGCGGACGAGGTGGCGGCCACCAGGGAGGGCTGGGTGCTGGCCAAGGCCCTGGTCCCGGAAGGCTTCGACGACTACCTCACCCATTTCGAGCACGCGCTCGAAGACACCCGGCTCGTCGCCTTGACCAGGCGCGCAGCCGAAGCCGCCGCCTGGCAACCGGACGACCCCCGCATCGCCGAGCTCGCCACCGCCGTGGCCGAGCACTACCTCGCCAACCCCGCACTGCTGAAGACCGTGACCGGCCTGCGAGCCCGCACCGAGGCCGCGACCCGGTACACGCTGATCGCCCACCACGGCGAAGAGCAGACGCCGGCCGCGGCCCGGCTGGTCGCGCTCTTCGAGACCGAGCTTCGCGCCGCCGGCATCCATATCCCCAGACCGGACTCCCACTGACCGCGCCCGGCGACCGGCCGGGGGCCTGCCCACAGATGTCGTAGGAGACAGTTCGCGGCGCCCGGCAACAAACCTGGCCTCGGCCTCGCCCTCCGTTACCGGGCTGGCGTGCTGCAGAACCGGGGCGAACGCCTGCCGCGAAGACACTAGGGCTGAGGGATTCCGGTGTACGCGGGGGCGAAGAACACCAGCACCACCAGGTTCTCGGTGACGTCGTGGAAGCGGTGTTCCTCACGGGCCGGGACGAAGAGCGTGGTGCCGGGGCCGACCTCGATGGTGCGGCCGCCGGAGGTGAAGGAGCCTCGCCCGGCCGTCACCACGTAGATCTCGTCTTCGTTGTGCGGTGACTGCCCGTCTGTCGCGCCGGCCGGGATGGAGTAGGTCCCGAAGCTGAGCGCGGGCACCCGCAGGTGCTCCGCGTAGTCGGCGGACCCGTCCGCCGCGGGGACGAACCGCCCGCTGTCGATGATCTCCATGGCCCACGATCATTTCATGGACGGAACGTTCCGTTGCTCGCGGGTCACGAGCCGCGCGTATGGCTCATGCGTGAGGGACGCAGAGGGCGGGCCCACCCTGTGTCCCTCGTCGGGTGGTAGGCCGCCTTCCCGCCCAGATGGCGGCCCGGTTGGCCACCTCTTGTCGCTTTGGTCCAGAACGCTGTAACCTGCACTTCATCCAAACAGTTATCGATAACAGCGCGGAGAGTAGTCAGCTGTGTCAGAAGAGAGGTCGACGATCTACACGGTCGCACGGGCGGTCGGTGTGAGCGCTCAGACCGTTTCCCGGGTGCTCAACGGGACCGGTCAGGTCAGCGAGAAAACACGCGCTGCCGTGCTCGCCGCGATCGAGGCGCAGGACTACCGGCCGAACGCGGTCGGACGGAGCCTGCGCGCCTCCCGTACCCCGATGATCGGTGTGCTCGTGGCCGACATCGGCAACCCCTTCTACGCACGGCTGCACCGCGCGATCGAACGCAGGCTGGCCGGCAGCGGCTACTCGTTGATGCTGATCAACTGTGATGACGACGCACAGATCGAGCGCTATCAGCTTGATCTTCTACGCTCCTACAGGCCGACCGGGCTTGTCATCGTTCCGTCGATCCGCAGTTCGTTGAGCGACGAGGATCTGCGGGCGTTCGGGCACGTGGTGAGCGTCAGCCGAGTGCTCGACAGCGTGGACGTCCCCGCTGTCGTCACCAACGAGCGGGAAGCCGTCGGTTCGGCGGCCGAGGAGCTTCTCGCCCACGGCCACACCGAGGTCGCCATGATCCTCGGCCCGCGCGAGGCGTCCACCACCCGTGCCCGTGAGGAGGGCTTCCGCGCGGCTCTCACTGGCCGCCCCGGGTGCCAGGCGCTCGTGCGGTACACGGATGGGACGCGGTCGGGCGGGGAGGCCGCGGTGGGCGAACTGTTTCGCACGCATCCCGGCGTCACCGGGGTGATCGGCTTCAACGCGCCCGTCACGGAGGGAATCGTCAGCGCAGCCCTCACGGCTGGGCGACGTTGCCCGGACGATGTCTCGGTCATCGGGTTCACCGACGCCGGGTGGATGACCCTGCACCGCCCGGCCATCTCGGTGATCGACCAGCCGGTGGAGGAGATGGGCAGCCTCGCCGGTCACCTGCTCCTCGACATGGCCTCGGGAAAGACCGTCGAGCCCGGCCCGCGCGTCGTGCCGGGCACGCTGATCCGGCGCGGCTCCGTCGCCCCGCCGGCCACGACGAAGGAGTACGGAGCATGAAGATCGCGGCGGTCGAGACGTACGTCGTCACCGAGAGACTGCGGACGCCGTTCGGCATGTCCCAGTGGTCGTGGGAGACCCGCAGCAGCTGTCTCGTCGAGATCGTGACGGACGAGGGCATCAGCGGATGGGGCGAGTGTTTCGGCCCGGCCGAAGGCAGCCGTGCGCTGATCGATTCGGTGTTCTCTCCGCTGCTGGTCGGGGCGGATCCGTTCGAGCACGTCTCTCTGTGGGAGTCGATGTACAACCGCAGCCGCGAGTGGGGGCGAGCGGGCGTCCCGATCGCCGCGATCTCCGGCATCGAGGTGGCCCTGTGGGACACCGTCGGCAAGGCGCTGGGCCAGCCGATCCACCGTCTCATCGGCGGCCGGGCCCCCGATGCGTTCGACGCGTACGCCTCGGCGTTCTACTACGGCGGCGAATGGGCGGACGACATCGAGGCAGAGGCGCGGCACCTCACCGCGCAGGGATACCGCCACGTCAAGATGAAGGTCGGCGCTGAGCTCCGGTCCGACATCGACCGCGTGCACCGGGTGCGCGCGGCGCTCGGGCCGGACATCCTCTTGGCAGCCGACGCCAACCGCGGCTACACCACGGCGGAAGCCCGCGTCTTCGCCCGCGAGACCGAATCGGACTCGCTGTGGTTCTTCGAAGAGCCGGTCATCCCCGAAGACCTGGCCGGCTACCGCGAGCTGAGAGCGTCCACCGCGGTGCCCATCGCGGGCGGAGAGTCGGCGTTCACCCGCTGGGGATTCGCGGAGATGATCGAGTCGCGTGCCGTGGACCTGCTGCAGCCCGATGCCACGGCCTGTGGCGGGCTCCGCGAGACGTTGCTGATCGCCGGCATGGCGAGCGCCCACGGCATCCCCACACTCCCCCACGTCTGGGGGTCCGCGATCACGGTGGCCGCGGGGCTGCACCTGGCCACCGCACTCCCCGTCGTGACCCCTTCCCTCGGACGCGCACTCCCCGTCATCGAGCTCGACCAGGCGCCCAACTCCTTCCGGCAGACCCTGTCGGATCTTGATATCGGGCCGGTGATGTCCGTGCCCCAAGGACCGGGCCTCGGGATCGAGATCGACCGAACAGTGATCGAGGCCTACCGGGCCTGACCACATGACCCCGAACTCCGCACACCCCCAGCGTTAAGGAACACCCGTGCCATCGGACCCGCGCCTCAGTACGCAAGACCTGCCAGCACAAGCTCCGCCCCTCCCGCACAAATGGCTGCGCATCTGCGGGCTGCTGCTGGTCGGCCTGTTCATCGCCTACCTCGACCGCTCGAACCTGTCGGTCGGGATCAAGAACATCTCGACCGACCTCGGATTCTCCGGCGACGAGTTCGCCGCCACGTCGAGCCTCGCCCTGACCGCGTTCCTCGTCGGATACCTGATCTCGAACTTCCTCGGCGGCTTCCTCACCGCCAGGATCGACGCCAAGTGGATCCTGCTCGCCACTGTCGCGGGCTACTCGCTGTGCACGCTGTTCATCGGATTCGTGGACTCCGTCGAGGCCCTCATCGCGCTGCGCGTCGGCGTCGGCGTGTTCGAGGGCATCTACTGGCCTCAGCAGTTCAGGATGGCCAAGGCGTGGTTCGACGAGCGTGAGATGACCCGCGCCAGCGCCTTGATCCAGTATTACGGGCAGTATCTCGCCCTGGCGCTCGGGTTCTTCCTGCTCACCCCCATCGAGGCGTCGTACGGCTGGCGTCCCATGTTCTGGGCGCTGGGCGCGATCGGCCTCGTCGTCATCCTCCCCCTCTACGCACGATTCCTGCCCACCGCACCGGCCGCCACCATGGCGCCCACCCGCGCGCGGGACAGCGGCGGGCCGTCGCGGAAGAGGCTGAGCTTCGCCGCGTTCGGCGGCTGGCGGTTCGTGCTGATCGTCTTCAGCTACTTCACGAACGGCATGCTCTTCTGGGGCATCACGCTGTTCATCCCGCTCATCGTTCCGACGTTCGGCTTCGCGCCGAGCGTCAACGGCCTGCTCTCCGCCGCGCCGTACATCGTCTCCCTGTTGCTCACCATCCCGATGATGATCCTCGGCGACCGCACCGGCCGGCGCGGCCCCATCGCGGTCTCCGGCCTCGTCGTCGGCGGCGTCCTGCTGGCCTGCGTAGCGCTGACCGACTCCCCCGTGCTGCAGTTCGCGCTGATCTGTCTCGGCTTGGGATACTTCACCGCCTCCTACACCCCCAACATCTGGGCGATCGCGGTGACCGATCTGCCGGCTCACGTAGTGGGACCCGCCACAGGGATCATCAACGGGTTCGGCGCCGGCGGAGGCGGCATCGTCGCGGGCGCACTCGTGGGCGCCCTGCTCGCCGCCACCGGTACGTACGCGCTCGGCCTGTCCGTCCTCGGCCTGGTCGCGATCCTCGGTGGTCTCGCACTGTTCGCGTACACCAGGATGCGGCCTGCCACGTCGTCTGTCGCGCCGGCCGACTCCTGACGCCTTCGAGCGTGTACGCGATCCGCCGGGTGCAGCGCTGATCGCGAGTTGGGGGCGGCCGGTGTCGGGCGACGTGCTCCGACACCGGCCGCGTCCTCATTCGCTCGCTGCCGGTGTCAGGGAAACGTTCCAGAAGTCGGCGTAGCGTCCGCCGCGGCGCAGCAGCTCGTCGTGGCTGCCTTCCTCCACGATCCGGCCGCCGTCCAGGAAGACGATGCGATCCGCGCGTTGGACGGTCCGCAGCCGATGCGCCACCATCACCACCGTCCGGCCCGCCATCAGGCGCTCGATACCGTCGTGGACGGCCGTCTCGTTCATCGGGTCCAGTGCGGAGGTCACCTCGTCCAGCAGCACGATGGGCGCATTCTTGAGCAGCGCTCGCGCGATCGAGACACGCTGGCGCTCACCGCCTGACAGCAGTGCGCCGCCCTCGCCGACATGCGCGGCCCATCCTCCAGGCAGTCGCTCGATCACCTCGTCCAACCGCGCCGCGGTCGCTGCCGCCCGCACCTCGGCAACGCCTGCGTCGGGGCGGCCGAGACGAACGTTCTCCTCGATCGTGCCGTCGAAGAGATAGACGTCCTGGAAGACGATGGCGATCTGTGCCATCAGCACCTCGGTGCTGATGGCGCGCACGTCGACACCCCCCACGCGCACCACGCCCGCGTCCACGTCGTAGAACCGCGCGAGCAACTGCAGCAAGGTGCTCTTCCCCGCACCCGACGGTCCGACGACGGCGAGCCGTTGCCCCTGCGGCACGGACAACGACGCGTCGGCGATCACCGTGCGGTCGCCATGCTGGAAGGTGACGGAGTCGAACTCCAGGTCGTGGCGTTCCGGATGGATCGGTTCGCGAGGTTCCGGCAGCGGCTCGGTGCGCAACACCGTGTCGAGTCTGGCCAGCTCGGAACGCGCGCCGCGTAGTTGGCTACCGATATCCGCCAGCGACAGCAGCGGATCGGCGCAGCGGGCGGCCAGCACCAGGATCGCCAGAACCTCCGCCGCGCCGATGTTCCCGCCGAGCGCGAGGTAGGCGCCCAGGATCAGCAACCCGGTGAACATCGCCTGCACCGTGAGTGTCAAGCCCACTGCGCCGGGCAGCACCGACAACAAGGTCCGGCGGGACGCGCGCTGGACGTCCCGCAACGAGTCGTCGAGCAACCTGAAGCGTTCGGCGGTCCGGCCGCCGGCTCGCAGCACCGGCTGGGCCTGGAGGTATTCGATGACCCGCCCGGTGGCCTCATGGTCGCGTTCGGCGCGCTCCGCGTCGGTGGCGGCCGTCGAGCGTCCCGTCCAGAGCTGGATCGCCGCCACGATCGGCACAGCGACCAACGCGGCCAGCCCCATGTGCCAGTTGAAGGCGAGCATCACGACAATGATCGTCAGGGGCGTCACACTGGCGGAGATGGACGGTGCCAGCAGATGCGCGATCACGCTCATCGCCTGCAGGACGCCGCCGCTGGCCAGGGCAGACACCTCCCCGACCCGGTTGGCGCTGTACCAGCCGATGGGCAATCGGGCCAGATGATCGCCGAGCCGGTGATACATGCCACGCAACATCGTGGTCCCGACCCGGAAACCGGACAGATCGCTGGTATAGCGCAGCCCCGCATAGACCACGACCACGGCCCCGAACGCGATCAGCGAGGGCCAGGCGGCTGCGGGATCGCTCCCGAACAGCGCCCGCAGCACGGGAACCAGCAGTGCGTAGGACAGACCCTCGGCTACCGCGGCCGTCGTCATCAGGGCGACGGTGCGACGTATCGGCCGGGCGTACTCGGGTCCGAGCACGCGCAGCAGCATGCGAATCATCGGGGCTCGTCTCCTTGCGGTACGCCACTGTGGGTGTCGGTCTCGTCGGCGATCGCCGATCGGTGGGATTGCCAGAACGCGGCGAACCTTCCGTTCCGTGCCAGCAGCTCGGCGGGCCTGCCGCGCTCGACGATCGACCCGTTCTCCAGCATGACGACGGTGTCGGCGTCGGCGACCGTCTCCAGGCGATGGGCGATGACCAGAATCGTCCGATCGCCACCCAGCGTCGCCAGGGCCCGGCGTACCGCCTGTTCGGTCTGCGGGTCGGCGAAGGAGGTCGCCTCGTCGAGCACGAGAACGGGCGTGTCGGCGAGCAGCGCGCGTGCGAGCGAGATCCGCTGCGCCTCGCCACCCGACAGTCCGGTGTCTTCACCGATCACCGACTCGTATGCGCGCGGCAGCTCGAGAATTCGATCATGGATGTTCGCCAGCCGGGCTGCGCGGATGACGTCGTCGCGGTCGGCATGTGGTACCGCCAGGGCGATATTGTCCGCGACCGACGCGCGCAGCAGGCGAACATCCTGGAAGACGAAGGACACTGTCCGGTAGAGCTCCCGGCTGCCGATCTCGCGCAGATCGACACCGCCCAGGGCGACCGAACCGTGGGTCGGGTCGAAGAAGCGCGGCAACAGCTGAACCAGCGTGGACTTTCCGCTTCCCGACGGCCCCACGATCGCGGTGACCGTGCCCGGCTCGAGCACCAGGTCGATCCCGCGCAGCACCTCGTGATCGGCTTCGTAGCCGAACCGAACGTCACGCAGTTCCACCCGGTGTCCCTGTGGTGCGACCGGGTGCGCAGGCTCCGGCAGAGACCGTACGTCGAGCACGTCCTTGATCCGGCCGACCGCGCGCCGGGCGGCCCGCAGATCGTCGAAGCCGTGGCCGAGGGCCGCGACCGGAGCGGTCAGTCCCAGTCCGAGCAGCAGGAAGGGCAGCAGGTCGGCCGGGGCCATGTCACCGTTCGTGATCAGAGCCGCACCGCCGATCAGCACGACCAGCAGAACGAACGGCGGCGACAGCGCCAGTTGCATCCCGGCACCGATCACGGAGAGGCCGCGCACCATCCGGTAGAAGATGCGGGCGAAATCGTCTGCGGCCGTGCGGAATCTGTGGTGGGCGCGCTCGCCTCCGCCGAACGCCTTGACCACCGAGATGCCCTGCACGAACTCGACGACGGAACTCGCGATCCGTCCCATCGCCGCGTCGAAATCCTCCTGCTCGCGCAGCCGGGTCGGGGTCATCATCAGCGGGACCAGCGCCACCGCAAGCACCACCGGGATCAGCGTGATCAGCGTGAGCCGCCAGTCGATGGTGAACAAGTAGATCAGCGACACCAGCGGCACCACGAACGCGGAGATGAGCTCGCCGGGAGCGTGGGCGATGAACGGGTGCATGGCACTCACGTCCTCGCCCACCACCTTCGCCAGCTCGCCGGTCCGGCGCCGGGAGAACCAGCCGATCGGTACGCTTCCCAGCCGCGCGGCCAGTTGCCGGCGAAACGACAGTTGCACCTGGCCGTCGAGAAGGTGTCCGATTCCGGACGACGCGGCCGTGAACAGCAGCCGGACGAACAGGCCGACCGCACCCGCGATCACGACGATCCGGACATGACCGTGATCGATGGGGCCGGGCGCCAGCAGGGTACGACCCAGTTCGACGACCGCCAGCAGCGGTGCCAGGCCCGCGACAGCGCCGATGACCTGCAGGATGACAACGGCGGCGAAACTCCGGAGATGCGGGCGCAGCAGCCCTGCCATGCTCGGCCCCGCCGCGGAATCGGCACCCGGTGGTGATGTGGACCGCTCCCTCGCCTGGGCAAGGTCGGTGGCGTTCATCGCTCTCCCGTTTTCGTCAATCTCGTCGTGATCGGGCATGTGGCCGAGCCGATGGTGGATGAGGACAGGGTTCGAGGGCCTGGCCTAGGCATCGGTCCGCTTCTCCAGCCGGCTGCCACGCGGCAGGGTGACGGCCATGATGTTGCTGGGGATGTCCAGCTCGATGCGGTGCCATCGCCCGCGCGGGACGATGGCGGCGGTTCCGGCCGGCAGTCTGATCTGTTCCTCCTCCTGTCCCGGCCGCTCCGGGCGGAGGTAGAGGCGTATCTTCCCGATGAGGCAGGACACGATCTCCTCGGCCTCGGGGTGGACTTCCCGGTGGCCGGCCTGGTCGCCCGCGACGAGCTCACTCGGCCAGGGCGCGGCGCAGGGTGGCACTGAGTTCGGCGATCTGCCGCTGTGACACCTCGGCGGACAGGATCGCCTGTGACCCGTGGAAGGTGCCGGGCCACTGGTGCAGCTCGACCGACACGCCCGCCTGCAGCAGGCGCAGCGCGTAGGCGATGTCTTCGTCGCGGTTCGGACACAGCTCCGCGGTGGCGATGTAGGCGGGGGGCAGTCCGGACAGGTCGGTGGCCCGCGCCGGGGCGGCGTAGGGCGTGGCGGGAGTGGAGCCCAGGTAGTGCCGCCACGCTGAGGTGATCTTGTCGCGATTCATCCAGGGTGTGTCGGTGAAGTTCCGCGCCGACCACGTCTCCTGCCGGTCGTCGAGTCCGGGCTGGTTGAGCAGCTGGAAGTGGATCTGCGGTCCCTGCTGGTCACGTGCCCGCAACGCCATGCCGGCCGCGAGCCCCGCGCCTGCGCTGTGGCCGCCGACCGCGATCCGCTCCGGGTCGATGCCGAGCTCGGCGGCGTGCTCGGCCGTCCAGGTCAGTACGGCGTAGGCGTCGTCCAGGGCGGCCGGGAACGGATCCTCGGGGGCCAGGCGGTAGCCCACCGAGATCACCACCGCGCCGGAGCCGTCCGCGAGCCGGGCGGCCCACGGATGTTCGGTGTCCACGTCGCCCATGACGAATCCGCCGCCGTGCAGCCAGACGATGGCGCCTTGTGCCTGGTGCGGGCGATAGATCCGCACCGGAACGTCCGGATCGGCGGGCACTGTGCGGTCCTCGACCTCCATGCCCACGGTGTCCGGTGCCGGCACCGCGGTGGCCAGGCCGGCGAAGCTCTTGCGCGTGGCGGCCGGGTCGGTCAGGTCGGTCTTGGGGAACAACGGGATGAATGCTTCCAGTTCGGGATCCATGTCGGCCATTCTCACGGTCGCCACCCCTGAGATCATCCGCCACCTGTCGGGCATCCTGCCCATATCGCGCGCCGGTCGTCGCGTACCCTCCTGCCATGGAGGCACTGGCCGTACGGCTGTCGCAGCTCGATTCGGAGATCGAAGGTGCGATCCGGGTCGTCATGTTCTACGACACGCTGATGCGCCGGCGGGTGGATCTCCCGGCGCTCGCCCGGGCCTCGGCGGGCCTGGCCGAATGCGTGGCCGGGATTCGGCTCCACGGCACGGGGCGGGTGATCCGCATGTCGCCCGACGGCCGGGAGGTGTCCGACGCGCCCGGCGGTGGCGCCAGGTCCGCCCCGCCGTCACCCGCGTCCACTTCGGCGCCGATCACGCTCGACGAGGAGGAGATCGGCACGGTGTGGCTGGAACGCCCCGGGGCGCCGAGTCAACTCGACGAAGTGGTGCTGGACCGGCTCGCCATCGCCACCGCGGCGGTCGTCGAGAGGTACGGCCCGGCCCGCACCACCATGGCCGACCCCGCCCTGGTCGAACTGGTGATCAGCCCCGACAGCGACGAGGCGGCCAGAGCCCGGGCGCTACGACTTCTGGGGTTCGCCGCCGACCTGCCCGTCCGCGTCCTCGCCGTACGGTCACACCTTCCGCTCGACCAGGTCGGCGGCCTGGTCTGCCCGGCCCGCCTCGTCAAGGCGGCACCACTCGCCGACGTGGGCGTCATCCTGGCCACCGCCATGGACCCGGCCCGGTTCCCGGCAGGCGTACGCGCGGGCATCGGCGCCGCCGACAGCCCCGACCGTTCCTGGCAGGAAGCCCGCACCGCCCTCCGCTTCACCACTTCACGCGAACCCGTCATCCGATACGACGACCTGGGCGCGCTGGCACTCCTGGCCGAGGTGCCCCAGGACGCTGCCCGGCACAACGCCGACGTGGCCGCGATCACCCGAATGGCCGGGAGCCCTGAAGATCTGGAGACGCTGGACGCCTACTGCGCCACCGGCTCGCTGCGTCGGGCCGCCGACCTTCTCCACCTGCACCACAGCAGCATCGCCCGCCGACTCGAACACATCGGCAAGACCCTGGGCATCGAACTCGCCGAGCCCACCGGGCTGACACGGGCCAAGCTCGCCCTCACCGCATGGCGGTTGCTGAACGACTAGATCGACAGATGGGTCGTACTGGACGGTTGCATGGCTTCCAATACATAGGTATAGCATGCTGGACATGCGACCAGTATCTGAAGAGGACCTGACGGCGCGCGCACGCATCCGCGATGTCGCGATGGCGCTGTTCGCCGAGCAGGGGGTCAGGGCCACCACGATCCGCGGGATCGCCGAGGCGGCGGGAGTCTCCCCCGGCCTGGTGCAGCACCACTTCGGCACCAAGGAGGAGCTGAGGCAGGCATGCGACGCCTATGTCCTCAGTTATGTTCGCGAGCAGGTCAGCGCGGGCGTCGCCGGCGGCAACCTGGAAACGCCGGAGTTCATCGAGACCGTCCATCGGACCGCGCCGCCGCTGATGAAATACCTCGGCCGGGCCCTCGTGGACGGCTCACCCGGAGCCGCCGCCATGTTCGACGAGCTCGTGAGCGTGACAGAGGAGAGTCTGGCCCGCGGCGACCAGTCCGAGGCCGACCACCGCGCCCGCGCGACCTTGCTGACGGCGATGAAGCTGGGCATCACCGTGCTGCACGAGCATGTCTCCCGTGCGCTCGGCACGGACCTCTACGCCCCGCAGGGCGCGCTGCGCGTGGGCAAGGCCCAGCTCGACCTGATCAGACCGGAATTCCTCGGCCGCGAGCTGTTCGAGCAGGCGCGGACGGGCCTGGAGAAGTTCGAGGGACAACAGTGAACACCGCGGTGCGCGCGGACGCCCTGGTCAAGGCCTTCGGCCAGACCAGGGCCCTGGACGGGCTCGACCTCACCGTCAAGACGGGCGAGGTGCACGGCTTCCTCGGCCCCAACGGCGCGGGCAAGACCACCACGATCCGTATCCTGCTCGGCCAGATGCGCGCCGACGGCGGCCGGGTCGGGTTACTCGGCGGCGATCCCTGGAAGGACGCCACAGAGCTGCACCGAAGACTCGCCTACGTGCCCGGCGACGTCACGCTGTGGCCGTCGCTGACCGGCGGCGAGGTCATCGACCTGCTGGGCAGGGTGCGCGGCGGCCTCGACCCCAGGCGGCGCGCCGAGCTGCTTGAGCGCTTCGAGCTCGACCCGCGCAAGAAATGCCGCACCTACTCCAAGGGCAACCGGCAGAAGGTGGCGCTGGTGGCCGCTTTCGCCTCCGACGTGGAGCTGCTGGTGCTCGACGAGCCGACCTCGGGCCTTGACCCGCTGATGGAGACGCTCTTCAACGAGTGCGTCCTGCACGAGAAGCGCAACGGCCGCACCGTGCTGCTGTCCAGCCACATCCTGTCGGAGGTGGAGGCACTGTGCGACCGCGTGAGCATCATCCGCGCAGGCCGTACCGTCGAATCCGGCAGCCTGGCCGACCTGCGTCATCTCACCCGCACCTCGGTGAGAGCCGAGCTGATCGGGCCCGCGCCCGGCCTGGCCGCGCTGCCCGGCGTGCACGACCTCGCCGTGGACGGCGACCGGCTGCGCTGCCAGGTGGACGGCGACGCGCTCACGCCGGTGCTCGCCGAGCTGGCCCGCGTCGGCGTGCGCACGCTGACCACCCAGCCGCCGACGCTGGAGGAGCTGTTCCTGCGCCACTACGAGGGAGCCACGAGATGACCGGCACCCGGACACTGATCCGGCTCATCGTGCGCAGGGATCGCGTGCCGCTCCTGGTGTGGATCGCGATCAGCGCGGTGCTGCCGGCGGGCATCGCCTCCTCCACCACGGCCCTGTACGCTGACCAGGCCGCCCGCGACTCCTTCGCGGCGGCCTCGATGACCAATCCCGCGCAGCTGGCCACCCGCGGCCCCATCTACGACGCGAGCGTCGGCGGCCTGACCGCCTGGACGCTCGGCTCGTCCCTCGCGCTGATCGGCGGGCTGATCAGCGTCCTGGTGATGATCAGGCACACCAGGGGCGAGGAGGAGACCGGCCGACGGGAGCTGCTCTCCTCGGGAGTCATCGGCCGCCACGCCCCGCTGGCCGCCGCGCTCGCGGTCGTGCTCGCCGCCAACCTGCTGCTGGGCCTGCTGGCGGTACCCGCCCTGGCCGCCGACGGGCTGCCCGTGGGCTCCTCCCTGCTGTTCGGGCTCTCCATCGCCGCGGGCGGCTGGGCGTTCGCGGCCGTGGCCGCCGTCACCGCGCAGCTCACCGCCTCATCCGGTACGGCACGCGGCATCGCGATCGCCGCCGGCGGCCTGCTGTTCGCGCTGCGGTCGCTGGCCGACGCCGGCGGCATCGGATGGCTGGCATGGCTGTCGCCGTTCGGCTGGGTCCGGCTGACCAGGCCCTACGCCGGCGACCAGTGGTGGGTGCTGGGGTTGGTCGCGGTGTTCGTCATCGCTCTGGCCGCGGCCGCGTTCGCGTTGTCCACGCGGCGTGACGTGGCCGGCGGCCTGGTCCCCGCTCGCCCCGGACCCGCCACCGGGGCGCTGTCGGGTTCGTTCGGCCTGGCCGCTCGCCTGCACCGGGGCACGCTCGCGGGCTTCGCGATCGGTTTCGGCCTGATGGGCGCGCTGCTCGGCGTGGCGGCGCGCGGGCTGGACGCCCAGTTGGACACGCCGCAGTTCCGGGAGCTGGCCGCGACCGTCGGCGGCGCCGACGCCCACCTCTCGGATGTGTTCTTCACCTTCGTGATGTACGTGCTCAGCCAGCTCGTCGCCGCGGCGGCGCTGGTGTCGGCGCTGCGGGCCCGAGGCGAGGAGGCGGCGGGCCGGGCGGAGCTGTTGCTGTCCACCCCGGTCGGCCGCCTGCGCTGGGGGCTGAGCCACCTGATGTTCGCCCTCGCGGGCCCCGCGCTGCTGCTGGCCGCGCTGGGCGCCGCGGCGGGACTCACCTACGACGGCGACCTGGCCCGCGTCACCGCGGCCACGCTCGCCTACCTCCCCGCCGTCTGGACCGTCGTCGGGATCGCGACGCTGCTGTTCGGCGTGCTGCCCCGGCTGGCGACGGCCGTGAGCTGGACCGTGCTCGGCCTCTTCCTGCTGGTGGACCTGCTGGCGGAGTTCAGGCTGGCCGGCGGATTCGTCCTGGAGCTGTCGCCGTTCGTGCACGTACCGGCGATGCTGCTGGGCGACGCCTCGTCACCGGTGGTGCCGCTGCTTGGGCTGACTGTGGTGGCGGGGGCCCTCGCGGCGGCGGGACTGGCGTTCCTGCGCCGCCGCGACCTGGCGCCTTCCGCCTGAAGCCGTTCTCGTGGCGCACTGACAGCGGTCTCACCGACACCGCGAGGCACGGCTCCTCCTCTATACTCAAAACCATGGCTATTCATATTCATGACTAGCATGAGCATGTGCAGGCGCGGGAGGTGATCCGATGGCGTTGCGGCACGCTGTCCTGGCGGCCCTGCTCGACGAGGAGCTGAGCGGCTACCAGCTGACCAAGGCGTTCGGTCTGGGTGTGGCGAACTTCTGGCACGCCCAGCCACAGCAGCTGTATGCCGAGCTGACCCGGCTGGAGCAGGACGGGCTCGTCACCGGCCGGGAAGTGATCCAGGACACCAGGCCCAACAAGCGCCTGTTCCGGGTCACCGACGCCGGCCTCGCCGAGCTGGAGCGGTTCACGGCCCTCACCGCCAAGCCCTCCTTCATCCGCGACGACCTGATGGTCAAGGTCCAGGCCGCGGACCACGTCGACACCGGGACTCTGATCGCCCAGCTCGCCGAGCGCTCCACCTTCGCCGAGGCCAAGATCGGCGTGCTGGACGGGCTGCTGCGCACCATGCGTGGCGATCGCACCGAAGAGGAGTTCCTGCGCCACGGCGAGCGCATCGGCCCCTACCTGACCTGCCTGCGTGGCCTCGCCTTCGAGCGAGGCAACCGCGACTGGTGCGAACGCGCGGCCACCGTACTGCGAGAAAGGCAAGGCGCCCATGACCGGCAGTGACCACCGTTACCTGCGCTATGTCGCCCTGGGCGACAGTCAGACCGAGGGCGTCGGCGACGGCGACGACCACGCCGGCCTGCGAGGCTGGGCCGACCGGCTCGCCGAGCACCTCGCGCGGCACAACCCCGGCCTGCAGTACGCCAACCTGGCCGTACGAGGACGCCTGGCCGGCCAGGTTCACGCCGAGCAGCTCGCCCCGGCCCTGGCCCTGCATCCCGACCTGGCCACCGTGTTCGCCGGGGTCAACGACCTGTGCCGGCCGCGGTTCGACGCCGACGAGGTCGTCGGCCACCTGGAGGCGATGTTCGCGGCGCTCACCGGCCAGGGCGCCCGGGTTGTCACGCTCACCTTCCCGGACCTGACCCGGATCATCCCGCTCGCCCGCCCGCTCAGCTCCCGCATCCCCGCCTTCAACGACCGCATCCGCGACGCGGCCCGCCGCCACGGGGTCGTGGTCGCCGAGACCAGCGACCATCCGGTGGTCACCGATCCCCGCCTGTGGAGCCCGGACCGGCTCCATGCCAGTCCGGCCGGTCATCAGCGCATCGCCGCCGCCGTCGCCCACGCGCTCGCGCTGCCCGGCAGCGACGACTCCTGGACCCACCCCCTGCCGCTGGAGACGGCCTCGTCCGCCCGCTGGCACGCCGAGCTGCGCTGGGCCGCCGCCTTCCTCGGCCCGTGGCTGGGCAGACGCCTGCGCGGCCGCTCCTCCGGAGACGGTCGCACGGCCAAACGCCCGAGCCTCCTGCCCTTGCCCTGAGGTCAGCGGCCGGCGAGCACCTCGGCGAGCCGGTCCATGGACTCCCGGCCGCCCCTCGCCCCGTCCGCTCGCACGATCGCGTCGCGGGCCTCCACCGACTGGTGCACGGACTGGGCCACGTACTTCGTCCCGCCCGCGGTCTCGACGAGGGTGACGGTCTCCAGCGCCACGTCGCCCGGCCAGCCCTCGAACGCCCACGTGCGCACGAACCCCTCCGGCGCGACCACGTCGTGGTAGACGCCGCCGAAGCCGTACTCCTTGCCGTGGGCGTCGATGTTGACGTAGCGCCAGCGGCCGCCGGGCCGGACCTCCATGCGGTCCACCCGGGTGCTGAGGAAACGCGGCCCCCACCAGCGCGGGAGCAGCTCCGGGTCGGTGACGACCCGGAACACCAGCTCCCGGGGCGCGTCGAAGACGCGGCTCATGACGATGTCCTGGCGGCCGGGTTCGATGACGAACTCGGTGTCACTCATGGTCGCCCTTCCTTGGCCTGGATCTGCTTGATCTCCTGGTCGAGGCGGTCGAACCGGTCGGTCCAGCGGTCGCGGTACTGACCGATCCACTCCGAGGCGTCGTCCAGCGGGGCCGTCTCCAGGCGGCAGGGCCGCCACTGGGCGTCGCGCCCCCTGCTGATGAGCCCCGCCCGCTCCAGCACCTTGAGGTGCTTGGAGACCGCCTGAAGGCTCATGTCGAACGGCTCGGCCAGCTCGTTGACCGTCGCCTCGCCGTCGGCCAGCCGGGCGAGGATCGCGCGGCGGGTCGGGTCGGCCAGGGCGGCGAAGGTGAGGCTGAGCTGGTCGTCCGGCATCCGGTGTTCCTTGGAGGTCAGTAGTCGACGATCGCGCCGCAGGAGATGTTGACGGTCGCCGAGGTCATGGTCCTGGCCCGGTCGGATGCCACGAACGCGGCCACGTTCCCCACGTCGGCCAGGGTAGCGGTCCGCTGCAGCAGGGTCGATTCGCGCAGGCTCGCGGTCAGCTCGTCCTTGGCGGCGAAGCCTTCGGGGAGGCTCTCCGGCACGCCGCCGGTCACCATGGTGACGACACGGATGCCGTACGGGCCCGCCTCGCAGGCCCACTGCCGCCGGATGCCCTCCATGGCGTCGAGCGCGACCTTGAAGCCGCCCAGCCCGGGCACCGTCTGGGGGCCGCTGCCCCCGAACATGAGGATCGCCCCGGACCTGCGCGGGATCATGTGCTTGACGGCGGCCCTCGTGGTCAGGAACTGGGTTCGCGTTGCGGTCGCGATCGGCTGCGCGAAGTCCTCGGCGGTGATCTCCATCAGCGGCCGCTGCACGTCCTGGATGTCGATGGCGTTGAAGGAGACGTCGATGCCGCCGGTCCGCTCGGCGACCGAGTCGGCGAAGGCGTTCACGGCATCCTCGTCGAGCGCGTCGACCTGCGTCGTCTCGGCCGTGCCGCCGGCTGAGCGGATGTCGGTGGCGACCTTGTCGAGGGTGTCGGGTGTGCGACCGGCGAGGAAGACGCGGGCGCCCTCGCGGGCGAAGGCCCTGGCCGCCGCGCCGCCGATCGAGCCGCCGGCGCCGTACACCACAGCGATCTTGTTCTCGAGGAGCATTGTATTCAACCTCTCGGTTTATCAACCTGTAGGTTGAACATACGATCCACTGCCGAGCCCGTCAAGAGGAGCCCGAATGCAGAGCGGGGCGCCGTGGGAGAGACGGAGCCGGCACCGCGTGGACTCGCCGCCCGTGGCTGGAGGGTGTGGCGAGTCCCTGCTGGTCAGATGCTGGTGGAGCGGTCGTGGTCTTGGGGTTGTTCGTGGTCTTGGGTAGCGGCCCAGGTGGACAACAGGCGCAGGGAGTCGGCGCTGGGGGTGTCGGCGGCGGCGATGTAGACGAGGAGGGTGAGGCCCGGGTCGGAGGGAAGGGGCATGGCCTCGAAGTTGAGTTCGAGGTCGCCGACGGCGGGGTGGTGGAGCCGTTTGACGCCGGTGCGGTGAAAGCGGACGTTATGGTCGGCCCAGCGCCGGCGGAAGGTCTCGCTGCGGGTGGACAGTTCGCCGATGAGTTCGGTGAGCGCTTTGTCGTGGGGGTTGCGTCCTGCTTCGGAGCGCAGGATGGCGGCGATGTCGTCGGCGGTCTTGTCCCAGTTGGTGAAGAACTGCTGGGAGGCGGGGTCGAGGTAGACGAAGCGGGCGGTGTTGGCGGGCCGGCGGGGGTCGGCGAGCATCGGGGAGTACAGGGCGCGGGCCATGCGGTTGGCGGCCAGCAGGTCGTGGCGGTCGTTGCGGATCCAGGCGGGGGCGTCGGTGATCGCGTCGAGGATCTGCTGGAGGGCGGGGCGCACGCCCCGGGCGGCGCTCTTGCGGGGAGCTGCGGTGCGGGGGCCACAGCGTCGGGCGAGGTCGAACAGGTGATCACGCTCGGCCTCGTCGAGCTGCAGAGCTCGGGCGAGGTTGTCCAGGACGCTGTCGGAGGCGCCGGCGAGGTTGCCGCGTTCGAGGCGCACGTAGTAGTCGACCGAGACGCCGGCCAGCATCGCGACCTCCTCGCGACGCAGTCCTTTGACCCTGCGGTTGCCGCCGAAGACCGGAAGGCCGGCCTGCTGCGGGGTGAGGCGGGCCCGCCTGGAGCTGAGGAATGCTTGGATCTCGGCTCGATCGTCCATGTGTTCACGGTATGCGAGCTGCTCAGTGGCCAGACAGGTACTGGCGTTACCTGGAACGGCAGGCACTCCCGCTGGCCGGCAAAAGAACGTTTGCTGGAGCCGGACCGGCGCAAGAGGCCGGCCTTCACCCCGGCGCCTGGCGTCTGGCGTCTGGGTAGGAGCTTTTCGACGTTATCCAGCTGGAGCGATATGCGCGCGACATTCATGTACGGGGCCGGTGACGTGCGGATCGAGCAGATCCCCGACCCGGCGCTCCAGGAGCCGACCGACGCGCTGGTGCGGGTCGTGCGCTCCTGTGTCTGCGGGTCGGACCTGCACCCGTACCACACCATGCCCGCCTCCTCCGAGCCCAGTCCGATGGGCCACGAGTTCGTCGGCGTCGTTGAGGACGTCGGCTCCCAGGTCGCGACGCTGCGCCGCGGCGACTTCGTGATCGCCCCGTTCGCCTGGTCGGACGGCACCTGCGAATTCTGCCGCCAGGGCCTGCAGACCTCCTGCCTGCACGGCGGATTCTGGGCCAGGGACGGGATCGGCGGAGGCCAGGCCGAAGCGGTGCGCGTCCCGTTGGCCGACGGAACCCTCGTCAAGGCTCCCCTGGCGGAGGACGCCGAGGACTCGGCGCTGCTGCCGGGGTTGTTGACCCTGTCGGATGTGTACGGGACTGGCTACCACGCGGCCAAGCGGGCCCATGTGGGCCGGGGCGACACCGTCGTGGTGATCGGCGACGGGGCGGTGGGCCTGCTGGCCGTGCTGTCGGCCCATCAGCTCGGCGCCGAGCAGATCATCCTGATGGGCCGCCACAAGGCGCGCACCGACCTGGGGCGGGAGTTCGGCGCCACCGACGTGGTCGCCGAACGCGGCCAGGAGGGCATCACCAAGGTCCGCGAGCTCACCGGCGGCCACGGCGCCGCCAAGGTCCTGGAGGCGGTCGGGCACATGCCGGCCTACGAGCAGGCCATCGGCGTCGTCCGTCCCGGCGGCGTGATCTCCCGGGTCGGGGTGCCGCAGTACGACGAGGCGCCGGTCGGGTTCGCCAGCCTGTTCGGGCCCAACATCACCCTGACCGGCGGCCCTGCCCCTGTGCGGGCCTACATCGAAGATCTGATGCCGGGCGTGCTGGAGGGCACCGTACAGCCGGGCAGGGTCTTCGACGTCACCATGGATCTCGACGAGATTCCCGGCGCCTACCGCGCCATGGACCGGCGGGAAGCGCTCAAGATCCTCATCCGGCCCTGACCCGGCCTTCCGGCAGGGGGAAACCTCATCCAGCAGCGAACGGAGCGGAAGCACACATGGCGATCAGCGACGCGGCACGCCGCAACCATGAGGAGCTGTTTCCGGGCCATGTCTCGACACTGGCGCGGACCGATCCCGAGCTCGTCGAGGTCTTCGACAACTTCGCCTTCGACGAGGTGTTGCGCCACGGGAACCTCGACGCCCGGACCAGGCTGATCGTCCAGCTCGCCGCCATGATCGGTTGCCAGGCCGTGAGCGAATACCGGGTGATGCTCGGCGCGGCGCTGACCGCCGGCGTCACCCCGGTCCAGGTCGAGGAGATCGTCTACCAGGCGGTGCCGTACGTGGGCATGGCCAAGGTGTTCGATTTCCTGCACGTCACCAATGAGGTGCTCACCGAGCGGGGCGTCGAGCTGCCCCTGCCCGGGCAGTCCACCACCACGCCCGAGACGCGAGCCGAGCGGGGCCTGGCGGTCCAGAAACAGATCGTCGGCGCGGAGAGGGTCGATGCGCTCTATGCCTCCGCCCCCGAGGACGAACAGCACATTCAGCGCTTGCTGTCGGCCAACTGCTTCGGCGACCACCTCACCCGCACGGGCCTCGACGTGCCGGCTCGCGAGCTGCTGACCTTTGCCATGCTCGTCTCGCTCGGCGGATGCGAACCGCAGGTCAAGGGGCACGTGGCCGCCAACCTCAACGTCGGCAACGACCGGAACCGGCTCATCACGGTGCTGACCGCGCTCATCCCCTTCATCGGCTACCCGCGCACCCTCAACGCGCTGCGCGTGCTCGACGAGGCCACCCTCACGAGGGAGGACCAGTGACGGCGCCTGCTACCGCGGTACCAGGGCTGCATCTCGGCCGGTGGCCTGCAGCGGGACGTCACCTTCGCCGACCCATCACCCGCACCTGAGCAGGAGTAACCCATGGAACACCGCCGTCTGGGACGCACCGGCGTCTCGGTCAGCAACCTGTGCCTCGGCGCCATGATGTTCGGCGAATGGGGCACCAAGGACCACGACGAGAGCATCCGCGTCATCCACCGCGCCCTGGACGCCGGCATCAACTTCATCGACACCGCCGACGTCTACTCCGACGGCGAGTCCGAGGTCATCGTCGGCAAGGCCCTGGCCGGCGGCCGCCGCGACGACGTCGTCCTGGCCAGCAAGGTGCACATGCCGATGGGCGAGGACCTCAACCGGCGCGGCAACTCCCGCCGCTGGATCATCCGCGAGGTCGACGACTCGCTGCGCCGGCTCGGCACCGACTGGATCGACCTCTACCAGATCCACCGCTACGACCCCGACACCGACATCGACGAGACGCTCGGCGCCCTGACCGACCTCGTCCGGACCGGGAAGGTCCGCTACGTCGGCCACTCGACCTGGCCGGTCTCGGCGATCGTCGAGGCCCAGTGGACCGCCCGCGAACGCGGCCGGGAACGTTTCACCTGCGAGCAGCCGCCGTACAACATGCTCGTGCGCGCGATCGAGGCCGACACGCTGCCCACCTGTGCCCGCCACGGGATGGGCGTCATCTCCTACAGCCCGCTGGCCGGCGGCTGGCTCACCGGCCGCTACCGCAAAGGCACCGAGTCGGAAGGGCCGTTCTCCGCGGCCCGGCGACGGCTGGCCAACCGCTTCGATCTGTCGCTTCCGGAGAACCAGCGCAAACTTCAGGCCGCCGAACAGCTCGCGGAGCTGGCCGAGCAGGCCGGGCTGACGCTGATCGAGATGGCCATCGCGTTCGTCCTGCGTCACCCCGCCATCACGTCGGCGATCATCGGCCCCCGGACCATGGACCACCTCGAATCCCAGCTGTCGGCCGCCGCCGTCGAGCTGCCGGAGGACATCCTGGACCGCATCGACGAGATCGTGCCGCCCGGACTGACCATCAACCCGGCGGAGAACGGCTGGGTCAGCCCGGCCCTTCAGCCCACCGCACGCCGCCGCTGAGCACGAGGAGGCCACCGTGGAGATCCTCTCCAAGCAGCCGTCGGCCAAGGGGCCGGCCGAGACGTTCACCGGTGACGTCTGGTTCGACGTCATCTACCGGGGCGAGGAACCGTCCCGGATGCGGGTCAACGTGGTGCGCTTCTCCCCCTGCGCCCGTACCGCCTGGCACCGCCACGTCATGGGGCAGACCCTGCACGTCACCGAGGGCATCGGACTGGTGCAGGCACGCGGCGGCGAGATCATCGTCATGCGCCCGGGCGACACCGTCTACACGCCGCCGGGGCAATGGCACTGGCACGGCGCCTCCCCCGACCACTTCATGACCCACCTGGCCATGTGGGAAGGCGCCGGCCAGGACGACGTCCCCGAGACCGAGTGGGGCGAGCCGGTCACCGACGAGGAATACCACCCCCAGCCCACCCCAGACACTCGCTGATCGCGAACCGCACAGACGTCGATCGCGCCGCGGACGCTGACGCCTTCAAGCCGAGCGCCTGGCAACCCGGATGGACGTAGATGCTGTGCTCAACCCCGCAAACGCCGGGCGGGCCGACACCGCTGAGGCGGATACCCAGCCGAGCACCTGGCCGGTGCTCGTGTCGCGGGCCACGTAACGCAGGT
Source organism: Nonomuraea sp. LPB2021202275-12-8 (assembly GCF_037044575.1). NCBI lineage: Bacteria > Bacillati > Actinomycetota > Actinomycetes > Streptosporangiales > Streptosporangiaceae > Nonomuraea > Nonomuraea sp. LPB2021202275-12-8. The sequence goes on along the minus strand of NZ_JBAHWD010000043.1, from coordinate 44,333 downwards.
GCGGCAGCCCGGCCGCGATGAGTTCACGGAACCGACGGGTACGTCCAGATCCTCGCCTGAGCCGTCGCCTCGGACTCGGGACTCCAGCACCCGAGGTGGCCGTCTTCGGCACCCGATCACCGAGCCTGAAACTCAGTCCGAACGTCGCCGCCCCGCCTTCGCGCGCAGCACTTTCCCAAAGTATTTTTGCAAAAATACTTTGGGAAAGCCGGTTGGTGGATCTACCCTTTGGCCATGGTCAGCGAAGAGCACAAGCGCGTTCTCGACCCTGAGCAGGATGCCGCCGCGCTGAAGGCGCTCACGCACCCCTTGCGCATCCGGCTGCTCGGGTTGTTGCGGCAAGACGGACCTGCGACCGCGAGCGAACTCGCGGTCAGGACCGGAGAGACCTCCGCGTCCACCAGCTATCACCTGCGGGTTCTGGCGAGATATGCGTTCGTCGCCGAGGCCGAGCACTGCGACAGGCGAGAGCGCCGCTGGCGGGCGGCGCACTTGGTGACGTCCTGGAGCAACAAGGAGATGGACGCCGCGCCGGAAAGCCGCGCCTTCGTCAGCTTCGCACGCAGGCGGCAGATCGAGCACCTGGAGGCGTCCCTTGCCCGGCATGAGGCTGACATCGCCGCCGGGCGGCTCAGCCAAGAGTGGCTGGAACCATCGGATATATCCGACCTGCTGCTCCGGCTGACCCCCGAGTCTCTCACCGAGCTGCGGCAGGTGCTCGATCGGAAAGTGGAGGAACTGGCCACCCGTGACGCGGACGACCCACGCGCCGCGCAGGTGGTCTTCCTCATCGCCGGACTGCCCCTCGCACCGCACGATCTCGCCCTGGATCCGGACACCTCCCTCCCGGCGTCTGCGGACGGGGACACATTGTGACCAAGCCGCTGAACATGCGCGCCGCACGTCGCCGCTATGTCACAACCTGTGTGCTCTTCTGGCTTCCGGTCGGTTTGACCATCGCGCCCCTGATCCTGCTCTTCACCGAACGGGGCATGTCCCTCGCGGCCATCGCCGGCTTTTTCGCCGCGCACTCTTTCACCGCCGCCGCGCTGGAGCTGCCCACAGGGGGACTGTCCGACGTCCTTGGACGCCGAACCGTCCTGGCCGCCGCCGGCGTGCTGAACCTGACCGCTCTCATACTTCTGGGTCTGGGCGCCACACCCTGGGTGCTCACCTGCGGCATGGCCCTCATGGGCGCGGGCCGAGCCCTGTCCAGCGGGCCGGCCGAGGCCTGGTACGTCGACATGGTCCATGCGCAAGCCGGCCCTGGCGCCGACCTGCGCACCGGTCTGGCCCGGGGGAAGTCCGCAACATCGGCTGCGCTCGCCGCCGGCACCCTGCTCGGCGGCGCCGTGCCCTGGCTGCTGGCAACCGGCCCGGACGTGGGTACACGGCTGAGTGAAGCAACCTCCGGCCTGGTCCTTCCTCTGTCGATCCCGCTGCTGGTGGCCGCCGCGATCGAGATCGCCTTCGTGCTGTACGTCCTGACAGCTCTGCGCGAGCCACCTCGGCCGGCGGCCACTCTTCGCGGCGTACTGCGAGGTATCCCTGTCACCGTCGCAGACGGACTGCGCCTGGGCGCACGCGACGCGCTGGTCCGCCGCATCCTCCTCAGCGCGGGGGCCGCCGGCAGTGCCCTGGCCGCCATCGAACTGCTTACACCGGGCCGCGTCGCGACTCTGACCGGCGCATCCGAGTCCGGCGCGATGGTCTTCGCCTCGCTTGCTTGTGCCGGTTTCCTATGCTCCGGCCTCGGGAGCCACCTCGCTCCGCTCATCGCACGCCTGACAGGCAGCGGCGAGCGCGCGGTCCTGGCAAGCCTTGGAACCAGCGCCATCGGACTGCTACTCCTCGGCGCCACCGCAGCATCCACCGGCGTACCAGCGATGGTCCTCGCCGCCATCGGCTTCGGCCTGGTATACCTCGGCCGCGGCTCTGCGAGCCCGAGCGAGAACGACCTCCTGCACCGCCGTGTCACAAGTGCGGGCCGCGCTACCGCCTTATCCGTCCAGTCTCTGGCTCTGCAACTGGCCGGCGCCCTCACTGGCTTACTCATAGGTGTCCTGCCGCCCGGCCCGATTCCCTGGCTGCTGGGAGGCACCGCATTGCTTGTGGCAGCCCTCCTGTGGATCCACCGCGGCAAACCTACTTCTGCGACCGCCTCGGGAATAGCCCAGCACACCCTGGTCTCGCCGTCTCGGAGCAGGGATGCTCCGCCCCGCATCTGACTGATGGATCAGAGGGTGCTTACGGCAAGTCTGGATCCACTTGCCAGCCCGAGTCGTCGGCCCCTGCCGCTTTCGCGCCTAATTGGTCTGAATTCGGGACGGTCGACAGCATCGCGGCGCGCGGCGCGAGCTCGGGCCCTCTGGCCCGACGACACCCGGATCAGTATCCGGCCAGAGCCCGCTTCAGACCACCTCAGGGACCCAGCTTTACCGGCTTACCCGGAATCAGCACGGCGACATCGTGTCCGACCTGCAGTGGGCCTTCGGCGCCGAGCTCGCGCAGGAGCTCAAGGGGATCGACCTACCGGCCTTCGAGGGCTACCTCGGGTTCATCTGGGCCTGCTCCACATAGCGTCCCGGCTGCGACGTGCTGCTGTCCCGACCCTGGCTGCTGGACCCGCGCCAGAGCACCCCGCCCATGAGCCCGCGGCGACCGCTCCGGCTTGGCCGGGCCTGGACGCGCCGTCCGGTACCCGGGCTGGACGACGGCGAGAGTCATCCACCGCGAACATCTCCCGGTGGGTCGCCGATGAAGAGGTTTCAACGCCATCCTGCGGTACGTGCCCTGGTCGCCCCCTCGGGCAACGGATCATCTGTCGCAGCAGGCGCGGCGCGGTGGACACGGATGAGTGCGACCACAGCGTCGGCGGTGCGGTCGAGGTAGCTGCGTCCATCGGGCAACCGCGCCTCCGGGCTGATGTAGCTGCGCCGCCCCATGTGAGTGGCAGGGTCGAGGCCGTGCGCAGTGATCTTTCCCGCTCGGACGGCCCGGTTCCATCCACTGCGGCGGAACAGCCGCCAACGCTGAGGGAAGATCCAGGTGCAGACCCGCTCGATGCAGTCGCTGTCGCTGGTGAGCTGATACAGATGATGGGCGTGGGTGAGATCGTTGGCACCGTTGTGGAACCCGCCGAGGGTGATCAGCAGGAGCGGGGCACGTAGCTGGGTGTGCAGTTCCTCAACCGCGCCGGTGGCGACCTGGGCGCCACCGCTGTAGCTGAGCAGCACTACGGGTATGCCACTGTCGGGCTGGTAACCGGCCAGGCGCAGCTGCTCGGCGATCTGGGTGCCCACGGCGCGGTTGTACAGGGGACGGTACCGGCGGTCGGCGGCGACGAAGATCTGCATGACGTTGTGCAGGAAGAGCAGGAGCCCGATGCGGTGGCGAAGCCACTCCCACACAGGCCGGTTGACGAGCGGGTCGGCCAGCGGAGAGTAGGGCTGCACCTGCCCCAGCACCCGCAGTTCCGGCGCTTTGGCGATCAGGGCCTTGACCAGCTGGCCCCCGTCCCGGGTGTCGGTGAAGCGACGTTTCCCGATGCCGTCCAGATAGACCAGGTAGGCGTCCGGAGGACGGCCGGGGTCCGCACCCCGGGCGTAGGGCATGTCCTGCGGGAGCTCGGCAGCAGGAGTCCGCCAGCCGGCGGTGTAGGCCATCACCTCGTAGCGGGCGAGCAGCGCTTCGGCGAGCAGGACCGGACCGAGCACCAGGACAAGGAGCGGGAACTCGATCATGTGATCACCGCCTGCGCCCCGGTGGCACTGATCTTCACGACCAGGCGCCGAACCACCTCGACGGCGGCGCCGAGCCCGACTCCGGCGACGGCCAGGCAGCCTGCGGCAGGCCACCAGCCCAGCCCCGTCGTCGCGGCGAGCGGGGCGACCAGGCCGGCCCCGACCCCCACGAAAAGCAGCAGGTGCAGCAGGGGTCCGAGCAGCGGGAACGCGAGGACGGCGGCGAGCAGCAGCGGGGCAGCCAGGCCGGGTGTCCAGGTCGACGCGGCGACGCCTGACAGCGGAGGAGACAGCACCAGCTCGGCGAGGGTCCATGCGGTCAGTGGCCACAGCGCGAACACAGCGCCCTCGACCACGGCACCGGTCAGGAGTAGCTGGATCGCATGGGGCCGCGACACGCTGGGCCGGCGAGCTATCAGGGGCAGGATCCGTCCGGCGGACTCGGACAACCCGGCGAACAGCAGCAGGACGACCACGACGGGTGACATCGCTCAGCGCTCCTGTGGCGAACCCGCCGGAGCAGGCCGGCTGCTCCGGCCGACCCGGTGCAGGTAGCGCTCGAGTTCGTCGGCGGCGCGCAGATAGCCGCCGGCCTCGCGCTGGGCGACCTGCAGGCCTTCAGCCGCGGCCTGGAAGCGTGGCTCGTCGAGCAGGCGTCGGGCGAGGGCGTTCACGGGTCCCGCGGCGGCGTCCTGGGTACGGATCGACAGGCCGGCGCCTAGCTCGACAACCCGCCGGGCAACGAGCGGCTGATCCGCGCCCTGGGGAACCACCAGCACCGGAACCCCGGCGTACATGGCCTCGTTGACGCTGTTCATCCCACCGTGAGTGACGAACAGCGCGGCACGGGCCAGCACCTCAGGTTGCGGTACGAAGCGGCGAGCGAGCACGTTGTCCGGCAGCGGATCCAGCGCGGCCGGATCCGTCTCTCCGGTGGAGATGATCACGGTGCCGCCCAGCGGTGCGAGCGCGGTGGCGAAGGTGCGCAGCAGCTGCGGGCCGGCATTGAACACCGTGCCCAGTGAGGCGTACAGCACCGGGGTTCGCAGGCGGTCGGCCGGGAACGACGGGTCGGGTGGGCGGGCGCCAAGGCTTGGGCCGACGAACTTGTACGACTGATCGAAGGCGTCGACGCCGGGCTGGAACGCGCGCGAGGTGAAGACCAGGTTGAGCGGCTGACGTGCGTTCGCCAGGTCGAGCAGGGGCAACCCACGGGTGTCGTAGCGGCGGTGCAACTGCCACCGCGACCGCAGGTAGCCCTGGACATTGCGGGGCCGGGTCGCCGCCGCGGCCAGCAGTTCCCACGAGGCGCGGGTGGGGCTGGGCGCATGCCGGCTGAACGCGAACGTGGTGAACGCCGATGCCGCCGGCACCTCGAGTTCGCGGGCGGCGACCGCGCCCCAGGGGCAGGCCGCGCCGTGGACGATCAGGTCAGGCCGGACGTCACGCAGATCGGAGAGCACAGCGGGCAGCAGGCCGATGGAGGTGCGCGCAAGCCCGTCCAGCAGCGTGACCGGCATCGGCGGATCGGGGAGCGGTCGGTCACCCCCGGGGTAGAGGCACACCGTCGCACCGGTGGCCTCGATCTCCTTCGCGAACGCGGGCGAGGTGTGATAGGTGACGGAGTGGCCGCGACGAACAAGCTCGGCCACGACCGGCAGAGTCGGATTGATGTGTCCGCGCATGGGGATGTTGACGAACGCGATGGTTCTCATCGGCCGACCTTCGATACGGGAGTGGTTCGTGCCTCGCCAAGGCCGGCCGATGTCGCAGGAGGACCGTCGACCCAATACAGCCCGGGCCCACTGATGCGCAGGCCGTCGAGAAAGCAGCCCGCCGCGAGGGCAGCAGTGTTGATCAGCCGCTGGGAGTGGCCGAAGTCCCACGGAGCCGGCCAGGTGTCGATACCGGTCGGCAGCACGACGGTCGGAATCTGTTCGGATACCTCGTGCAGGTCGCGCTGGATCTGGTGGTACAACATCAGCAGACCTGCTCTGGAGGCGACTGCGCGGGCCCGCCGGGACGGGATGGCTGGACGCAGCGGCCAGCTCTGCGGCCCGGTCGACAGCACCACCACGCTGGCCGCCCCGGCCTGCAGGGCCGCCCGTACCGGCACAAAGGCGGCTACCCCGCCGTCGACGAGCGTCCGGCCTTCCCGATCCACCGGGGGCAGGACCCCCGGTATGGCGGCGCTGGCCAGCAGCGCGGACTCGAGATCTCCGTGGTCGAGCAGCGCCAGGTCGCCGGTGGCCAGATCCGTGGCCACCGCGGTGAAGGGGATCTCCAGCTGTTCGATCCGCGACGGCAGCCCGGCCCTGGCGATCAGCCTGCGCAGTCCGCGATCGGCGAAGATGCTGGCCCGTGAGGACAGGTAGCCGAGCGGAAACACCTCACGGCGACGCACGTGGGTCCACATGAGCTCCAGCCATGGTGCGGCCTTGCCGGGGTGGGCGGCCGCGATCGCCCCGTTGAGGGCGCCCACCGAGGTCCCGATGATCAGGTCCGGGACGAATCCTCTCTGCTCCAACGCGTACCCGACACCAACCTGCGCAGCCCCGAGCACTCCCCCGCCCCCTACCACCACCGCCACGGGACCGGGAAGGGTGCCCAAGCCCACCGACTTCGGGACCTCGCCCGGTCGCCTCGAGGAACGCAGCCCGTCGTCGCCCGTCATGGCTTGACACTGCTCATCACCGCGACCACCTGGCGAGCCACCCCCGCTGACGCCATCAGGAGCCAAGGAGGCCACTCTCCGGCGATATGTAACCTTCATGGTCCGTCCTCTCTCACCACGGCGCCTGATTGGATTCGTTACTCGACTAAGACCGGGCGGCCACGCCGGCTCAGGGGCCGCTCCGCGTGGAAGGTGCCGCTCTGCGATCAGGCGAGGTCGGCGAGGTCCTCCTCGGTGAGGGTGATCGACCGGGCGGTCAGGTTCTCCTCCAGGTGAGCAACGGAACCGGTACCCGGGATGGCCAGGGTGACCGGGGACAGCGTCAGCAGCCAGGCCAGGGCGATCTGATGGACGGTGGCGCCGTGCCGTTCGGCGACCTTGATCAGATTGGGGTCGTTGATGTCGGCCCTGCCGCCGCCGAGCGGAAAGAAGGGGACGAAGGCGATACCGGCCTGCGTGCAGGCGTCCAGGACGGCCGTCTCGTCACGATTGGCGATGTGGAAGTTGTTCTGGACGGCCGCGACAGGAGCGATCGTGCGGGCCTCGGCGAGATGGCCGGCATCGACGTTGCTGATGCCCAGGTGACGGATCAGGCCCTCCTCGCGCAGCGCGGCGAGCACCTCGAAGCGTTCGGCGAGCGACTCTCCGTGCGGGGGTTCCATCGTGCCGATGCGCAGGTAGACCAGGTCAAGGCGATCCAGGCCCAGGCTTTCCAGGTTGGCTTCGACCTGAGGCCGAAGATCGGCGGCGGTGCCCTGGCCGGGGCCGTCGGGGCCGAAGACCGGGCCGACCTTGGTGGCGATGACCAGGGCGTCCGGGTACGGGGAAAGGGCCTCGCGGATCAGGATGTTGGCCCGCACCGAGCCGTTCTGGCTGCGATAGAAGTCGGCGGTGTCGACGAGGTGGACACCGAGCTCGACGGCGCGGCGCAGGACGGCGCGCCCGGACTCGGGGTCCCGAGCGGGGCCGCCCGGGCTGCCCTGGGGCAGGCGCATGGCGCCGAAGCCGAGGCGGTCGATCGTCAGGTCGCCGCCGAGGCGGAACTGGTTGGTCATGTCACTCCTCATGATGTGGTGCCGGTGAGAAGACGGGACCGTCACTTCGGTCGTCGTCGGTCGGTGATCACGGCACTCCCGTTGGCCCCACTCGCTGCCGTGTGTTTCCTGCTGCATGAAGGCGGCGACGTCCGCTCGGCTGGTTTCCTTTCACCGGCAGCCGGTCCCCCGCGCTGTATGTGCTTTCGTCGACCGCAGCGGCGGGCGGTAGATCAGCTTCTGCGTGGTGCTCGACCGGTCGACGGTGTGGCCGGCACCGGGCGACGGCAGCCGCTCCAGGCGGGAGACGCCTCGGGCACACCGCAGGCCATTGCGGTACTGGATCCTCGACGAAGGTGACCGTCTCCTCGATCGGCGCCCGGCCCGTACGGACGTAACCCACCGTGACGTCCTCGTACCCGATCGACATGCCGCAGTAGAGGATGAGCCCGTCCGGGGGCGACAGGACCTCCGCGACGGTCTTGCGATACACCGACCACGCCATCTGTGGGCAACTGTGCAGCCCTTCTTCGCGCAGCAGCAGCATGACGGTCTGCAGGAACATGCCGAGGTCGGCCCATTGGGGCGGCTCCATGTCGCGGTCGATGTAGCAGAACAGGGCGGCGGGCGCGCCGAAGCACTGCCAGTTCGCGGACGCGGCCCTCTGGCGCGCCTCCCAGTCCTCGCGCGCGACACCGAGTGCGCCGTAGCGCTGCGCGCCGAAGGCGGATCGGCGCTCGCGGTACGGGGACTTCAGTGCGGACGGGTACATCTCGTACTCCCGCTCGTCCCAGGCATCGCGCGCGGCCACGCGCTCGCCGGCGCGCTTCTTGAGCTCGGCCAGCGGAGCGCCGGTCATCACGTAGACACGCCACGGCTGGAGGTTCGATCCGGACGGCGACCAAGCCGCCGCGGACAGCACGCGCTCCAGCACCTCCCTCGAAACAGGCTGGTCGGTGAAGCCGCGAACCGCCCGTCGGCTCGTGACCGCCTCATAGACGTCCACGATCGTCCCCTCCCTCTCAGTTCGACGTGGTTGCTCCGTTACATTCACGACAGTATCAATCACGATGGTATCAATCAATACTATCTGCGAGTCATGGGCCTATCGTGAGGAAGGTCACTCGTACCGGAACCGACCGCGAACGTCCGCGTACAGGCCGGCCAATCGGACCGGGGCCGGGGCGTTGCCGAGTTGCTCGGCGGCCTTGGTGTACAGCTCGGTCACCCGGCGCTCGGCGGCGTCGTGCGTGGTGGCAAGCTCCTTATGCCGCTGCAGGCGCACCGCCAGCATCAGCGTCACTGCCACACCGATGCCGGCCGCGGCCGCCAGCGCGGTACGGGCAGCCTCGATCCGAGCGAGTCGCGGACAGCCTGCCGCCGTTCCTGGTCAGAGAAGTCAGTACGCACCACGAACAGGGCATCGGCTTTGGGTGACAAGTCCATGGACGATTTTTCGAGGCAGAGCCATACCCAAGGCGGTGCTGCCGAGGGTCGCCCTGTCGAACCCGGCTTCGCTGAGACGGCAGCCGCGCCATTGCCGGGAGATGCCGGAGTTCGGCCGCCACAGCCCCACCTACCAAAGGAGGACCCGTACCCCACCGGGGGAGAACACAGAGCGACCGCGCGCCCGATGTGGCAGATCGGGCGACCGGGCGAAGCTGACCGGCATGAACACCTCAGCCAAGCGAATCCTTCTCACCGTCGCCGGCGCCCCGAGCCGCCCTGGCCGCACTCGTCCTGTCCCTGTTCGGGCCAATCGGCAGCGCCGTCGGCATCGCCACGATGCTGGCGCTGGTCCTGATGCACCTGGTCGCCGGCACTGCACGCTCACGACCATTCACACCCCGCTGGACAACGCCGACACGGCACAGGAGACATGACATGACCGTCCTTGCCTCAGCGATCGAGGTCACCCGCCGCTACGGCGACGTGCTCGCGCTGGACCGCGTCTCCCTCGACATCAGGGCGGGCGAGCTGGTCGGGCTGCTCGGCCCGAACGGCGCCGGCAAGTCCACCCTCATCAACCTCCTCGTAGGTCTGCGCCGGCCGACGTCGGGCGCGGTGGAACTGCTCGGCGGCTCGCCTTCCGACCCCGCCGTACGACGGGGCATCGGGGTGACGCCCCAGGAGACGGGATTGCCGGACGCGCTCAAGGTGGGCGAGATCATTTCCTTCGTCTCCGCCCATTACTCGAAACACCGGGATAAGGCGGACCTGTTGGCGCGGTTCGGCCTCGGCGACCTGGTCAGGCGGCAGGTCGGGGGGCTGTCCGGCGGGCAGAAGCGCCGCCTGGCGGTGGCGTTGGCATTCGCGGGCCGGCCGCGGCTGGTGTTTCTCGACGAGCCCACCGCCGGGCTGGACGTGGAGGCCAGGCGAATCCTGTGGGAGGGGATTAGGAGCTTCCACGCCGACGGCGGCACAGTGGTGCTGACCAGCCACTACCTGGAGGAGATCGAGGCGCTGGCGCAGCGGGTGGTGGTGATCGGCCGGGGCCGGGTGCTGGCCGACGGCACCGTGCGGGCCGTGCGCGACGTGGTGGGCGTGCGCCGGGTCTCCTTCGCGGCGCACGCCGTACCGGATCTGCCCGGGATCTTGCGGAGCTCGGTCGAGGACGGCCGGGTGCACCTGCTCACCACCGACTCCGACCTGCTGGTCACCGAGCTGGTACGCGCCGGGACGGCCTTCGCCGACCTCGAGGTGCGGCCGACCTCGCTGGAAGAGGCCTTCATCGCCATAACCTCCAAGGAGGAGGCTCGTGTCTGACCTTGTCCTCGTCCACACCCGCTACCAGTTCCTGGAGCAGTTGCGCGTCCCGATCTCGCTGGTGGCAAGCGCGTTCTTCCCAGCGGCCGCGATGCTGGCGTTCGTGGTGCCCTTCACCGGCGCCGACCCGGCGAGCGCCACGTCGGCGACGGCCGGGATGATGCTGTTCGGCGCCATGTCGGCGGCGCTGATCGGACTGAGCATCAGCGTGGCACAGGACCGCGAGCAGCCCTGGGACCCCTACCTGCGCACGTTGCCCGCCGGCCCGCTGCCCCGCTTCGCCGGCCGCATCCTGACCACGATGGCCGGCATGCTGCTGTCGGTGGTGCCGGTCCTGCTCATCTCGGCGTTCCTCACCACCGCCGCCATCTCCCCGCTCCGCCTGGCGCTGGGCATCGGCGCGCTGCTGGTGGGCTCCGTGCCGTTCATGCTGATGGGCTTGTTCATCGGGTACGCGGTGTCGTCCAAGGCGGCGATCGCGGTGTCGCAGGTGGCGTACTTCCCGATCGCGGCGCTGGGCGGACTGCTGATGCCGCTGGAGGTCATGCCGGGTTTCGTGCAGTCCCTGGCGCCGTTCGTGCCCAGCCGGGGCGCGATCGAACTCATGTGGGCCGCGGTGGCGGGCCGCACCCCTTCCCCCGTCTCCCTGGCAGCCTTCGCCGCCTGGATCATCCTCTCCGCGGCCGCCGCCACCTGGGCCTACCGCCGAGACGAGGGCCGCCGCTTCTCCTGATCCGTTTCCCGGCAGCCAAGTACAGCGCGGTGAGAAGGTGTTGAGATCGTTCGTCACACATCGGCACCCTGGGCCTGGCGCTCAACGCCGTGGTGCGGTGGAACACCCTGTATCTGGACGCCGTCAAGCAGTTGCGCGGGCAGGGCTTTCCCGCTACCGAGGTCATGTGCGCTCGGCTGTCACCCATCCGGTACGACCACATCAACTTCCTGGGCCGCTACGCCTTCACCCGCGCCGACCACAGGACCGCGTCCCTTCCACGAACAGGCTGCTAACGCCGAGAGCTACTGACCATCACCTTTATCGACGTCGATGTCCCGCGGGGTTCTGGTCGGCGGTCGAGACGCGCGCGTAGCCGAAAAGCACGTGTCGGAAACCATCAGAGGCATCGTTGTCCGACATTGATTTCCGACACGAGTTGTCGGCACCGCTCACCCCGGCCGATGGCCATTCGTTCTGTCCATGATCAGTGTTCGACGTCATAGAGCAGGTGCGTGACGCGGTTGCCCTGGGCCACCCGGGACGGGTTGCCGAGCGTGACGTTGTCGCCGGGTTCCATGGCGCCGAAGAACGGCCTACCGCCACCGAAGACGACGGGCACGACGTTCATCACGATCTGGTCGATCAGGCCGAGCCGCAGTGCCTGCCCGCCGATCTGACCAGCGGCGACGTCGACGATCCGGTCGCCGCAGAACTCGCGGGCCTTCTTGATCGCGGATTCGACCCCGTCGGTGACGAAGGTGAACGGTGCGGTGTCCGCATACTCCCAGTCCGTCGGCGCCTCATGGGTGACGACGAAGACGTGATCACCCGCTGCCGGTACGCCATTCCAGCCGTTCGTCTGATCGAACAGGTTCCGCCCCATGATGACTGCGCCGATGTCGGTGTAGACGGATTGCATGAAGTCCTTGGACGCCTGCGTGCTGCGCATCGCATGCTCGTCGGATTCGGCCATTTTCCATTCGACATCGCCACCCGACATCCAGTCGAACAAGGACCCGATCTGGCCGTCGTCGTAGGCGATGTAACCGTCGGCCGACACCGCCGCGCACCCCATGATTGCCTTGCCCATGATGTTTCCTTCCGTCGCTGCCAGGAACGCTACGCGCCGCACGGGAGTGCTGGCATCTGTCAAACGACTGGTGCTGATCTGCGTCGATGACCTACGCGGTCGCAGGTCGAGGTGGGCGAGTTCGCCGGACGACCTCGCTCGGTGTTTCCCCGCCCGCAGCCGGGCCAGGGCTTCCCAGAGACAGGTGTCCAGCAAACCGGGCCGACTCCCATTTCGTCACATGTGCCGATGTTTTTACGCCGATTAGACAGACACGTTGAGCAGGACGGGGGAAGTAGGCGATGTGGACGTGTATGAAGCGGTCAAGAGCCGAAGGGCGGTGCGTGGATTCGCCCCAGACCGGAAGGTCTCGAGGGAGGTGCTGGAGCGCGTGCTGTCCGCCGCGGCCTGGTCGCCGTCCGGATCGAACCTCCAGCCGTGGCACGTCTACGTGATGACCGGCGCTCCGCTGGCCGAGCTCAAGAAGCGCGCCGGCGAGCGCGTGGCCGCGCGCGATGCCTGGGACGAGCGGGAGTACGAGATGTACCCGTCCGCACTGAAGTCCCCGTACGGCGAGCGCCGATCCGCCTTCGGCAAGGAGCGCTACAGCGCACTCGGTGTCGCGCGCGAGGACTGGGAGGCGCGCCAGAGGGCCGCGTCCGCGAACTGGCAGTGCTTCGGCGCGCCCGCCGCCCTGTTCTGCTACATCGACCGCGACATGGGCCGGCCTCAATGGGCCGACGTCGGCATGTTCCTGCAGACCGTCATGCTGCTGCTGCGCGATGAAGGGCTGCACAGTTGCCCGCAGATGGCGTGGTCGGTGTATCGCAAGACCGTCGCGGAGGTCCTGTCGCCCCCGGACGGGCTCATCCTCTACTGCGGCATGTCGATCGGGTACGAGGACGTCACGGTGGGTTACGTCCGTACGGGCCGGGCGCCGATCGAGGAGACGGTCACGTTCGTCGAGGATTCAGTATCGCCGTCGCACGCGGCATGACGGGGGCGTCAACACGCCCACGCGGGAGACGACCGGGCGCGCTTACGCCTCACCGCCTGCGGGATAGGCGAACCGGGTCAACAGATCCCTTAGTTGCTCAGGCTCGCCGGGCCCCAGCTCGGCAACCAGACGCTCGGCCAGCGGCTCCGCCGCCACGTGTGCTGCATCGAAGAGCTCGACGCCCTGAGGCGTGATCTCCACTGCCCGCACCCGCCGGTCCCCCGGAACGGTCTTGCGTACGGCCAGCCCCTTACGCTCCAGGTCGTCCACGACCCGCATGATTCCGGCCTTGTCCGACCCCGTCGCCGCCGCCAAGTCCCGCTGCACCGTGGGTCCGCGATCGACGAGCACGATCAGCACGGCGAAATGCCGCAACTCGATGCCGAGCGGCCGAAGCGCCTCCGTCATCACCGTGGCCACGCGCCAGTGCGCCTGGCGCAGCAGCAGGCCGAGGGCGAAAGGTGAGGCATCTCCAGGGCGATCGGTCGCACGCGATGCGGTGGCTCGGTTCGGCAGGTCAGCGGTCATGAAAGTATGTTACATCACTATCTTTTCATTCGATACCGTATCGTTTGATATTATTGCGTGTGGTGATGACAGACGGGGAGAGCGTCCCGTTGATCCTGCCGTAGCACCGACGAGCAGAGTCACGGCGCTTCGCTTGGGGGAGCGGGAAGTCCGCCGCCGGCCGATGCGACCTGCGATCGGCGATGACCGAGGGGCAGTGAAATGAAGATGTCCGTTTACGCCGCAGACATGGAGCAGAAGCTGGGCCCGGTCCAGCTCCTGCGCGCCCAACTGGCCGCGATCAACGGCAGCGACCTGAGCATCCGCATCCCGCAACCGCCCGGCCGCAGCGAGATCGCCCAGCTGGCGCGCACCATCAACCACACGCTCGAACGTCTTGAGAAGGCCAAGGCCTCGACCGAACAGGTGCTGCAGCGGCAACGCCAGTTCGCCGCCGACGCCTCCCACGAGCTGCGCACCCCGCTGGCCGGCCTGCGCGTGCGCCTGGAGGAGGCCCGGATGCATCCCCGTGACACCGACCTGCCCGACCTGATCGGGCACGCGCTGGAGGACCTGGATCGGGTTCAGGACATCATGACCGACCTGCTCCTGCTCGCCCGGCTGGGCGACACTGCCCCCGAGACCACTCAGCCCGTCGATCTGACCAGCCTGATCCGCACCGAGACCAGCCGACGTACCGATCGCCACCCGGTGGCCTTGAACCTGGCCGACCGGGTCGTCGTCGACGCCGTGCCGGGGCAGATCGCAAGGGTGCTGACCAACCTGCTGGACAACGCGCAGCGGCACGCCACCAGCCAGGTACGGGTCCGGCTTCGCCACTCGGCGACGCACGCCGAGCTGGCGGTGATCGCATGGAGTGGCTGCGCCGGGCCATCGAGGCCGGCCACCCCGGCGCAGTGGCACTGCGAGACAGCCACGACCTGCGCACCGAGGCCGCCGCCGTCGCCTATCAGTACGGCCGCGCGCTGGAGGCCGACGGCACCAAGGCCAGCATCGCCCACTGCTTCTACCGGCTTGCCGCCGAGACCGGCCACCCGCAAGCGGTCGCGAAGATCACCGACATGGTCGCCCCGTCGCGTCCAGGGGCATCGGGCATGCCGATGGCCGCCCCTGTCCCAGAGGTCTCCTTCGCCGAGCACCTTCCCGAACTACTGGACGGCGTCTTCGCCGACCAGTTCTCCTACCAGCTCAGCACGCCATGGCAGCAGGCGCCGCCCTTGATCGAGTCCGTACAGGACCAGCAGACCCCCGCCGGTGACCCACCCACGCTGAGTGGGCGGACGCAGAGCCCAGGCGCGGAACCTGTGATCACGCCGCTGTAGCCGGGGAACGGCCCAAGCCTCGGCCATGGCTGGACCTGTGCCCAAGCCGCCGCGCATCGCACCAAGCGCCCGATGCGCGTCATCCGCGGCTCCAGCACGCGTAGAACGCCAGAAAGTGCCGGCCCCGGGAACCACCTCGGCTGATGCGTTCTCGAGCCCACGGGTCCTCCGCGGTTTCGAGGAGGAGGGAGGCGAGGATGCGGGCGGATCATGAAGGCGCGTTCCCGGTCGTACGCCTCACGGCTGCGCGCAGTCGCTTCGATTTCACCACGACGAGCAGACCCGCCGTGATCGCCCCGCAGGCGTGCAGGCAGAGCGTCGGGACAACGCCGAGCCGTTCGCCGAGCACGCCAGCCAGCGCCATCCCGAGAAGCGACGTGGCGGCCTGTGCGCTGATGAGGAGCCCGAAGACTGCGCCTAACTGGTCATCGCTGGTGACCATCTGGGCGAATGTGGTCAGCCCCGCCATCGCCGCCGCGGCCGGTATCCCGGCCAGGCCGATCAGCGCGATGGCCGGCCACAGCTCACGCGTCAGAAGTGGGTAGGTGAACAAGGCCAGGTCGGCCAAGCCGAAAACGACCGTCCCCCACCCCAACAGCGCCCGCGGCGTGGCGTTCCCCGGGCGGGCGGCGAGCGCCAGACCGCCGGCGATCCCGCCTACTGCCTGCGCCGACAGGAACAGCCCGTACGCGTCCCCGTTTCCGCCGAGCACCTTGGCCACGAAAGGCGCCGTGAGTGTCCCGAAGATGCCCTCGCCCAGCCCTGTGATCACCATGTACGCCACCAGCAGGCGTACGCCGCGGTTCGTTCTGGCCAGCTGGAGACCGGAGACCCACTGCCGGCCCAGCGTCGTCGCGGCCGCGGCGCGGGCGGGCGTCCGCAGGCGGGCCAGCAGGAGTGCGGAGATCAGGAAGCCGGCCGCGCCGATCACCACGACGGCGGCCAGCCCGCCCGCGCCGACGGCGATCCCGCCCGCGAGCGCGCCCAGCAGTCTGGCGGCCTGGCCGCTCTGCCCGTGCAACGCGTTGGCCCTGACGAGCTGCGACGCGGCCACGATCTGTGGCACGAGGGCCTTCTGGGCGGGGAACAGGACTGTACTGAGCACGCCCGTCCACAAGGCGACGGCGTAGACGATCCACACCTGACCCGGGTCTCGTACCGCCAGCAGAGGTAGCAGCCCAAGCGCGAGCAGCACATCCGTGATCACCAGCAGTTTGCGGCGGTCCCATCGGTCGGCGAGCACCCCCGCCAGAGAGCCGAGCAGGACGTCCGGTAGGCGGGCGGCCAGCAGCATGGCGGCGCTGGACAGCGTGGACCCGGTGAGTACGTAGACGTGATACGCCAGGCCGGTGCTGATGACCCAGTCACCGGTCTGCGAGATCAGCCCGGCCGAGAGTAGCCTCCGGTAGTTCCGGTTCTCCCCAACCAGGCCCCAGATCCCGCCCGGCACATCCTCGGTCGACCTCGCCGGGGCGCTCGTGGCCTCCCTGGCGTCAGTCACCGGTGCCGGTCGCCGGGAGCGGAACCAGGAGGGTGGTCAGCAGGACGGGCCGGGCCCCCTCCGGCCGCTCGGATGGGTCGGCGATCCGCACCATCAGCGGCTCCAGCAGCCGAGTGAACGCGGCGTCGAAGGAGGCGAGTTCGTCGGGTGTGACGTAGAGGTAGGAGTTGCCGATCCCACCGGCCTTCCGCCACGCGTCCGGTTCGTCCATACGGCGCTCCTGCCATTCGGCCAGTCGAGACAGCGCCCGTTCGGCGATGACTTGTTCCAGCAGGCCGCGGGCGGCCGAGGCCTCGGGGGTCGACTCGGCGTCGGACCACTCCTGGGTGAGTGATGTCGCCTTCCATGGCCGTTCCCGCTCGTCGCGTGCTTCGGCCTGCTCCACGAAGCCGTACCTGGCGAGTTGCCGTAGGTGGTAGGAGGCCAGTGCCTGGCTGATGCCGACCTCGCGGGCGGCGTCCGCGGCGGTCGTAGCGCCGGCCCGCATCAGCAGCTCGTGCAGTGCCAGGCGGACGGGGTGGGCGAATGCCCGCATGGCGGCCGGGTCGTCGAGCACCCGTCGTGGCCGCTTCCTCCAGGATTCCAAAGACATGCTTGGAATCTTTGGTCAGCGATGAACGGATGTCAAGGGAACCTTTGGAATGTAGCGCAGACCGATCAAGGCGCGTCTGATGCGCGAGAGGCACGTCCGGGTCAGGCCTGGGCTGAGTCAGGCTGATGCTTGGTCCACGCCCGGGATGCCTTCCCCCGAGCGAGTCTCCCCCCGCGACGATATGAGCCGCGCCGGGGAGCCGGATACCGACGGCGCCGGCAGCTCTCATGACGCCCGTGCAGTCGCGGTGATCAGGTGGCCTTGCCGCGGGCGATGTAGAGGTTCATGTCGGTGAAGTCGAGGGTGATGTTGTAGGGCTTGTAGAAGGAGTGGAAGAGGGCGGCCGGCACGTCGAACCCCAAGGGGGCGCACCGTCTGTCCCGCCGAGGGCATACGGAATCATCCGGCCGGGTCCGGGACCAGGCCGAGGCGGCAGGCGACCTGAGCTGGATGCGTGAGCTGCGGATAGTGTCCGGCTCCGGCGATCTCGGTCACCGGGTGGTCGACGTCTACGGCGAGCGGGTCGGCCGAGCCCACGAGGATCTCGACCGGAACGCTCACCCGCTCCAGCAGCGACCGTGTCGTCTCGCGCTCGGCGAACGCCGTGCGCATCGCGGAGATCACGCGGCGCGCCGCCCCTGGGCGGCGCAGGTCCGCTGCGGCGCTTGCCACCTCCGGCCCCTCGGGAAGGTCGAGCGTAGCGGCCAGGCCGGCGGCGGACATGCGTCTCAGCATGGGTACGGCCAGGACTGAGCGGGTGAGCCTCGGGCTCGGTGCCTGCAGGAACGCGGGGGCGATGAGGACAAGCTTGCTGATGCGCTCGGGATGCTCGACGGCGAAGCGCAGCGCGGGCCCGCAGGCCGCCGAGTGCGCGACCAGCGCAGGGCGGGTCCGTACCGGGCCCATCAGGTCGGCGAGCCACGCGTCCATCCGCTGGGTGGTGGGGGCCGAGCGTCCCAGGCCAGGCAGGTCGGGGGCCAGGATCGGGCCGGGCAGGTGGGCGGCGAGAGGCGCCCACAGGTCGGCGTTCATCGGCAGCCCATGCAGGAGGACGTGGGCGGGTCGGTGAGCGTCTCCCATCGCCCAGGTGCGGCCGCGGTAGCCGGACGGACTCAGCCACGGCGACGCGGCGCCGAAGCGGGTGGCCACCAGGTCGTCGGCCCACGCGCGCAGGGCGTCGACGGCGGGCGACATCTCCAGGCCGACCGTTTCGGCGAAGGCGCGGGCGGAGGCCGTCGGGTAGCGGTCGGTCGACAGGAAGGACAGCGTCTCGGGGTCGGCGCCGGTGATCTTCCGCGGCAGTCGGCGCACGAGGGCGACGGGGATGGTACGGCGAGGCGTCCGCACGCCCATGTGGTCGGCGATCGCGCTGACCAGCTCGGGCAGGAGCGGCGTGGTGTCGTCGAGCACCCAGTAGTCCTCTCCCGGAGGCGAGGTGGGGATCTCCGCCAGGAACCGCGAGAAGTAGTCGATCGTGACGATCGGCACGAAGACGTCGGGGCCGCCTGGCAGCGCGGGGAGCCGCCCGTTCCACAGATCCTCGATGAGAGAGGCCACACCGATGTACTGGCCAGGGCCGATCACCGTGCTGGGATTGGCGATGGTCAGCGGAACCTCCAGCTCGCGGGCCCTGGCACGCACCGCGAGATCGGCCTCGGCCTTCGACGCCTCGTACGCGCCCAGCTTGGCGTAGTCCGGGTGGGCGTCGCTCACCCGGTAACCGCTGATGTGCACCAGCCTCCGCAGTCCTGGCAGCGTGGCGGCCCATTCGAGCACGTTGAGGGCGCCGGTCACGTTGGTCGCCCGTGCCTCCTCCACACCCAGGCCGAACGCGAAACGCGCCGCGGTGTTGTAGACGTCACGTACCTGGGGCAGTCCCGTGAGCGGCCGGGTGATGTCGGCGGTGACGACGGTCAGCCCGCTGGTGTCGACGTCCTGCGAGTTCAGCCAGCGGGTGAGGGTGTCGTTCCGTACGGCCGCCGCCACCCGCTGTCCCCTGCCGAGCAGCTCGGCGACGAGGGAACGGCCGATGAAACCGGTCGCGCCGAAGACGATCGCGTCCATGGAGCTCCTTAATAGATCGGTCTACATATTTTTGGAGTGAAGGAAAGGCCCGCTTCTCGAAGAGAGGCGGGCCCAAGTCAGCGCAGCAGCGCGGCCACTTGGCCTGTGACGCGATCCAGCGGCTCTCTGCTGCGGTGCGCCTTGGCCAGTAGCAGCGCGCCCTCGATCAATGCCAAGATCGCGATCGCGAGGTCGTCCGCGTCCTGGCGCCCTTCGAGCCGCGCGCGCAGGACAGCCGTCCATGAGGTGTAGACGTCCGAGCAGGCCTGCTGCAGCGGGTTACTGGCCCCGGCCATCTCGAGCGCCACGGTGGCCACCGGACATCCCTTGCGCCAGCCCGATTCCTCCAGCCGATCGCCGAGATGCCTCAGCACCGCTTCGACGAACTCCGCCACGGACGCGCTGGACTCGGCCAGGTCCTCGAAGGCGGAGCCGATCGCCTGGCCGGCACGCCGTATCGACTCGCCGACGAGTTGGTCCTTGCCCTCGGGGAAGTGAAAGTAGAGCGAGCCGCGGGGCGCGCCACTGGCCGCGATCACCTGATTGAGCCCGGCGCTGGCGTATCCCCCGGTCTCGACCAGCTCCTGCGTCGCATTCAGGATCCGGATCCGCGTCTCTGTTCCCTTCTGTCCCATGATGTATTAATAGACCGGTCTGTATATTTAGTCAACTCATCAGGAGGTGGTGGTGGCTTGGGCGCGCTCCTGAGCGAGACTCTCCGTCGATGACTGTGCCCTGGTACGGGCGAGCTCGGGCAGGAGGGACACGATCCCGAGTACGGCCAGCCCGGCGCCAAGCCAGAGGGGAGCCCGTAGCCCGAAGCCGTTGATGGCCAGCCCGCCGACCGAGGAGCCGACGATCACCCCGAGAGTGATGAAGGAGGCGTGAACGGTGTTGACCAGCGGCCCCGGGTTGCCGACGCGCTGGACGCGTACGGCCATCGCCGGGTTCATGGTCACGCCGACCAGCCCGACGCCCAGCATGGCGATCACCGCGGGGACGCTGAGGTGGGCGAACAGCGCGAAACCGGCCAGGAAGATCGTGTTGAGGATCAGTCCGGACAGCAGGACGCCGATGGTGTGCCTGTCGGCCAGTCGTCCGACGACGTGGTTCCCGATCACGGTGGCCGCGCCGTACGCGACGAGCAGCAGGGGAACGGTCCCCGGGGAGAACCCGGTGACCTGGGTGAGGATCGGGCTGAGATAGCTGAAAGCGGCGAAGGTCGCGCCGATGATGAGGGTGCTGGTCGACAGCGCCAGCCACATCCTGCCGTTTCTGAAGACTGCCATCTCCTGCCTGAAGTCGCCGCTGCCGCCGTCGGCACGCCCGAGCGCGGGAACGCCCATCATCGTGGCGAGCGCGGCGATGACGGTCAGGGCGCCGACGGTCCAGAAGGCGGCACGCCAGCCGAGCTGCCCGCCGATCAGCGTGGACAGCGGCAGCCCGAGCAGGGTGCCGAGCATCAATCCGTTCAGGACGACGGCGAGGGCGCGGCCGCGTACCTCTGGGCGGCTCAACTGGACCGCCACCGAGATGGCGACTCCGAAGAACGCCTGGGAGGCGACTCCGGTGATGACACGCGCGACCACCATGATCGGATAAGAGGGCGCGACCGCCGCCAACACGTTGCCCACCAGGAAGATCGCGAACAGCAGCATGAGTGCGGGTTTGGGGCGTATCCGTACCAGCGCGACCGTCATCAGCGGCCCACCCGCCGACATGGCCACCGCGAAGGCGGTGATCAGGTAGCCGATCTGGGAGATGGTCACGCCGAGTCCGCCTGCCATTTCAGGCATCAGGCCTCCGACTGCGAACTCGCTGGTCACCATGGCGAAGATGCCGATGGCCAGGACGTAGACGGCTCTGGGCAAGGGGGGCTCCTTTTTGCATCAATCGGTGTAGAACTTGGGCATGAAAAAGCCGAGGTCAGGCCAGGGCGTCCACGGCCGTGGCTGCGATGGCCTCGATGGTGGCGTCGTCGGCTCCGCCCTGAGCGGCCACCCTGATCCCGGCGATCACGGCGTTGACGAACCTGGCCAGCTCGGCGGGATCGCGGGTGGAGCCGATGTCGCCGTCGCGCTGCCCGCTCCTGATGGCGGCGCTCAGGCTGACGACTCGGCGCTCGGTGTCGCGCCCGAGCATCAGGGCGATCTCCGGGTCGCGGCCGGCGAGCTCCATCGTGGTGTTGACGGTCAGGCAGCCGAGACCGAAGCCGTCGCGCCTGTTGTCCGCCTCGATCTGGAGGATCTGGGCGAACAGTGCGCGGATCCGCTCGATCGCCGGCAGCTCGTGATCGTCAAGGATCCGCAGCTGGTCGGCGGCGGTGGCGTCCATGTAATGGGTCAGCGCGCGCTTGAACAGCTCGCGCTTGTTGGTGAAGGCGTTGTACACGCTGCTGCGGTCCAGGCCGAGCGCCTCGCACAGATCCCTGGTCGAGGTCGACTCGTAGCCGTTCGCCCAGAACGTGCGCATCGCAGTGTCCAGGACACGGTCCTCATCGAAAGATCTCGGCCTCGCCATACGAGCACGCTATCTGTTTTGCACCGGTCGATGCAATACGAGATGCCTTCGGTGTGCTGGCGATGGCGACCTCCTGGACCAGCGGACTTGCCCCACCTGATCCAGGCCAGTCACCGCTCGGGATCAGGGGACGAACCTGATGATGAGGCAGCAGGCGATCCCGCGGAGGCGGAGGTCCTTGCGGGTGGCTCCTCAGCGGGCGGAACACCGAGCGCTACCGTCGCGTCAGGCATTCCGATGTTGAGCCTTGGCGCGAGCTTCTCCATGGGCCTGGTCTTACCGGGCCGCTCGCCGAACCCGACTCAGCCGCAGTTGCCCCAGGACTTCCAGCGGGCTTTGGCAACCGCGGCATCGCGCCCGTCATCCCAGATCGTGCCGGAGTACTTCACGCACCGGCTCTTGCCGAACACCTTCACCGGGCCCGCGTAGTGCTTGACCTGCCGGCCCTCGTTCTTGCCGCCCGTGCGTGGGCGTGCCCCCGCGTCTGCGTCGTGATCGTGGGCGAGGCGAAGGTGGCGATGCCGACGTTCGAGGTCTTGATCGTGGTGACGCAGTTGTAGCCGGTCCTGCGGTTGTACAGCAGGTAGACGTGACCGAACACGTCTCCGGAGGGGGTCTCCACGGCCTGCTTGCTGTGGGCGACCCGGGCGAAGCCGGAACCGCACACCCGCTCCGGGCTGAGGGCGGAGGCGACCGCCTGCGCAGGGTTGGTGATGATCCCGCGCCAACCGTGGGTTTCCTATGTACTTGAACCAACACACTCCCCCACTGCCGCAGACGAGAATGCGGGACCCCACCATTCCTGACGATGGGACTCCTCACATGCGGCAAACGGCCGTGATTCCCAACTCGGCGGGAATGACGGCCGGTCGCGTTCCAGAAATCGGCAAAACAATGACGACGTATGAACCCCGGTGACCTGGGAAAACTCCTCGAAGTCGGAGAGAGTGGGAACGAGGGCGCTGGGACCAGCGGAATCTCGCGGTCCCGGTGAGCTGAAAGTGGCGTTGAGACATGAAGCCGGTGATGACGGGGACTCCTCCCATCAAGACGCTCAGGGAGTACGTCGAGGCGCGCATCCTCTCGCCCGACGACCTCAAGGGCGCGTTGCAGCTCGCGATGCGGCTGGAGTTCGCCACGATCCCGCCGTACCTGTGCGCGCAGTGGTCGGTCAAGCGCGATCCCGACAGCACCGGGGCCGTCCTGCGCCGGGTGGTGATCCAGGAGATGTACCACTTCGCGCTGGCGGGGAACCTGCTGACAGCGGTGGGCGGCACGCCGTCGGTGGCCCACGCGGACTTCCTGCCCGTCTATCCGGCGGACGAGCTGCCCGGCGGCATCCCGCAGGAGCTGCCGATCGACCTTAAGCCGCTGGTCAAGGAGCAGATCGCGGTGTTCATGCAGATCGAGCACCCGGACTTCCCGCCTGTCGCCCGGATGGCGGCGGCGCCGCCGCCGACGATCGGCGCCTTCTACGACACGATCATCGAGACGTTCCGGGAGACCAACCCGGAGATCGACCCGGACGCCCACGCGGTCGAGGTCCCCCTCGCGCCACCGATCCGGACCGTCGCCGACGCGATCGAGACGATCGACCGGATCAAGAGCGAGGGGGAGGGCGTCCCCGACTCGCCCGGCTCGCCCACCGGTGAGAGAACGAGCCACGCGCACTACTACCTGTTCAAGGAGCTGTACGTCCAGAAGCGGCTGATCAAGACCGATGATCAGTGGAGCTACAGCGGCGCGCCCATCACCTTGCCCGAGGTGTACCACTTCGAGCCCTCGACGGCGGAGCCGGAGCTGTCGCTGCAGTTCCGGCGCATTCTGACCGACCTGATGACCGACCTGGAGTCCTGCTGGACGACGCCGGGCGCCGAGCCGGACGTGGCGGCGATGTTCGAGCTGAAGTTCGCCGGCCAGGACCTCGTCAAACGCGGCATCCGCCCGGACTTCACCTGGGTGGGGAACCAGCAATAGCGCTCGACACAGGATGGCAGGTGGTACGTCATGAACTCTGGGATGGTCCTCAGTTCGTCAGCTCCGCTGCAGCTGGCTGCCAGGGAAGCCAGTGACTTCGTCGAGATCGCGACATCCTGCTCTGATCGGATGATGTCGCTACGCGTCATGGCCTTCGGCCTCGATGGCCAGCGCAACGCCGAGCCGCCGCTGATCCGCCTCAGAGTCAACATGGGGCCCCGGTGGAGGCGACGGAGTTCCCCAAGGCCCAGCCGATCGTCGACGCCGCGAACCATGTCGCGGGCTCGGCCACCTGGATGCGCAGGAATTTCGACGTCTACGTCGTACGGGTGGCTCTCGACCGCCCCGGAAGCACATGGCACATCCAGATCGTGAACGACGGTTCGGACGCACGCGCTTTCCAGATCATCAGCTTCGGCGGCGCGAGAATCCGTGACGACCGCGGATGGCCGGAACTCGACACCTACTGCGGCTGCTTCCCGTGCGCGTGCACACGTCATGAAGGCACCTCGGAGATGGAGTGCCCCCACTGCGGGCACGCGTGTGAGCCCGCGTGAGAGGCGCCTGTGACGTCCGCCGACGCCTCTCCACGGCGAACAGCTCGCAGATGCCCAGCCAGGCCGGCGGGACCCGGGGGGTGAGGAACGGGCGGACAGCCGTTGGCGCCGAGAAGGATCGTGGTGGATTTCGCTTGTTCGGTTCGCGCGGCGAGGCGATACCTCCCCGCGTCAGGCGCACCCGCCGCGGGGACCGGTCGACCGGCTCGACTTCCGGCTCGCGTTCGCGCCGCGCGCCACCTGGCTGGGCGGTCAGCCTTTCTCTTAAGGCGATACGCGAGTAGCTCGGCCACGAGCCGATCAACCAGTGTGCTCAGGAGGGAACCGGCCCTGAGCGCCATCTGACAGCCTGGGTCTCTGGTCTGATCGTTGAGCGCGCTCTGAGGGTGTGGTTTCGCCGGTTGCCGGTGCGGGCCGATGCTCAGCTCAGGCGGGCTCGCAGCAGGCAGAATTCGTTGTCTTCGGGGTCGGCCAGGACGTGCCAGGGCTCCTCGCCGGTCTGGCCGATGTCGGCCGGGCGCGCCCCGAGCTTCAGGAGGCGTTCGAGTTCGGCGTCCTGATCGCGGTCGGTGGCGTTGACGTCGAAGTGCAGCCGCAGCTTGCCCGCCTTGGGCTCGGTGGTGGGGCTGAAGACCAGAGTCGGCTGCAACCCGCCGAACCCTTCCAGTGGCCCGATCTCCACCGCGCCTTCGTCCTCGGTGTCGAGCACGATGAAGCCCAGCACTTCGCACCAGAACGCCGCCAGCCGTTGCGGATCCTTGCAGGGGATTATGAGTTCGGAAATGCGACAAGCCATGCTCGGCACCCTATGGGGCATCAACTGCGGGCCGCCAATCCTTAAACGGCCCAGGGCCGCGACGCAGTGGGCACCCGGGAGCGGCGAGCCGGCCGCATGCGCACCTGCAACGGCGTGGGCGCGACCCTGACCGACACCGAGGTCGCCGCCTTCGATGCCGATCTGGCCCGTCTGCTCCGCGAACGCTTCCCGAGGACCCCCCACCGGATCTCATCACTCGTGGCCCGCTGAAGGAACTGATCCGCACGCGCGTGCTGCGATTCGCGGCCGAAGGCCCTCCTGGCTGCCGTGCCGAGCACCGGTGGTGGCGCGTTCACGCTGCCCGTGCCACACTCACTGTTATAGAACTCCTTCCAGAGTTATAGAACGATCGGAGCGTGGCATGCGAGACGTGTTGCCGTGGCGTGAGCCAGTCCCGCTGGACGGGACGATGGGCGAGCCCCGAGCGCGGGGCCGATTCGGCGAGTACGGCGGACAGTACGCGCCGGAGTCCCTGGTGGAGGCGTGCCGCGAGGTGGACGAGGCGTTCCGGGAGGCCTGGGCGGATCCGGGGTTCCGCGGCGCCCTGGCGCGGCTGCTCGCCGTGCACGCCGGGCGGCCGACCCCGCTCACACCGGCCCGCCGGCTGTCGGAGGCGCTGGGCGTGCAGCTGTACCTCAAGCGCGAGGATCTCACCCACACCGGATCCCACAAGATCAACAACGTGCTGGGCCAGGCCCTGCTGGCCACCCGGATGGGACGGCGCAGGCTGATCGCCGAGACGGGAGCGGGCCAGCACGGGGTGGCCACCGCGACCGCCGCCGCGCTGCTCGGGCTGGAAGCCACGGTGTTCATGGGCGAGCGCGACATCGAGCGGCAGGCGCTGAACGTCTTCCGGATGCGCATGCTGGGCGCCGAGGTGGTCCCGGTGACCACGGGCAGCCGTACCCTCAAGGACGCGACCAGCGAGGCCATGCGGCACTGGGTGGGCGCGACCGGCGACTCCCACTACTGCATCGGCTCGGTCGTCGGACCGGATCCGTACCCATGGATGGTCAGGGAGTTCCAGCGGATCATCGGCGACGAGGCCCGCGGGCAGTTCGCCGCCGAGCTGCGGACCGGCGTCCCGGACTACGTGGTCGCGTGCGTCGGCGGCGGCTCCAACGCGGCCGGCACGTTCGCCGGATTCGCCGACACCCCGGCGCGCCTGGTCGGTGTCGAGGCGGAGGGAGGAGCCGGGGCGGCCCGCGGCCGGCTCGGCGTCCTGCACGGCTGCCGCTCGCTGTTCCTGCAGGACGACGACGGGCAGATCACCCAGGCGCACTCCATCGCCCCGGGGCTCGACTATCCGGGAGTCGGCCCGGAGCACGCCCACCTGCGCGACCTGGGCCGGGCCCGCTACGTCACGGTGACCGACGACGAGGCGGTCGGCGCGGCGGTACGGCTGGCGCGTACCGAAGGCATCGTCCCGGCGCTCGAATCTGCGCACGCCCTCGCCTGGGTGATCCACGCGGCGGGCAGCGGCGACCTGCCCGCAGGATCGACGGTGATGATGACGTTGTCCGGCCGGGGCGACAAGGATGTCTCAACCCTGAAGGAGCTGCTGTGACGAACCCCACCCTGACCATGGGCGCGGTCGAACGCCACCTGCGTGCCCGCCGGGACACCGGCCGCAGCCTGCTCATGCCGTACGTCACCGGGGGGATCACGCCCGGCTGGACGGACTACCTGCGGGCGTTCGCCGCAGCCGGGGCGGACGCGATCGAGGTCGGCCTGCCCTTCTCCGACCCCACGCTGGACGGCCTCACCATCCAGCAGGCCAGCGAAACGGCACTGGCCCGGGGGGCGAGCACCCGCCGGATCCTCGCCGACCTGTCCGGAATGCCGGACCTGGGCGTGCCGCTGGTCGCCAGCACCTACTACAACCTGGTGCTGCACGACGGCCTCGAGGCGTTCTGCGCCGCGCTGCGCCGGGCCGGCGTCGACGGCCTGATCGTGCCCGACCTGCCGGTGCACGAGGCGGACGAGCTCACGGACATGGCGGCCGCCGCTGGGATCGAGCTGGTCCTGCTGGCGTCGCCGGCGACGCCGCAGCCGCGGCTGGCGGAGATCTCGTGCCGCAGCCGCGGATTCGTCTACGCGGTGTCGCTGATGGGCACCACCGGGGAGCGGGCCGCCCTCGCCGCTTCGGCGGCGGAGCTCACCGAGCGGATCAGGCGCGTCACCGACCGGCCGGTCTTGCTAGGATTTGGCATTTCCACCCCGGACCAGGCACGCGAAGCCCGCCGGCACGCCGACGGCGTGGTGGTCGGCGCCGCGGTCATGCGACGGGTGCTCGACGGGGCTGGGCCGGACGACCTGCGGGCCTTCCTCGCGACCCTGCGGCAAGCCCTCGACCAGGAGTGTGACCTACCACGATGACCCCCGACGCCGGGCACGAGGCGAGATACCGCGCCATCGCCGCCGACCTCGCCGCGAAGATCCGGTCGGGAGACTACGCTCCCGGTGAGGCCCTGCCGCCGCAACGGGAGCTGAGCGCCTCCTACGGGGTGACCCTCATGACGCTGCGCCAGGCGCTGCGGGAGCTCAGCGACGAGAGGCTGATCGTGCAGCAGCCCGGCAGGGGCACGTTCGTCGCCCCGCCCCACCTGGCGTACCAGCTCGACTCGCTCCGCAGCCTGGTCGACGACCTGCGTAAACAGGGCCACGACGTGCGCACCGCGGTGGCCGGGCGGGCGGTGCGCCGGGCCCCCGCCCGGATCGCCGCGGAGCTGCGGCTGCGTCCCGGCGACACCGCCCTGCGGCTGGAGCGGGTCCGCGAGTTCGCGGGACGTCCCGCCGTACACCAGGTGTCCTGGGTTCGCCGGCCGGTGGCCGACCAGATCCGCGACCACGACTTCACCGCCGTCTCCCTCTACACGGCCCTCGCCGACGCGGGAGTGACGGTCGCCCGGGCGTCCGAGGTGGTCCGGCCCGGTCTGCTCGACCCCGCCGCCGCCCGCCACCTCCACGAGCCGCAGGGCAGCCCGGTGCTCGTCAGCACCCGGATCACCTACACGCTCGACGCCACACCCGTGGTGTCCGACCATGCCACCATCCTCGGCAGCATGATGGAGATCCGCACCGAACGCGCCGCCACCGGCCTCTCTCTCACCTGGGGCGCCACCAGCTGAGAACCTGTGCGCGGTCCATCCCAAGGCGACGAGCAGGTTCTTGCGGACCTCGCCCGTCGCGTTCCTGGGGGACTCGCCCTCGCTCTCGAACGCACAGGGGGACCTTGTACGCCGCGAGCCGCTGACGGCAGAACCGCGCCACGGCGTCGAGCCTCGGCCCTCGACTGCGCGATCACACTCGGTAGGGTCCATGATCGTTAGCGGCGCCAACGGCCGTCCGCCGCTTCCTCAACCCCGCATCCGAACTCAAGACTTGTTGCGCAACTCCGCCGCGACCGCCCGCTCCCGCAGCCGCTCGGCCTCCGCGCGCATCGTCTCCAACTCGGCACGCGCGTCCTCCAGCCGTGCTCGCTCCAGCCGCACGTCGAGCAGCAACTGGTCCCGTTCGCGAACGGCGGCCTCCGCCCTCTCCCTCTCCCCCTCGCCCCTCCCCCGCTCATCGGAGAGCGCGGTCGCCGCCTCCTTCTCCACGGCCGCGAGCCGTTCAGCCGCGCTCGCCAGCTCTCGCCGCCTGCTCTCCTCCACCCGCGCGACCTCGGCAGCCGCTGCTTCACGCACCTTCGCCGCCTCGTTGAGGGCCACGGCGCGCTCCCGCTGCGCCTCGGCTGCCGACCGCTCGGCGCTCTCAGCCCGTGCCACGGCACGGTCGCGCTCCCGCCCCGCCGCCTCCGCCGTGGCCGCCGCCGCGGCGACGTCCCGCTCGGCCCGCTCACGAGCGCTGACGGCCGCCGCCACCTCCTCGCGCGCCCGCTCGCTTTCCGCCCGTGCCTGCGCGGCGTCCTCCTCAGCCCGTACGGCCTGCGCCCGCGCCTCTCCGGTACGAGCTTCGGCCACCTCCACCCGCTCCGCCAGCTCCTGAACGGCCTGATCCCTGGCCCGCTCCGTCAGCTCGACGCGCCGTACAGCCTCCTCCGCCCGCTGCTCGGCCACCTCCGCGCGCCGGCCGGCCTCCTCGGCGGCCTGGAGAGCCTGCCGCTCGGTGCTGGCCGCCTCCCGCAACGCGGCCAGCGCCTGCTCCCGCGCCCTTTCGGCATCGCCGAGGGCATTGTCCCGCTCAGCCTCCGCCTCCTCGAGCCGCACCCGCATCTCCCCCGTCTGCCGGCGTGCGTGCTCGGCGGCCTCACGCGCCAGCCGTACCTGCTCGAACGCCTGCTCCCGCTCGGTACGCGCGATGGCGACCCGCGTGTGCGCCTCGGCCTGCACGGCACTCAGCCTGGCCTCCACCCCGGCAGGGCTCAATTCGTCGGACAACGCCTGCGCCAGCGGCTCGATCGCGGCGGCGAGCCCGCTCTCCATCCGCTCGTACAACTGCTCGGCCCTGGCCAGCGCCCCTTCCAGCCCAGGCGTCGCCCGCCGCAGCTCCCGCTCCCGCTTGGCAGCAGCCTGGCAGTCGCCTTCGGGGCAGTAAGCCTTCGGACGGCCTCTCCCCCGTCGCTGCTCGATCGGCGCTCCACAGTGCTTGCACGGCGTAACCGTGCCGGTCTCAGCAGTCACGGGAGGAGCTTAGCATTTCTGATTTTCTAGAAAATGAAAATCAGAAATTAACTTCTGTTGCGTGGCCAGAGGTGAGCAGTTACTTGCGAGAATGCAGAATTCCCGCAAGTAGCGCACACTTAGGCCCGGTGCTCAGGTCCGTGCCACCGTGGTTATGTGGGACTAGCCGCGTAGATTTCACGGCTGGCTCGTGCTCGGCCGCCGCTCCGGTGGTCGTGGCCGGGCGGCCCGTCGCTGCGCTGGGCATCGTGCTGTCCGCGCGGCGCCCGCGAGCTGCCCGGCCTGGTGGAGCCCCCTGCGCGCCGCCGCGGCCGGCCATCGCCGGGGCCTACGAGAGGTAGGCCCCGGCTCCCTCGGACGCTATCCCGCCGGCTCGACGACGGTGACCACGTGATTGGTGCTCGTTCCCTTGACGGTCGAGCTCCCGACCAGCGTGACGGTGTAGGTGTGCTTCCCGGCCGTGGCCGGCGTGTCGGTGAAGGCGAACGTCCCGTCGGTGGCGGCGGCCAGTTTCTGACCCTTGGTGGTGACGGTGCCGTCCGGCGCGACGGCCCTGCGGCTGACGGTGACCGTCGTGCGCGGGTAGACGACGCCCTCGGCGGCAAAGGTGCCGCTGAACTCCAGCAGCTCGCCGACGGCGCCCGTCGCGGGCCCGGTCACGATGAGCGCCGGTTCGTACCTGGCCACCGTGACGGTCGCCGTCGCGTAGGCCCCGTAGTACCAGGAGTTACCCGGCCAGGACAGGCGATACCTGAACGCCCCGATGCCCGGTGGGGTGTCGGTGAACTCGTAGGTCCCGTCCGCCGCTGTGGTGACCTCCCGGAAGGGCCCGTCGGTGCCGTCGGGGAGCCAGCTGTACAGTTCCAGCGTCTGCACGCCGGGGGTCGCCCCGGTGCTGAGCGTGAGCCGTCCGCTGATGGTCAGCGGCTTGAGCGCGTTCGCCTCGGCGGGCGCCGTCAGGGTCAGGGCCGAGGAGTGGTAGGGCGCGGACGGCAGCCGCCAGAGGTGCATGCGCCCGGTGCCGGGCTCCTTCAGCACCGCGAAGGTGTAGATGCCGTAGAAGCCGATGCTGCCCGGCACCAGCGCCTTTCCCTGGTGGCCGGCCGTGTAGATCACCTCTCTCGTGGTCGCGTCGTAGACCACGAGCTCCGCCGCGTCACCCGCGGCGGAGTTCCAGCCGCCCACGACGTAGTAGCCGTTCTCGCTGGCCGCGACGGTGGCGGCCAGGTCGTGCCCGGCCGGCCCCTTCTCGTCGTAGGCGTGGGCCCGGTCGAAGGTCGTGGTGTCCCAGGCGTCGAAGCGGTGGGCGCCGGACGGCACCGGCAGCACCGCCGACCCTTGGTAGGCGAGGGCCAGGTCCTCCAGGGGCGGCAGCCCTTCCGCGTCGCCGAGGATCTCGCCGAGCGGGTTGCCCGGGTCGCGGTTGACGTCGTACAACCTGACGGTGGCGGGGCTGACTCCGGGCTCCGACACGGCGAGGAAGGCGCCGGCGACCGCGACCGGCCCTCGGGGAGTAATGGACCGATCAGTGGCGCCAGCGTGTGCAGGAAACTGCACACCGGATGGCGGCCGGTGGCATGATCCTTGGCGTGGACCGAGACGAGCTACGGGCTAAGGTACGGCGGGAGCGACGGCTGCGGCGCCGGGTGCGTCGGGCGGCGTGGCGGTTGCGCCAGGCCGAGATCGAGCACGAGTGGGCCATCGCCTCGGCCCGTGCCGAGGGCCTACCGGTGCGGGCGGTGGCGGCCGAGGCCGGGCGTTCGCCCTCGCGCATCCAGCAGATCGCCACGGCGGCCGCGCCGCTGCCGGAGCTGGAGGCGGCGCTGGCGCAGTTGCGTCAGGCCGGGTGGCCGGCCCCGGAGGATCCCGCTGGTAGTGATGATGAGGAGCTGGACGGCCGCGACAGCATCGCCGAGCGCCTGGTCGATGAGGTGCGTTGGGTGCTGGAGTGCGCCGAATGGGTCGACCAGCTCGCCGGCGACGGGTTCCCCCCGGTGGTGAACCTGCGTCCGGCCGATGACGAGGATGCCTACCACGTCGGGGTGGACCTGGCCCGAGTGGCCGCGGTGCTGCGCCGGATCGCCTACGACATCGACGAGCTGGCCCGGGCCCGCACGGTGGCCGACCTGGACCAGGCCGCCATCATCGGCGACCGGCGCGCTGAACAGCGCCGCCGCCTGGCTGAGCCGGGTCTGTCGTATGCCGCCTTCAACCGCAGGTACCGCGAACGGGCCCGATCCGGAGCGCTGCGCCATCGCGCCCCGATACCGCTGACGGAGGCCGACATCTGGCGGGCCTACCAGACCGAGCTGCGCGAGCGCGGCGAGCCGCACCACGATCCGTGGGGAATCAATCCCTTCGAGCGCCGCTGAGCTGTGCCGCTCCCATAGGCGCGGCCAGACGCAAACGAGTGTGCAGTTTCCTGCACACGCTGGCGCCACTGATCGGTCCATTACTCCCCAAAGGCCGTCTCCAGCAGGCAGGCCAGCACGACGTGGGTATGGCCCATCAGATAGAAGGTCAGGGCCGTCTTATCGGTGAGCAGCTTGCCCACCCGCGGCCCCTCTCGCTTCAGGTCCTCCCGGATCTCCGCCGCGAGGTCACTGATCGCCGCGCTGAAGGCCGCGTCGACGGCCGCGCGCGCGTAGATGTCACGCCCGTACTGGTCGTACAGCGTCTGCACCGCGAACAGCTCCACCGGCCCATGCGGAGTTTCGTCCCGGGAAGACCCGTCGCCGCCTCGCCACAACGTTTGTAACCAAGATCCCACCTTGTTCATCCCAGCATGATGCGCGCACTCTGCGGAGTATGGCAAGCACGCTCCGTGAAGAGTGCCGGTCAAGCCGCCTGTCAAAGCGTCGAGAATGCGCGCGGGCCGCTCCATCCGATCGTTTCGTCGGGAAGGGATCCCCGGCCCGCCCTGGCACGCCAGTAGGCTGAATACGTGAGCGCTCAGCCTGTCGACCACATCGAGCCGGATCCCGACGACATCCTCGCCCAGCTGCCCGAGGCCGACCGGCAGCGCTTCCTGGCGCAGTACCATCGCGCGGTCGACCAGGCCCACGAGACGTGGCGCTACCGGCAGCTACGTGAGCTGCTGGCCGAGTGGTCCCTGTACGCCGTCGCCGCGGCCGACCCCGCCTACGCCGAGCGGGCGCGGGCGGCGAAGACGGGCGAGGGGTTCGTCTCGGCCGGTGAGGTCGCGGCGGCCATCCCCGGCTGGCCCACTCAACAGCGTTGAGCACCTGTTGAGCATCTGTTGAGCACCTACGGTGTCGACCTGCACGCTGCCGCCCTGGCGCAGATGAAGGACCTGCCCGGCGTGGCCCTGGACGCGCTTGTGGCCCGGGTCGTCGACCTGGTGGAGGAGCCCTGGGACGCTCGGATCGCCGACGGTAACGATCCCCGCTACCGCCGCACGACGTTCGGGCAGGGGCACGGGTTGATCTCGTTCTTTGTGGACGAGCCCGCCCGGCTGATCAGGATTTTCGACGTGACGTGGGCGGGTGAAGTCCGATGAGCGCACCCTTGCCGTCCAAGGCGCAGGCCGCGGTGCTGGCGCGCATCCGCGACGAAGAGGTCTGGTACCTGGCCACGAGCCCGCGTCGATCGGGCATTCTTCGCACGACGTTCGACGCGATCGTCAACCGACATGGGTGGGCTGAGCTCGTCGGCGAGATGGTCTCCGGCCAGGGCAAGCTGCTGGCCCTGACCACGGACGGCCGGGCTGCGCTCGCCCAGTACGAGGCGAAGTGAGTGACCACCCGCCGCGGCCCGCATAGCCGTCGCGTGATCGGGGCGTCGTCCTCATCCGTCTGCCGGCGCTCTGTCGGCGTGTAACGCCTCCGCCAGCTCCATCCGGGTTTGGGGCTGGCGGAGGCGTTCGTGAACGGCATCCCTGACATGGCGGCGCCTGCCCTACCAGCTTGAAGTGGGCCAGTGCCCAAACCGCTGGCCATTGGCGTGAATTGCCTGTACATGTCCACCGTGGCGTTGCTGGCCGCGAGTCTGCGGATGGCCGGATGGCAGCCAGGACGGCGAGGCCGGCCACGCAAGAAGTGACTACCTCGCCCTGGCGCATGGTGATCGACCCACGCGAGGTGAACAGAGCGGGGCAACCCAGCACTACCGCGAGCATGGCCACTGACAAGAACATCGGAGACCTGGTCGCTGCCACCCGCATACTCGGCCGCGAACGGCCACCGCCACATTTGGCGGGGCCGGTGGTGCCGACGCCACGGCGGTCATCTGCCGGCTCCGGCAGGGCCTCGGGCGGCCAGTTGCTCCTGGCGGCGAGCGAGCAGCTGGGCGAGGGAGGTGTGCAGGTCGGGCCAGTCGCGGGTGTCGGGATCGACGGCTTCGGCGGGCAAAGTGCCGTCGGTGATGCTGAGCCGCACGCCGATGTGGTCGGGGCCGACCACGGCCAGCCAGCCCCGCGCACAACCGCATCGGATGCGCGGTATCGGGCTGATCCTTGTGGCAGGCCATCCGCGGGGCGCGGTTGAGCCGGGCGACGTCGGCCTCGGTGCTGTCGGTGCGGCGCATCACGCCCTGCTGAGCGCGCTGCAGCCGCAGCATGTCCTCAACAGAGAACGCGGTCAGGTCGGCATCGGCCCGCCACGGGCACACCCGCTCGCCGCCACACGGCCGCGTCCGATACTCATCCGCGCGCGGCGGCCACTCCCCCACCGGCTCCGGAAGGGCGCCGCCGTGATAGCGCTTGCTGGACGCCGCAGCGTCGGTCATGGGCCTCTCCGAAAGGGGGTGTGCGCACCGGGTCCAGTCTCATTATGACCACTCCCCCGCCCCCGGGCGTCCCGGCGATCAGCGGCCGAGGCCGAGATCCGCAGCTACTACACCACCGTATGGGCCGCGCGCCGGACTGGCGACATCGTGCTCATCAAGACCCTGCTCTACACCGGCGTCCGCGTCGCCGAACTGGTGAAGATCCGCATCGACGATGTCGACCTGGACGCCTGCCGTATCCGCATCACCCAGGGCAAAGGCGGAAAAGACCGCACCGTCCCCTTCCCCGCGCACTTCAAAGAGGTCCTCGCCCTGCACATCTCCGCCGCACGCGACAAGGGCGCGGCCTTCCTGTTCGAGTCGTCGTGGAAGAAGCCGTACTCCACCCGCAGCGTGCGCGCCATGCTCGCCCGCTACGCCGCCAAAGCCGGCCTGCAGCACAACATGCCGCCCCACCGCCTGCGGCACTTCCTGTTCACTTGGCTCAAGTCCCAAGGCATCGACGACGCCCTCATCCAGCCCTACTCCGGCCACGCCAGCCGCACCTCGCTGGAGATCTACTCCAAGATCGCGCTCGGGCCCGCCCAGGAAACCTACGACGGCGTCATCGACCAGTTCCCCGAGTAGACGCCCTCTCCCATCCCTATTTACCTGCAGAAACATGATAGATGGCGGCCGTTCAGGTGCTGCACGCCCGTGGGGTCGCCGACGAAGCTCAGCCCTAGCCGGTCCGGCTCGCTCTACCGCGCGGTGTGCTTCGGGCCGGTCGGCGGTCAACGACCCAGGAACACGGGTCACATACCGTCCTTCCAGTCCTGGTAGTTGCTTCCGCACGCGTGCGTATACGCGTTACCGGCGTGGTTGCTGTCGAGGCACTGATTCGTTGTCCCATGCGTGAAGACAAAGACCCGCGAAGGCGCTTGGGTGCCTGGGCGCGGGCGCCCCCAGATATCCCAGTACATCGTCCAATTGCCAAATTCAGTGCATGTGGTGGTGTAAAGCGCTCCCGGCGCGTTCGTGGCCAAACACAGGCCGGTGGCTTTGTTTCTGAACCCCAGACCTAAACGGCCCGCCGTCGTCCAAAAACCTGTCTCAACCCATATCTGATACCCGTTCCCGTCTTGGCAGGGCAGGGTGTATACGTGACCGGCGTGGTTGCTGTCCAGGCACCTTCCCGTCGCCCAGCTCCGCAAGATGCCGGTGCCAGGCCCCATGTTCGCGGCGGACGCCGCCGGGGGCAGAAGCGTGATGGTCGCGGCGAACGCCGTCGCCGCGGCGGCAGCGGCGACGGCGATTTTCTTTACCGAGGAGATGTGCATTGACCCTCCATGGGATCAGTGAAATCAGGGATTGAGCTTCGTCGCCAATACAGCGGATGCCCTTAGCGGACGCGATGGCAGCGGTGAGGCACCGCAGTGTCCCGGTCCCAGGGGGCCGGCGACACGATCGTCGATCTTGCGCTCGGTGACCCCCGCCCCGGGATGCCGTTTCGGCACAGTGGACTCCTTCTTCCGGGAACCAGGGTTCCTCAGAGATCAGGTGTCTACCAAACCGGGTCAACTCCACCGATCGACTGGGAGATCATCTCTCAGCAGTACGACCAGATGGTGAAATACGCCACCGCCCTGCGGCTGGGCACGGCCGAGGCCGAGCAAGTGCTGCGCCGCTTCACCCGCGGCGGCCCCAAACACCCCACCTACAAGGCCATCGAGGAACTCGGCAAGGCGGTCAAGAGCGTGTTCGTCGCCGAGTACGTCGCCGCCCCAGAGCTGCGCCGCGAGATCCACGAGGGCCTGCAGGTCGTGGAGAACTGGAACTCCGGCAACACCGACCTGTTCTACGGCAGCGCCGGCACCATCCCCGGCAGCGACAAGGAGCATCAGGAGGTCTCCATGCTCAGCCTGCACCTGCTGCAGTCCGCGCTGGTCTTCATCAACACCCTGCTCGTCCAGTCCGTCCTCAAGGACCCCGCCTGGCAGAAGAAGCTGACCGACGCCGACAAAGGAGGACTTTCGCCGCTGTTCGATCGTTATCTAGGGTTGTGGAATCATTTCAGCAGCTCAGAGGACGATGATCTCTTCTTTCACGTATGGCAAGTAGACCCCAGCATGCCGAGCATGGTGGGTCCGGCGCGAAGGTATGCGAGTGTGATCGATCAGCGCTGGGCTGTTGCGATGAGGCGTTGCAATGCGGCGTGGGCGGGTGGGCCCCAGGTGGCTTTGCCGCCTGGCCGGCCGTGGACGCCAGCGTCGCCGATGAGGAGGCCGCTGAGGGCGCGGAGCACTGCCCATCCGCGGGCGCGGCGCAGGGTCGCGGCCTCCGGGGCCGGCTGGTAGGCGGCGTGGAAGAGGTCAGCGGTGTCGTCCGGCAGCAGGCTCCAGGCGGCGGCGAGGTCGCAGGCCGGATCTCCGGCGAAGAGGTCGCCGAAGTCGATCACGCCGCAGAGGGTACCGTCCGCGGTGAGGATGTTGGCCGGATGCAGGTCGCCGTGGAGCCAGAGCGCCGGGCCCGCCCAGTCGGGCGCGGCGGCGGCGTCGTCCCAGACCGCGCGGACGGCGTCGGGGTCGGCGATGAGCCCCCTCTCGGCGGCCTCGGCGAGCTGTTTGGCGAACCCCGCAGAGCAGTCGGCCAGCGGTGCTCCGCGGCCGAAGCGGCCGGCGGGCGCCTCATCGGGTGCGGGTTGGTGCAGTGCCGTCAGGAAGGCGGCCAGGGCGATGGCCGCCTTCGCGCCGCGCGTGACGGGGGCGCGGTCGGCGGGCTCGCCTGGCATCCAGGTGGTGACAATCCAGGGGCGTGGAAGCCGCGGCGAGGGCTCGCCGAGGCGTTGCGGGACGGGAACCGGCAGCGGGAGCCGCGGGGCGAGGGCGGGCAGCCAGGTGTGCTCCTTGCGCAGCAGCGCGTCCGCGTCCTGCGTCGCCCAGGGCAACCGGACGGCGAGGTCGTCGCGGAGCCGCCAGAGCTGGTTGTCCCAGCCCCGCGCGCCGAGCTTCACCGGATAATCGGCCAGGTCGGGGTGCTGGTCGCGCAGCAGACCCCGCACCAACTCCGCGGTGATCTCGATCTCGGTGTGCGTCATGCGGAGCAACATTAGCCGGATGATGAGGGACCCAGATCCCTCAGTCTCGGGCCAGGAGGGCCAGGGTTTCGGGCGCTTCCCAGGCGGTCAGCTGCCGGTCAGGGTCGGTTTCTTCCTGCGCGAACTGGTTGATCAGGTCGGCGAGGGCTTGCCGGTCCTGGTCGGAGAGGCCCTCCAGGAGGATGACCACCGGCTCCAGCAACTTGATTGTGGCCTCGGGCGTGATGTCGTCGTGATTGCTGTGATCAAGCCAGATGACGATCTCGGTAAGCGCTTTGGCGAGGGTGTGTTCGAGCGGGGTCACGATGGGCTCCTGACTGGTCGTCGGATTGCGAGGCGTGTCCGGGGCGGCTGACAGGACACGGGGAGGCGGCCCTGGTCAGCCTGCTGCCGGCTCGGTGAGTCGGGCTTCCATCTCGGCGATCAGGCGTTCTCCTCCCGAACGCGGCCCCAGCCCCAAAGTGGGCTGGTCCGCGCAGGTCATCGGACTTCCGAGAAGATCGTGTTCTCGGAAGCGGAGATGGCCAAGACTTCCGAGAACATGTACGGCTGAGAGGCGAACCCCAGCTCGGCACTTCCGAGAACAGGACCGCGTCGCTAGTTGGCGGCTGAGGACACGTTCGGGAGGAGGAAGTCTTCCAGACGATGGGTACGGCCGACGGGACGGGAACCGGGAACGGGCACCTGGTCAGGCTCTGACGACTGCCCAGCCCGGGCAGTCGCCGCCCGCGGTCGCTCTCAACAGCCCGGCCGCGTACCTCGGTTCCGCCGTCGGCACCGCGCTCGCTCGGCGGCACCGTCCTCACCGCGGCTCTCGCCCCGAAGTTGCTCCCCTACCGCACCGCCGCACTCGCCCCACCCCTGTGTCGCGACGCCGCGAACGGGCGGCGCTGGTTCCGCCCCAGGGGCGCTCTGCGGCGTCTCGAACCGGCGACAGCGTCACCGTCAGTGACCCTCGCAGGTGGCCCTCAGTCCGTGAGGAAGGATCCCTCGCGACAAGTGCGGCAGACGAAGATGTAGCCCAGCTGACCGCCAAGGTTCATCGCCGTCTCCGCGGACATCCCCTCCTCCAGGTGTGCCGCGAACTCCATCGTGCCGGTGCAGGAGGGGCACACGGGCAGTCGGTCGTCCTCAAGGTAGGAAGGGCTGCCTCCGAGCGACCCGAGCACTTCGCGCTGCTTCCCGAATCGGTCTTCGGGTTCCCTTTTCCATCCCGAGCGTGCAAGGTCGTACGCGTCAGGCTCGATCCCTTCGTCGTCGCCGGCCTCCTCGGGGTCGATCGTCACGACATGAGTGCGGATGGCCGAGGTGGCGGGCAGCAGCGTCACACCCGCCTCGGGCACGGCCACTGGTAGCAGTTCCTCCCGGGGAAACAGATAGACCCGGCTCGCGCTGGAGGTCGCCTCCCAGAATTCGCACGCGCCAGGGTCGTTCTGGCACACGAACACCGACAGGACAGCGCCCTCGACGGGGAGATGGGCGAAGAACTGCAGCGGCCCTCCGCAGCCGCACACGGGCCAGGCGAATCCGGCCGGAGCCAGCGGCACGCCCCCGGTACGCGGGACGTCGGAATCGGCCGGTGCGGGGCCGTCGTAGATCATCAGCGCTGTCTGCATGGCGAGAGGCTACTGGCCGCCTGTGACAGGTCGGTGGGAGAGGCCCTCCGCTCGGGTCGGTGTCATAGAACGCAAAATAGGGGTGTATCCACAGGTCAGGACAGCGCGCCGATGCCTGTCGGAATCCGCTCACCGACCCGTTTACCGACGTTGATTCTCGGCACGAGTTCTCGACGCTCACCACCTGCGACCTCGTAGTTTCCCGGTGGAGCGCGGCGGAGCGGGCCCGCGCCGCCCGGGTCCGCGCTTTGCGGGCCGCGGAGTACGTGAAGGTGGCACGCGCACGGGCCGACCGCGAACGGGCGGAGCGGTGGCGGCGGCTCCGAGGGCCCGGGTCGGCTCTGCCCGAGGACGGATGACGGTCGCGGATAGAGCGGGGCACGCGGGAGTGCGGAGTGGTGTCGAGTAACCATTGCACGACCGTCGCGTTGACCTCGCCGCCACCGTGCGGTCAGCCGAAACACCTGGCTAGGCCCTCCATGCAACATGCCTTCAAGATCGGTCGACATGCCTTACGTGCCTGACAAGATCAGAACGCTCTGAGCTGGGAGAGGAAGCCAAGAATCCTAGATAACCATCGCGCAGGCTACCCCGGCCGATGGACGAGCCGGATCTGGAAGCGCTGCTGTCGGGCTGAAGCGGCTGCGGGATCTGGCGATGCTGCTGCTGATGCTGGACGGTGGCCTGCGCCCGGGCGAGGTGCTGTCGCTCCATCTGGAGGACATCTCCTATGGGCGGCGGCGGGTGACGATTCGCAAACGCGATGACCATCCCCACGGAGCCCGCGGCAAGTCCCGCACCGAACGGGTCGTCGACCTGCACGAACCCCGCACTGTGGAGGCGGTCAGCCGCTACGTGATAAGGCATGGCGGCGGGACGCAGCTTCCGGCCAGGCCATAGGGGACGTTTAATTGCTCTTCTAGGTTCGACATCATCAGACAGGAGATTGGGGACACTTCGAATGATTCAGTTCAAAACGGCGCGGCGTAAACTGCTGCTGGCGCTTTCCGCCCCACTCTTATCCGTGCCGCTGGTCGTCGCGGGAGCCACCGCGGCCAACGCGGAGCCATGCTGGGGCAGAGTTTCTATCACCACGACGAGCAGGCCCAACCTCGCGGTCACCTACTACCTCAGGTACAACAACCTTTACGGCAATATCTATCCCTACGGGCAGTCGATAAGGGGCGAGGTGAACAACCCAATCGTCGCATTCTCCACCACGCCCGCGCGCTCAGCCCGGTTCGCTTACTACAACCTGCCCTACCCAGGGCAGCACCTCCGCACTGACACCGTGCCACAAGGCGGATACTTCAACCTCAACCCCTGCCATGA
Organism: Nonomuraea sp. LPB2021202275-12-8; assembly: GCF_037044575.1. Taxonomy (NCBI): domain Bacteria; kingdom Bacillati; phylum Actinomycetota; class Actinomycetes; order Streptosporangiales; family Streptosporangiaceae; genus Nonomuraea; species Nonomuraea sp. LPB2021202275-12-8. Next base: position 4,062 of record NZ_JBAHWD010000043.1, on the reverse strand, counting down.
GGTGATCGTGACCATCCTCTGAGCGTCACCGAGAACGGCTGTCGGCGAGGATGCCCCTCCCCTCCGCTGTCATGAGGTTGGGGAGGGGACCTTCGAGCCCGTGGTCACGCCACCGTGACGGCGATGGCGGCCCCCACCGCGCACGGCACATGTCCGAGTCCTTCACAAGGCCCGGCGTAGGTACATCGCCGCGACCACCGCGCCATGCTGGTCGCGCTCGGCGGCTGCGAGCCGCAGGTCAAGGGGGCACGTGGCGGCCAACCTCAACGTCGGCAACGACCGCACCCGCCTGCACGCGGTGGGCGGGTCCGGGGACCGGCTGCCATGGCCCGGTGGCGGTCCTGGTCAGCCTGCCGTCGACTCGGTGAGCCTGGCTTCGAGGTCGGCGATCATCTGGGTGAGCAGGCTGGTGTTCTCGGATGACCGCCTGCGGGCCGAGTGTGTCGATGCCGGCGACCTTGGTGATGCACTCGTCGGCGGCTTGGGCCATGGTGGCGAACTCCTGGCGGGCGATGGAGTGGGGGTTGGCGGCCTCGAAGGTGGTGGCGCGGCGCATGTCCTTCGTCGCGGTCATCGCGGTTCGTGCGGCGGACATGGCGTCGCGGGCGCTGAACTCGTCGCCGTGCCCGGAGCGCATGTAGCGGGTGACAAAGACCCGCCGCCGGTCAGGGCCGCGCCGGGAGGGGTCGGCTGAGGGCATGAACCGTTCCAGGCGGTCGCCCCGGTTGGCCGCGATCACGCGGACGACGCGGACGGCCTGCCGCAGCCGGTGACCGTCAGGGATCTCGACGCCGGCGGCGATGTCGGCGTAGCTGACCTCGCGCCCGTGGTTGCAGCGCAGCCAGATCATCACTTCTGCGACGTCGGTCTCGGCGCGGGTCCAGCCCCTCTCATCACGGCGTCGGCTCACAGGAATTTCCCGTTCTCGTCCATGAAAGCCGCGAGCACGGCGTCGTCCAGAGCAGCGCCAGTGGCCATGTCCCGGACGGCGGCGATCGCCGCCTCGGCGCCGTCACACAACTCTGCTATGGCCTCGGCGCGGTCCGTGGTGAAGTTGATCTGCTGCTTGCTCAGCAACGCCAGCGCCCGCGAGGCAGCCATGCGGATCTCGGCCATGGCGTTGAAGACGTCCATGGACGCCTCGGCCTGCGAGCCCTCGCCGGCTTCGCGGGCTTGTGCGGCATAGGCCTCCCGCTCGGCGCGGTTGGCGCTGAGAACGATCATGAACTGCAGAAGAGTGAAATATTCTCGCCTGTAACACATGAATGACTCTGAGTTGATAGCGATGGGAGCCCCACGTCACTTCGCCGCTTCGCAGGAGCTCCTCAGGTTGACGGTGTCCACCCGAGGGGTAAGGTTGTCACTGTCAACCTGGAGGTGACTATTCATGCCCACAATCCTGATCACAGGCGGACATTCAGGCATCGGTCTCGCCGCTGTGCGTCAGCTCGCCGCCAAGGGCAACGACATCGTGCTTGCCGGACGAAGCTCTGGGCGCATGCAGCCGGCCGCGGATGAGCTGCGTGCGCGCTATCGAGCGTCCGTGACGATGCTGACGCTCGATACATCATCACTCGCGTCGGTCCGGGCTGCCGCCGCGCAGCTCCACAAGATGCGTGAGGCCGGCGAGATCGAACCGCTCGACGCGATCCTCTGCAACGCCGGTGGCCGTTTCGACGGGGACGTCTCCTACAGTCCCGACGGATACGAGACGACCTTCGCCACCAACTGCCTCGGGCACTTCCTGCTCGTCGAGCTGCTGCTTGCGAGCCTCGTCGAGGGGGGCAGGGTCGTCTACACCGCCAGCGGCACCCACGACTCGCAGTCAACCGACGGCAAGCTGGTCGGGGCCGCCGTCGAGCCGGACGCCACGGCACTGGCGAACAACGGCAAGAACGGCGTCAAGGCGCTGAGCGCGGGGAAGCGCTACTCCTCCTCCAAGCTGTGCACGGTGATGTACTCCTACGAGCTGGACCGGCGGCTGCGCAGGTCTGACAGCTCGGTGGTCTCGATCGCCTTCGACCCGGGTTCCGTGCCGGAGACCGCATTCTTGCGGGGGATGCCGAAACCGGTCCAGTGGATCTCGGGCACGCCTGTGATGAAGGGGGTGTCCAAGCGCATCGGCGTCATCACGTCGGATATGGAATTCTCCGGCGCATCATTGGCTGCGCTCGCGACCGATCCCGACTACGCGGACCGTTCCGGCGAGTATTTCCAGGCCAATGACGGGAATCTCTCCGCTGTGCGATCGGCGCAGCTGTCCTATGACAAGCGACGTGCGCGGAAGTTGTGGGACGACTCGAAGCAACTTGTCCACCTGACCGCGAACGAGGAACCCGCGTGCCTGCGATGAACACCGCCGAACGACTCGTCTCCGCTGCGGCGGAACTGCTCGATGCGGGTGGTGAGGCCGCGGTCACACTCCGCGCAGTCGCCGCCGCGGTAGGGGTCTCGCACAATGCACCCTACAAGCACTTCACTAGCCGTGACGCCCTGCTCGCTGAGGTTGCCGTAGCCGATTTCACGGCTCTGACAGACAACTGGGCGCAGATCCGGACGTCACCCGAAAAGCCGGCGGAGCGCCTGCTCAGCGCACTTGACGTCCTCATCCGTTTCAGCCAGGACCGTCCGGCGCACTATCACCTGCTGTTCGCCAGCCCCGAGATAGCCGCGCAAGGCGGTCGCCTGACAGATGCCGCCAACAGTGCGCTGGGTGCATTCAGCGACATCGTCGAAGACTGTCAGGCAGGCGCTGTTCTCCCCGCCTCTCCTGGCAACACCCTCGCAGTCGTCCTCTTTGCGGCCACTCACGGCCTGATCGCCGCCGCCGCCAGCGGGCGCCTCCGCTCTGAGTCGGGCATCGACACAAGGTCGGGCATGGAATTCCTGATCGGTCTTCTGCACGGCCGATAGGCGACATGTACAGGGCCGTGACCGCCCAACTTGGATGACCGTAAGGCGTTGTGAGGGATCTTGTTCGTGCTCTACACCGCGATCCCGTGGGAGTTTCTGCCGCAGGAGCTGGGTTTCGGCTCGGGCTGACGTTCCCCCCGGGGCGTGGACACCCGGTTTCATGCAGCCAGTGCGGCCATTCTAGCAAGCCGATCTTCATAGACGGCTGGGGGAAGGTTCCCGATCGCCGAGTGTCGTCGTCGGTGGTGTAACGAGCGATCCACCGGAAGATCTCTGTGCGGGCGTCGGCCTCGTCGTTCCAGCGGCGCTTGCCCTTGCCGTGCAGCAGTTCGCGTTTGAGGGTGGCGTTGAACGCCTCGGCGAGGGCGTTGTCCAGGCATGTCCCCGTCCTTCCGCTGGATCGACGGATGCCGTTGGTGGTGCACAGCGCGGCGAATTCGGCCGAGGTGTACTGGCAGCCGCGGTCGGCATGGAAGATCACGCCGGCGGCGCGTCCGCCACGGGCTCGCACCGCCGCCGTCAGCGCGTCGCTGATCAGCTCGGTGCGCAGATGGCCGGCGATCGACCAGCCGATCAGCCGGCGTGAGCCGATGTCGATGACCGTGGCCAGGTACAGCCACGAGTCACCGACCGGCAGATAGGTGATATCGCCGCACCACCGCTCGTCGACCGCGCCCGGGCTGAAGTCGCGCTAGAGCAGGTCGGGAACGGGCGCAGCGCTCTGATCAGGGATCGTGGTCCGCCTGCCCTTACGCAGGTGCAGGCCGACGATGCCCGCCTGGCGCATCAGCCGGGCGACCCGCTTGACGTTGACGATCTCCCCGTCCTCGCGCAGGTCAGCGGTGATCCGGGGCGAGCCGCTGGTCCCATCCGAGCCGGTGTGAAACGCCCGGATCTTCGCCACGATCCGCGCGTCCTCGGCCGCCCGGGTCTGACGGGGGGGGTTCCCGCTTGCGCCAGGCGTAGAAGGCGCTGCGGCCAACGTTCAACACCCTGCACAGCCGCGCGATGCCGTAGGTGGCGTGGGCGGAGATGAACCTGAAGCGGCTGATCAACGATCCATCTCCTTCGCAAAATAGGCGGCCGCCTTGCGGAGGATCTCTTTCTCGATCTCCAGCTCGGCGACCCGCTTCCGCAGCCGGGCTAGCT
>NZ_JBAHWD010000042.1:0-78634 GCF_037044575.1 Nonomuraea sp. LPB2021202275-12-8 | reverse complement strand
TGCCCTTTCCGACCCGCTCCAGGACACGCAGCGAGCCCTCGGCGCGCACCTCGGCGAACGCGCCGGACTCCAGGGCGCGCAGGTAGACGCGGTAGGGCGCCTGCCCGCCGTCGGCCGGGTCGGGATAGATGTCGTGGAAGACGAGCGCCCCACCCTGCGTGAGGTGGGGCGCCCAGCCCTCGTAGTCGCGGGTGACCGGCTCGTCGGAGTGGCCACCGTCGATGAACAGCATGCCGAGCGGCGTGCGCCAGAGCGCGGCCACCTGCTCGGACCTGCCGACGACGGCGATCACCTCATCCTCCAGGCCCGCCGCGGCGATCGTGGCGCGGAAGGTCGGCAGCGAGTCCATCCTGCCGAAGCGCGGATCCACCAGCGTGGGATCGTGGTGGGCCCAGCCGGGCTGGATCTCCTCCGAGCCGCGGTGGTGGTCGACGGTGACGACGACGGTCCCGGCCTGCCTGGCCGCCGCGCCGAGATAGATGGCGGACTTGCCGCAGTAGGTGCCGATCTCGCAGATGGGGCCGCGCGCGCCGTAGTCGCGAGCCACCTCGAACAGGGCCAGGCCCTCCTTCGACGGCATGAATCCCTTGGCGTGCTCGGCTGCGTTGAGCAGCTCAGGCGGCATCGTCATATCCATGCACCCTAGTAGAACCGAATAACATTCCGTCGGCCTCTTGCCCGTCATAATGCAACCTGTTCTACTGGCAGCGTGAATCAGCGCGCTCGCATCTCCATGTCGGACGACGAGGTCACCGCGTTGCTGGAGGGGTCACGCAAGCTGCAGCTGGCGACCATCAACCCCGACGGCACGCCCCATCTGGTGACCATGTTCTACGGGCTCGACAAGGGGCGGATCACCTTCTGGACCTACGGCAAGGCCCAGAAGGCGCGCAACCTGGAGCGCGACCCGCGGGTGAGCTGCCTCATCGAGGCCGGCGAGGACTACGCCGAGCTGCGCGGGATCCTGCTGTACGGCCGGGTCACCCGGATGGACGCCGCCGAGGACGTGCTGGCCGTCGGCATGGACGTCGCGCGCAGGATGACCCCGGGCGTGGCGGACGAGCTCCTGCGCCCCTACGTCGAGCAGACCGGGCGCAAGCGGGTCGCTTACGTGGTCGAGCCCACCAAGGTGGTCTCATGGGATCACAGGAGGCTCACGTGAAAGTCAAAGTAGACGAACTGGTCTGCGAAGCCAATGCCGTGTGCATGGGGCTCGCGCCCGAGGTGTTCGAGGTGGACGAGGACGACCAGCTCCACATCCTGCTGCCCGAACCACCCCCCGAAATGCTGGACCGCGTACGCCACGCGGTGCGGTCCTGTCCCAAAGCCGCACTTTCCGTTGAGGAATAGCAGGAGGAGGAACCCCCCATGCGCGCCGCGCTTCTGCACGCCGTAGGCGACGACAAGCTCGACATCCGCGATGACGTCACCCTGACCCCCGTCGGGCCGACCGACGTACGGGTCCGGATCAGGGCCACCGGCGTCTGCCACTCGGACCTGTCGGCCATGACCGGCGTGCTGCCGCAGCCCGTGCCGCTGATCCCGGGCCACGAGGGCGCGGGCGAGGTGGTGGAGGTCGGCGACCACGTCTCCACGGTCAAGCCCGGCGACCACGTGGTGATCAGCTGGCGCCCGGCCTGCCAGGAGTGCGACCTGTGCCTGGGCGGCCAGCCGTACCTCTGCATGAAATACGTGATCGAGTCCTTCACCAAGGGCAACTTCCGCTTCGGCGGCGACACCACGGCGTTCGGCATGGCCGGGTGCGGCACCTGGGCCGAGGAGACCGTGGTCCCGTGGCAGGGCGCGATCAAGATCGACCCCGAGGTGCCGTGGGAGGTCGCGGCACTGATCGGCTGCGGCATCACGACCGGCGTGGGCGCCGCCATCAACACCGCCAAGGTGCGGCCCGGCTCGACGGTCGCGGTGATCGGCTGCGGTGGCGTCGGCCTGTCCGTGATCCAGGGCGCCCGCGTCTCCGGCGCGCGGACGATCCTCGCGGTGGACCCGCTGAAGTCCAAGCACGAGCTGGCCAAGAAGGTCGGCGCCACCCACGCGGTCACCCCCGACGAGGTGCCCGGCGCGCTGAACGAGCTCACCGGCGGCAGCGGCTTCGACTACGGCTTCGAGGTGGTCGGCAAGTCGGCCACCATCCAGAGCGCGTGGCAGGTCACCCGAGCCGGAGGCGACGTCATCGTCGTCGGCGCGGGCGCGGCGGACGACATGGTCTCCATCTCGGCGTTCAGCCTGCTCTTCGAGGGCAAGAACCTGCTGTCCAGCCTGTACGGCGAGGCCGACGTGCGGCACGACTTCCCCTACTTCGCCAATCTCTACAAGGCGGGCCAGCTGGACCTGGAGACGATGATCAGCTCGCGGATCAGGCTGGCCGACCTGAACGACGCGGTGGCCGCGCTGAAGAGCGGCGACGTGCTGCGCCAGATCGTCGTGATGGACTGACCCAGGAGCCTGCTCCCAGATCGGAATCCTCCTTCCGCACCATGACGGCCGCCTCCCCGCAAGGGTGGCTGGAGATCATGAGCCGGAAGGAGGATTCCGATGAGACGCACGATCGCAGCCCTGGCCGGGGCCGCCTTTCTGGCGGCCGCTGTCCCGGCCTCAGCCTCTTCGCACGAGCCCGGCGAGCCGGACTGGCGGGCCTGCGGCCCACACGGCATGCTGTGCGCCGCGATCACGGTGCCGGTCAGGGACCGCTCGACCAGCCTGCGGCTGGCCATGCTCCCCGCTACGGGCGCCCGCCGCGGCGCGGTGCTCTACGCCCCCGGCGGGCCGGGCAAGGACGGCATCCAGCAGGTACGTGACTCCGCGCCGATACTCGCGGACCTGAGGCGGCACTTCGACGTCGTCGCCTTCGAGACCCGCTACGAGCAGACCATGAAGGGCCTGCCGGAGTCGTGCTCGGTCGCCGCCGCTCCCCTCATGAGCGAGCCGAGCGACCGCGCCGACTTCGACCGGCAGGCGACGCGCCGGCGGGAGGCCTTCACCAGGTGCGCGGCGGGTGACGGCACGGGCCTGTTCGCCCGGACCGACTCCGCTGCCGTCGCGCGGGACATGGACGCCATCCGGGCCGCGCTCGGCGAGCGCCGGATCAACGTCATGGCCGAGTCCTACGGCGGCATCACCGCCACGGCCTACGCCCGGCTGTTCCCGCACCGGATCCGGGTTATGCATCTCGACAGCACGGTCGACCACACCGGCACCTCCAGTGCGCCGCAGGCGATGGACGCGAACGAGCGGATGCTCCGCCGCTTCGCCGAGTGGTGCGCGGTCGACGACTCCTGCGCACCGGACGGGTGAGCCGCTACTTGCCCGCGCCGTGCGCCCAGAGGTCGCGCAGCAGGGCCACTTCGGCGCCGTGGTGGATGACCTCCCGGTTGATGTGCAGCACCAGCGCGGCCATCGGCCGCTCGGCGTAGGGGCCCTCGGCCGGGCCGCACGGCCTGGCCAGCCCCTGCGCGCCGAGCGACCGCACGCCCTGCCACCACTGCTCGTAGGCCCGGTCGAGCTCGTCGAGAGCCTGCGCCGCCGTGGGCGCGTAGGCGTGCTTGAAGTAGTCGACGGGCGGGCCGCCGAAGTGGTCGGCGGTACGCGAGCCGAACGCGCCGACGATGATATGGCCGAGCCGCCAGGCGATCGTCGTCACCGGCTCCGGCTCGGGGGGCGGGTTGGCCCAGTCGATGCCGGGCTCGGCGCCCGGATGGACGGTCCAGCAGCCGGGGACCGGCTCCCAGAAGTACTCCTCGTCGGTCAGCCCGTCGAGGCGCGGGCGCAGCCGCAGCTTCCAGTGCCGGTCGAGCTGGTCATGCAGCTCTGCGGTCCAGTCGAGATCCATCCCTCAGGCTTAACCGTCCCGCGCGGCGGGCGCAACGGGGGCCCAGGGCCGCGGGCGAGGGGCCGGTGGCCCCTCGCGGCGCGGTCAGCTGTTGGAGAAGGCGGCGTCGAAGGAGGCCGTGGGCGGTGTGATGGCGTTGAGGTCGCGGATGTAGGACAGGGCCTCGCGGGCTCCGTCCAGGCGGTCCATGCCCGCGTCCTCCCACTCGACGGAGATCGGCCCGGTGTAGCCGATCGAGTTGAGAGCGCGGAAGCAGTCCTCCCACGGCACGTCGCCCCGGCCCGTCGAGACGAAGTCCCAGCCGCGTCTCATGTCGGCCCACGGCATGTGCGAGGACAGGCGGCCGCGCCTGCCGTCGCCCACGCGCATCCGCGTGTCCTTGCAGTCCACGTGGTAGATGCGGTCGGCGAAGTCGAGGATGAACGCCACCGGGTCCAGGTCCTGCCAGACCATGTGGGACGGGTCCCAGTTGAGGCCGAAGGCGGGACGGTGGCCGATCGCCTCCAGAGTCCTGACGGTGGTGTAGTAGTCGTAGGCGATCTCGCTGGGGTGGATCTCGTGGGCGAAGCGGACGCCCACCTCGTCGAAGACGTCGAGGATGGGGTTCCAGCGGTCGGCGAAGTCCTGATAGCCGGCGTCCACCATCGAGGCAGGGACCGGCGGGAACATGGCGACGGTGTGCCAGATCGAGGAGCCGGTGAAGCCCACCACCGTGTCCACGCCCAGCAGGGCCGCGGCCCTGGCGGTGTCCTTCAGGTCCTCGGCCGCCGCCTGCCGCACGGACTCGGGGTCACCGGAGCCCCAGATGCGGGCCGGCAGGATCGCCTTGTGCCGCTCGTCGATGGGATGGTCGCAGACGGCCTGGCCTACGAGGTGGTTGGAGATGGTCCACACCTTCAGGCCGTGCTTGTCGAGCTGGGCGCGTTTCTGCTCGACGTAGGAGGGGTCGGCCACGGCCTGCGCCACGTCGAAGTGGTCGCCGGAGCAGGCGATCTCCAAGCCGTCGTAGCCCCATTCGGCCGCCAGCCTGCACACCTCTTCGAAAGGCAGGTCGGCCCATTGGCCGGTGAACAGCGTGATGGGTCTCATGAGTCCTCCACGGTGGTGAAGCGGCTGCCGTCAGCCGCGCTCTGCTCGACGGCGGCCAGCACGCGCTGCACCCGGAGCCCGTCGGCGAACGACGGCGTGGGGTCGGTGCCCTGGCCGATCGCCTCCAGGAAGTCCTTGATCTCGTGGGTGAAGGTGTGCTCGTAGCCGAGGCCGTGTCCGGGCGGCCACCAAGCGCCGACGTACGGATGGTCCGGTTCGGTGACGAGGATGCGCTCGAAGCCTCTGCCGCCTTCGCTGAACCACAGCTCGTTCATGGCCTCGAAGTCGAAGGCGAGGCTGCCGAGCGAGCCGTTGAGCTCGATGCGCAGCGCGTTCTTGCGGCCGGTGGCGAACCTGGTGGCCTCGAACGAGCCGAGCGCCCCGCCGGACAGCCGGGCGGTGAACAGCGCGGCGTCGTCGACGGTCACGGTGCCGGTGCCCGAGGAGCCGGCGGCGGCCAGGCCCGACGACTGCTCCGAGAGGGGACGTTCCTTGATGAACGTCTCGGTCAGCGCCGAGACGCCCACGATCCTCTGACCGCTGATGAACTGGGCGGCGTCGATGATGTGCGCGCCGATGTCGCCGAGCGCGCCGGAGCCGGCCTTGTCCTTCTGCAGCCGCCAGACCAGCGGGAAGTCCGGGTCGACGATCCAGTCCTGCAGGTACTGGGCGCGCACGTGCCGGATCTCGCCCAGCCTGCCCTGCTCGACCAGGTCGCGGGCCAGCGCCACGGCGGGGACCCGCCGGTAGTTGAAGGCGACCATGTTCTTGCCCGTGGCCGAGGCTGCGGCCGAGACCATGGCTTCGGCTTCGGCGACGGTGTTGGCCAGCGGTTTCTCGCAGATGACGTGCTTGCCTGCCCGTAGGGCGGCGATGGCGATCTCGGCGTGGGTGTCACCGGGCGTGCAGATGTCGACGATGTCGACGTCCGCACGCCCGATCACGTCCCGCCAGTCAGTCACCGCCTCCGCCCAGCCCATGCGTTCGGCCGCCGCTTCGGTGGCCTCCTTCGAGCGTCCGGAGATCACCCGCATCCGCGGGATGACCGGCAGGTCGAAGAAGGCGGCGACGTTGCGCCAGGCCTGGGAGTGGACGCGTCCCATGAAGGCATAGCCGATCATGCCGACGCCGACGGTTCTGTCTGACATGCAACCCCCGATCAGGATTCGAAACCAAGTGGCAGATACTTCTCGACGTTCTCCTTGGTAATGGTCTCGGATGCGAGCGTGATGGACTGCGGAACCTGGTTCTCCACGAGGTCACTCATGCCCTTGCCTTGGGCGATCAGGCGAGCGAGTTTGATCGCCGATGAGGCCATCGTGGGACTGTAGGTGACCGTGGCCTTCAGCACCGAGGTGCCCGACTGGATCTCCTTCATGGCGTTGGCCGAGCCGGCGCCGCCCACCATGATGAACTCGTCGCGACCGGCCTCGTTGATCGCGGCGAGCACGCCGACGCCCTGGTCGTCGTCGTGGTTCCAGAGCGCGTCGATCTTCTTGTGGGCCTGCAGCAGGCTCGCGGCGACCTGGTTGCCGGTCTCCACGGTGAACTTGGCGTCCTGCTTGGCCGTGACGCTGAATCCGTACGTCTTCAGCGCGTCCTCGAAGCCCTTGCTGCGGTCCTGGGTGAGCGGCAGCGTGGCGATGCCCTGGATCTCCACGATGACCGGGTTGGCGACGCCCTTGTCCTTCAGCGCCTTGCCGATGTAGTGCCCGGCCGCGACGCCCATGCCGTAGTTGTCGCCGCCGACCCAGGTGCGGTAGGCGAGCTTGTCCGGGAAGACGCGGTCGAGGTTGATCACCGGGATGCCGGCGTTGGTGGCCTGCAGGGCGACCTGGTTGAGCTGCTGGCCGTCGTTGGGCAGGATCACCAGCGCGTTCACCTTGGCCGCGATCAGCGATTCGACGGCCGAGATCTGCTGGTTGATGTCGTTGGTCGGCTCGACGGGCCTGAACTCGACGTCCGAATACAGCTTGGCGGTGGCCTCGGCGTTCTTGGCGATGGCCGCGATCCAGCCGTGGTCGGCCGCCGGCGCGGAGAAGCCGATGACGACCTTGGTGCCGGGCTGGTCGTTGCCGCTCGCCGCCGGGACGGGCGCGGTGGCGGCGGTGGCCGGGGTCTCGGCCGGCTCGTTGCTCGTGCAGCCTGCGGCTAACAGGACGGCACCGCCGACGAGGAATCCCCTGCGCGCGACGTTGTTGCTCATGGTGCTCTCTCCTTCAGATTCCGTCGCTGGAGAAGGACGGCGACGACGATGATCAGGCCCTTGGCGATCAGTTGGTCACTGGTGTTGAGCCCGTTGAGGATGAACAGGTTGGTGATGAGGGTGAAGATCAGCAGGCCCAGGATCGAGCCGATGATCGTGCCCCGGCCGCCGGTCAGCAGGGTGCCGCCGATGATGACGGCCGCGATGGCGTCGAGTTCGTACAGGTCGCCGTGGGTGGACGAGCCTGTGGTGGTGCGGGCCATGATGAGCACCGCGGCGATGCCGCAGCACAGCCCGGACAGCGCGTAGAGCAGCATGGTGTGCTTGCGGACGTCGATCCCGGCGAGTCTGGCCGCCTCCGGGTTGCCGCCGACCGCGTAGGTGCGGCGGCCGAAGGTGGTGCGGTTGAGCAGGATCCAGCCGAGCACCACGACCAGCGCGAAGATGTAGACGAGCAGCGGGATGCCGAGCAGCCGCGTGGTCGACAGGTCCACGATGGCGGCGTTGCCGCTCTGGATGAGCTGGGTCTTGCGGTCGGACATGCGCTGCGCCAGCCCGCGCGCCGCCACCAGCATGGCGAGGGTGGCGATGAACGGCACCAGCCGCCCGTAGGCGATGAGCAGCCCGTTGACCAGGCCGGCTCCGGTGCCCACGAGGACCGCGCAGATCACCATGACGAACGGCCCGAACTCCTGCGTGGCCAACGTCGTCGCCCAGACCGAGGCCAGCGCCATGATGGCGCCGACCGACAGGTCGATGCCCCCGCCGATGATCACGAACGTCGCGCCGACGGTGATCACGCCGATGGTGGCGGCCAGCGACAGGATGCTCACCAGGTTGGAGGTGGTCGCGAAGTTGTCCGGCCTGGTGACCAGGCCGACGATGACGAGCAGGCCGATCGCCACCAGCAGGCCGAGGTGCCGGGCCTCGCCGAGCATGCTCAGCGGGTTGCGTGACGCGGCCGCTGGAGGCGCGGATCCGCCTGTCTCCGGGACTGCCGCCGGCGGTCTTCCGGGGTCGCTCATCAGGCCGCTCTCCCATCCATGATCATGTCGAGCACGCGGTGCTCGTCGAGGTCGCCGGCGTCCGCCTGGTGGATGACCGATCCCTCGCGCAGCACCAGCACGCGGTCCGCGAGGCCGAGGACCTCGGGCACCTCGCTGGAGACCAGCAGCACCCCGATCCCCTGGTCGGCCAGGTCGCGGATGACCGCGTACAGCTCCGCTCTGGCGCCCACGTCCACGCCGCGGGTCGGCTCGTCGAGCAGGAGCAGCTTGCGGCTGCCGAGCAGCCAGCGGGCCAGCACGGCCTTCTGCTGGTTGCCGCCCGACAGGTTCTTGATCGGCCGTTCCGGGTCGGGTGGCCGAATGTCGAGTGCCTTCACCAGCCGGTGCGCCTCGGCCCGCTCGCGGGCCCGGTTCATCCAGCCGAGCCTGGCGAAGCCCGGCAGGCTGCCCAGCGTGATGTTGGCGGTGACGCTCTGGTCGAGCAGCAGGGCCTGGGCCTTGCGCTCCTCGGGGGCCAGGCCCATGCCCCGCCTGACGTTGGCCACGACGTTGCGCCGTGCGGGCCGCCCTGACAGCTCGACGCGGCCGGACGCGGGGCGCGCGCCGTACACCGCCTCGAGGATCTCCGAGCGGCCGGAGCCGACCAGTCCGGCCAGGCCGACGATCTCGCCGGCGCGGACGGAGAAGGACACGTCGGCGAACGCGCCCGGCGAGGTGAGCCCCTCGACCTTCAGCACCTCCTCGCCGGGCGGGTTGGCCGCCCTGGGCGGGAAGACGTACTCGACGTTCCGGCCGGTCATCAGCGAGACGACCTGCGAGGTGGGGGTGTCGCGGGCGGGCAGGCCGACGGCGACGGTACGGCCGTCCTTCAGCACGGTGACCCGGTCGCCGATCTCGCGGATCTCCTCCAGCCGGTGGGAGATGTAGACGACGGCCACGCCCTGCCCGGTGAGCTCCCGGATGATCCGGAAGAGGTTGGCCACCTCGTCGTGGGCCAGGGCGGCCGACGGCTCGTCCATGATGATCAGGCGGGCGTCGTGGGAGAGCGCCCGCGCCATCGAGACGACCTGCTTGGCGGCTGCCGAGAGCCGTCCCACCTCGGTGGAGGGGCGGATCTCCCCGTGCCCGAGCCGCTCCAGCACCTGGCGGGCGGCGCGGTTGGCGGCCGACCTGTTGACGAAGCCGAGTGTGGCGTGCTCGTGGCCGAGGAAGATGTTCTCCGCCACGCTGAGCCCGTCGACCAGGTCGAGTTCCTGGTAGATGGTGGCGAAGCCGAGCCTGATGGCGTCGTTGGGGCTCGACGGGCGCACCGGCGCGCCGTTGAACTCGATGGTGCCCTCGTCCGGCTGGTGGACGCCGGCGAGCACCTTGATGAGCGTGGACTTGCCGGCGCCGTTCTGGCCGAGCAGGCAGTGCACCTCGCCTGCCCGCACGTCCAGGTTCACCCCGTCCAGCGCGCGCACGCCCGGGAACTGCTTGACGATCCCTCTCATGACGAGCATCGGGGCCCCCTCTCAGGCGTTGACGATGCGGTTGATGTTGTCGGGTGACAGGTAGTGCTCGATCGCGAGTATTCCGGCGCCGAGCGAGGCGGCGTTGATCCCCGTCCGGCTCGGCACGATCGACAGATGGTGCGTGGCCAGCGGCAGCGACCGGCGGTAGACCGTCTCCCTGATGCCGGCGAGCAGGTGCTCGTGGACCCTGGACAGCGCGCCGCCGATGACGATGACCTCGGGGTTGAAGAAGTTGACCAGGCTCGCGAGCACCTCGCCGATGAGCCGGCCGGCCTCTCTGACCAGCCGCAGCGCCTGGGTGTTGCCCGCCTGTACGAGCGCGACGACGTCGGCCCCCGACTCGGCGGCGATGCCCAGCTCGGTGAGCCTGCGCGCGACGGCCGCCCCGCCCGCGACGGCCTCCAGGCAGGCGCTGTTGCCGCAGCGGCAGCCGGCCTCCTCGTGGCCGCTGACCCGGATGTGGCCGATGTCGCCGGCCGAGCCCTGCGCTCCCCTGTGCAGCCTGCCCTCGGCCACGATGCCGCAGCCGATGCCGGTGCCGACCTTGACGAACAGCAGGTGGCGGATGCCGATGAAGGCGTTGCGCTGCTCGCCCAGGGCCATGACGTTGACGTCGTTGTCGACGAGGACTTCGGCGCCGTCGAAGTAGTCGGGGATCGGGTAGTCGTTCCAGCCGGGCATTATCGGCGGGTTGTTGGGCCTGCCGGTGGCGAACTCGACCGGGCCCGGCACGCCCATGCCGATGGCCCGCAGCGCCGCCCGGGGCCGTCCGGCCTCGGCGAGCAGCCGGTCGAGCCGCCCGTCCACGTGCGCCAGGACCGTCTCCGGCCCCTCTCCGATCAGCAGCTGGTCCTCGCACGAGGCCAGTACCTCGCCGGACATGTCCATCAGCGCGATCCGGCAGTGCGTGGCGCCGAGGTCGACCCCGGCGAAGGCGTGCTGCTCGGTGTGCAGGCGGAGCTGGCGGGGCGGGCGGCCGCCGGTGGACTCGCCGCTCTCGGTCTCCTCGACGAGGCCGCGCTCGATCAGCGCGTCGACTCGCTGGGCGATCGTGGACCTGGCCAGGCCGGTGAGCCGGGCGAGGTCGGAGCGGGTCGTCGCGGAGCCTGCGCTGATCAGCGTCAGGACATCGCCGGGCGAGCCCGGAGCGGGGGTCATGCCGCGACAATAAGATCACACAACCGACAATTCAAGAGTGTGAGCCGATCAAACTCCCCCAACTTCCGCCGATAATCGAACAAAGCCTGATATGTCGCTGTCTGAGGGGTTTTGCGGCACGAAAAAGCGGTGGGACACCCCCTGGTCGAGGTGATCCCACCGCCCTGGTGAGCCGCTCCGCTAGAGCATCGCCTTCATCGAGTCGGCCGCCGTGAGGACGTAGGGCTGCTCGGCCATGACCGACTCCCAGTTGTCCGCCACCGTCTCCGGCGTGATCTCGTCGGTCTTCCAGCCGGGCCCCTCGGCCACGAACACCCGCGCCACCCGGCCGCCGCCCACGCTGAACACCTCGCCGCTGGCCTCGCACGAGTCGTGCACCAGATAGGCGACCAGCGCGCTGACCCGCTCGGAGGTGAACTTGGCCTCGAACTCGGCCGGCAGCAGCGACTCGGTCATCCGCGTCCAGGCGATGGGCGCGATCGCGTTGGCCTTGATGCCGTTGCGCGCACCCTCGATGCCGATCGTCTTGGTCAGCCCGACCAGCCCCATCTTGGCGGTGGAGTAGTTGGCCTGGCCGAAGTTGCCGAACAGGCCGGCCGGGCTGGAGGTGTTGACGACCCGCCCGTAACCGGCCTCCTTCATGTACGGGTAGGCGGCCTGACTGACCAGGTAGGAGCCGCGGACGTGCACGGCCAGCACGTTGTCGAAGTCCTCGACCGTCATCTTGCCGAACGACTTGTCGCGCAGGATGCCCGCGTTGTTGACGACGATGTCGATCCTGCCGAACGCGTCGACCGCGGCCTGCGCGATCGCCCTGGCCCCCTCGGGGGTGGCGACGTTGTCGGTGCTGGCGACGGCCTGGCCGCCGTTCTTGGTGATCAGCTCGACCACCTCCGCGGCCGGGCCCGTGGACGCGCCGCTGCCGTCGAGCGCCCCGCCGAGGTCGTTGACGACGACCTTGGCGCCCCTGTCGGCCAGCAGGAGCGCGTGCGAACGGCCGAGGCCGTGCCCAGCTCCTGTGACGATCGCGACCCTGTCATCGAACCGAAGCATCGAACCTCCAGCCAGGAGAACAACATTCTAGTACGAGCACAATAACCCGGCCGGGAGGCAGAGCGAATGATCGTCGCGGATAGTGATCGATCGGTTCTTCTTCTGCTAGAGTTCTGGGCCCCGCACGGGCGGCGTTCCCCCCACCCATCCGCCCTCCACCCCGGGCCGGGAGGCCGGACATGCCCGTAAGTTGTCCTCTTCGCGTGGTCCAATGGGCCACCGGCGCCATCGGCCGCCACGCGCTGCGCAGCGTGATCAGCAGGCCGGGGCTGGAGCTCGCGGGGGTCCTCGTCTACGACCCCGGCAAGGTCGGCAAGGACGCGGGCGAGCTGGCCGGGCTGTCCCCCACGGGGATCGTGTGCACCGATGACGCCGACCGGATCATGGCCATGGACGCCGACTGCGTCCTCCACATGCCGCTGCCCGCCTCCTACTTCGGCACCAACCACGCCGCGGACCTGGAGACCATCTGCGCCCTGCTGGCCTCGGGCAAGAACGTCATCACCACCACCGGCTTCGTCTATCCCAAGGCCTACGGCCCCTCGGTCGTCGACAGCATCGAGGCCGCCTGCGCCAAGGGCGGCACGACCCTGCACGGCACCGGGGTCAACCCCGGTTTCATGAGCGACTTCCTGCCGCTGGCGCTCACGGGCCTGTCGTCCCGGGTGGACCACATCTACGTACGCGAGTCGTCCGACTTCCGGGGGCACCCGTCACGCCAGGTGGTCGTGGACCTGGTCGGCTTCACCCGCACGGCCAAGGACTACGCCACGACGGTCCGGCCGTACCGCGCCTTCCAGCGCATGCTCTTCGCCGAGAGCGTGCAGCTGGTCGCCGACGCGCTGGACGTGCGGCTGGACGAGGTGGAGGAGACCGACGAGTTCGCGCTGGCGGCCGGCGAGTTCGAGATCGCCGCCGGGCTGGTGCGCGAGGGCACGGTGTGCGCGTCCCGATGGGTCTTCTCCGGCATGGCGCGCGGGCGCCCCTTCATGACCGTCGAGGTCGTCTACAAGGCCGACTCCGCCCGGACCGAACGCTGGGCGGAGCCCGGTTTCGCGCTCCACATCGAGGGCGTGCCGCACATGTCGATGGCGGTCGGGGAGGTCAGTCACGGGCTCGCCGCCGCGGCGGCGCACGCGGTCAACGCCATCCCGTCGGTGTGCGCCGCCCCGCCGGGCATCCGCACCCTGCTGGACCTGCCCCTGCCGACCGGCCGCGGCCTGGTCCGCCTCGCCTGAGGTCAGCCGAGCACCTTCGTCAGGGCACGCAGCCCTTCGAGCACCTCGGCCGCCGTGGGCGCGTTGTCGGGGTCGCTGAGGACCTGCACGATCACGCCGCTCATCAGGGCGGCCTGGACCATGCCGAGCGTGCGGGCCGAGCGCTCGGACACCTCGTCCTCGGGCACGCTCTCCAGGATGGCCGCCATGCCCCGGCGCCCCTGCCCGATGCCCTCGGCGAGCGGGGGCCGAAGCTCCGGCTGCCGCTGGGCCTGCATGAACAGCTCGACCGTGGCCAGCCAGAGATCCGGGTGGGCCTTGGCCTGGCCCAGCAGGTCGTCCCACATCCGCTCGTAGGCCCGCACCGCCGAGCCGCCCGCCTGCGGGACGAGGGCGCGCCCGAGGGTGTCGCCCCAGTCGTCGAGGATCTCGAAAAGTGCCTGGTTGAGCAGCGCCTCCCGCGACCCGTAGTGGTAGCCGATGGCTGCCATGCTGACCCCGGCCGCGGAGGCGATGTCACGCACGCTGGTGCGGTCGTAACCCTTGTCCCGCAGGCACTGCTTGGCCCCGGCCAGCAGGTCTTCCCGGTTCCCCATGCGCGGCAGCGTAGCTCAGGCGCCCGCCTGAGGCGTGATCCACAGGTCCCGGTCGCCCGGCACCCGGCGCACCCTGCCGCGCGACTCCAGCCACACCAGGTGCGCCAGCGTCTCGTTGTTGGCCGCGCGCCGCATGAACGGCGGGATCGACTCCCAGGGCCGCGACCACGTCAGCTTGGTGGCCACCTCCCAGCAGGTCACGCCGTCCGAGGCGGCGACCACCCGCTCGATCTCGGCCAGCCGCTCACCGTGGTGCGCGATCACGTAGTCGGCGCGCTCCCGCAGCTCCAGGAACCTGTACTCGTGCGCGGGCAGCACCTCCTCCACGTCCAGCTCGCGCACGGCCGCCAGCGCGTCCAGGTAGTCGGCCAGCGGGTTCGGCGCGGACTGCGGGTGCACCGCCACCATCGGCGTGATCTTCGCCAGCACGTGGTCGCCCGAGAACAGCAGCTTCCTGGAGGGCGAGACGAAGCACAGGTGGCCCGGCGAGTGCCCGGGCGTCCAGATGGCACGTAGATCCCACCCGGGCAGGTCGAGCCGGTCACCGTCCTCGATCAGCCGGTCCGGCTTGGCCATCGACACCATGTGCCTGATCATCATGGACGCGCCCGCCAGCTCGTCCAGCGTCTGCGCGGGCACGCCGCACCGGTCGAGCAGCGCCCGCTCCTTGCTCACCAGCGACTCGATGGCGCTCTCGTCATAGCGCTCGTGCACGAGGCTCGCGTCGGCGGGATGCAGCCCGATCCACGCACCCGACATCTCACGGATCCGCCCGGCGAGCCCGTAGTGGTCGGGATGGATGTGGGTGACCAGCACGGCCCGCACGTCGGTGATCGCGTAGCCGGCCACGCCGAGACCGGCGACGAGCGCGTCGTAGGCCTCGTCGGTGTTCCACCCGGCGTCCACGATGACCACGCCGTCGTCGACTTCCAGCGCGTAGACCAGCACGTAACGCAGCGGGTTCACCGGGATCGGCACAGGCACCGACCACAGTCCCGGCCGCACCCGCTCGACCTCCGGGATCGTGCCGCCGGCCCAGGCCGCGCGCTGGTCTTCGTTGGACGGGGTCACCACGAACTTCGCCATGCCCGAGATTCTGCCCGCAGTTCCCGAACCATGTTCTACTGGGGTGATGAAAACGGGACGCGAGATGGCCGCCGACGGGCGTTTCGTCAGGCAGCCGAACCGTTTCACCGACCGGCTCGGTCCGCCCGAGCCAGGCCGCTACCCGGCTGTACGCCTCCTACGCCTGCCCGTGGGCGCAGCGGGTGCTGATCGTCCGGGCGCTCCTCGGCCTGGAGAGCCTGCTGGACGTGACGATCGTGGACCCGATCCGCGACGAGAAGGGCTGGCGGGTGCCCGGCGGCGAGTATCTGTCGGAGCTCTACCTGGCCACCGACCCCGGCTATCAGGGCCGCTACACCGTGCCTATCCGGCGCTGTGGACGTACGCCAGGAGGTTGTACGCGATCCCGGCCTTCCGTGACACCACCGACTTCGACCACATCAGGCGCCATTACTACGTCACCCAGACGAACATCAATCCGAGCGGGATCGTCCCGGTGGGGCCGGTGCTCGACTGGAGCCTGTGAGGGCTACACGGGCTCGCTGGGGACCACGGCGGGCCGGGGGCGGCGCGCCACGGGCATCCGGACGAACAGCAGCGCCGAGGCGAGGATCACGGCCGAGGCCGGCCACCAGGCGGCGGCCGTGCCGGCCCCGGTGGCCAGGACGCCGAACACCAGGTTGGACACCGCGCCGCCGGCCTGCAGCGAGAGCGAGCTCGTCGAGGTGATGGTGGTGCGCTGGGCGGCCTCGACCGCGTTGTGGGTCATCTCCAGGCACAACAGGCTCGCCACCGCGAGCCCGCCGAACAGCACGACGTAGGCGAGCGCGGCGGTCGCCAGCCCCGCCGGGCCGTCGAGCCCCGCCGTGGCGGCCAGCGAGCCGACCGAGAGCGCGGTGAGCACGGTCCCCGCGATCGCGCCCCGCACCGAGCCGCCCATCAGGCGTGCCACCCGGGGAGCCAGGGCGCTGCCTGCGGCGCTGCCCGCGAAGCCGAGTGCCGCGACCACGGCATAGGCGGTGCTGCCGCGCTCCGCCGTACCCGCCAGCTCGGCCAGCCGTCCGGGCGTGAGCAACTCGACTGCGGTCAGCGCGACGCCCGCCCCCGCGGCGGCGAGCATCAGGCGGCGTAGCACCGGACCTCCGGTCGCCAGCCGCACGCCCTCGGCGACCGTGACCGGCACGCCGCGCAGCACCGAGCCGAGCGAGCGGCGCCGGTGAGACGGCTCGGGCAGCGCGAACACCGCCACGACCAGCAGGACGCCGGCGGCCGCCGCGCCCATGAGGGGCGGCGCGGCCAGCGGCAGCAGCACGCTCGGGGGCACCAGGAGCGGCGTGAAACCGCCCGCCAGCACGCCGACGCAGAGGGCCGCGGACTCCATCGCGCCGCCCCTGGCCAGGCCCGGCTTCAGGTCCGCGTCGCGACCTTCGATCTCGTGCAGCGTGTCGACGTACCAGGCGGTGGCGGGGCCGCTGGACAGCGCCCTGCCCACGCCCTTGATCACGCAGGTCACCAGGAACATCCAGATCGTGGTGGAGAACGCCATGAGGGCCAGCGCGACGAGGGTGAACGCGGCCGAGGCGGCCAGCACCACGCGCCGCCCGAGCACGTCGGCCAGGCCTCCCGTGGGCAGTTCCAGGCTGATGGTGACGATCGAGAACACCGTCGTGCACAGGCCGATCTGGGCCAGGCTGAGACCTCGCTCGGCCATCAGCAGGACCATGACGGCCATCATCAGGCCCAGGGGCAGCCAGGTCAGGAAGCTGATCAGCATGTAGCGGCGCAACGCCGAGCGAGCGGTCACCGGTTCTCCTCCTGGTTCTCACCGGACGGGCGGACACGCGGGAAGCCTGCCAGCCAGATGTGCACCTGCTCGGCGTCCGGCGCTCCGGCGTGGCGGGCGGTGAGCTCGCGGAGCAGGTCATCGACCCGGTCGGTCAGCTCGTGGACCGCCGAGGCGGGCAGCCGGACGAAGTGGTCGCTGATGCCCGCGGCCATGAGCCACTCGGCCGGCCAGTCGGCGACGTCGTGGTCCTGGATCGCCTGCTCCAGGACCGCCACCTGGCGGAGCTGCATGATCTTGACGGCCTCCCGGCCCTCCGGCGTGGCCGACATCTCGTCGTTGTCCCAGGAGGTGTAGAGGTGCCGGGCGCGCCAGCGGCGCTCCCGGCCGTCCCGCCGCTCGGGGTCCTCCTCGATGAAGCCGAACTTGGCCAGCTCGCGCAGGTGGTAGCTGGTCGAGCCGGAGCTCTCGGCCACCCGGCGCCCGAGCTCGCTGGCGG
The DNA here is from genome assembly GCF_037044575.1 of Nonomuraea sp. LPB2021202275-12-8. NCBI lineage: Bacteria > Bacillati > Actinomycetota > Actinomycetes > Streptosporangiales > Streptosporangiaceae > Nonomuraea > Nonomuraea sp. LPB2021202275-12-8. The sequence goes on along the minus strand of NZ_JBAHWD010000042.1, from coordinate 61,600 downwards.
TCGCGGAACCGTCGGCGCGCAGCAGGCCCAGCAGGCGGACCCGCAGCGGATGCGCCACCACCTTGAGCACCCGCGGATCACTGATCTTGAAGACTTCCTCCATACCGATCACGATAGACCGCAAAGACAATTTTGCAAAGGGAATTTTGCGAATCAACGGACTCGTAAACTGGACGGATGCTTGACGACATCTGGGTGGACGACGCCGTCTTCGCGCTGCGTCCCGACTTCGCCGTGCTCGCCATGACGGCCCACGGCCTGCGCAACGGGCCCACCGACGACGCCTCGCGGGCCCTGCTCGCCGCCGCCGCGGAGCAGGCCTCGCAACCCGAGAAGATCGACGCCTGGAAGGACGCCTACCGCGCCTTCGGCGCCAAGCCGCAGCGGACCAGGCCGTCCGTCGACGCGCTGACCCGCAGGCTGCCCCTGCCGGAGATCAACCGGGCGGTCGACGCCTACAACGCGATCAGCGTCAAGCACGCGCTGCCCATCGGCGGCGAGGACCTCGACCGCTACGTGGGCCCGGCGCGGCTGATCAGGGCGGTGGGCGACGAGGCGTCGGAGGAGGCGCTCGGGCAGCCGGAGCAGGGCGAGGTGATCTGGCGCGACGACGTGGGCGTCACCTGCCGCAGGTGGAACTGGCGCCAGGTGGCCCGCACCCGCCTCACCGAGGAGACGACCAACGCGATCTTCCTGCTGGAGCGGCTGGAGCCGCTGTCCCTTGAGGAGCTGAAGGAGGCGGGCGAGGAACTGGCGGACCTGCTGGCACGCTTCTCGCCGGAGGTGCGGATCGCCAGCCGGCTCGTGCTGGGCGGGAAGTAAACCTGCCGCCGGACTGTTGATACCAAACGGTAATAATTTCGGGCACACCCGGATTGACTAGGCGGGCGTGACCTCTTTGGACACTCCTGAGAGGATCGAGCGTGGCGTCATAGCCTCCCCGGCGCGCGCTGCCGGTCTGGGCGAGTAGCCTTGGACAGGTTCTCTAACATCAACGCCGATCTGCGGAAGAGGGCGATTTCCGCCGTGTCGTCTGAGTCGTCGCGGACAAACCCGCTGGCAAGCTTTGGTCAGAACGAATGGCTTGTCGACGAGCTGTACCAGAAGTATCTCCAGGATCCCGAGTCTGTTGACAAGGCCTGGTGGAACTTCTTCGCTGACTACAACCCTGACTACGGACCGGGCCGCACCCCGGCCAGGGAGGCGGCGAACGGCACTGCAACCGCGCCCGCACCCGCCAAGGCGCCGCCAACAGCGGCGCCTGCTCCCCCTAAGCCTGCGACTGACATCCCATCTGCCAAGGTGCCCACCGAGAAGCCCAAGCAGCCATCCACCCCGGTGCCCAAGGGCGCCGAAGAGGTGAAGCTGCGCGGGGCGGCGGCGCGCACGGCCGCCAACATGGACCTCTCGCTGACGGTTCCGACCGCGACGAGCGTCCGGGCCATCCCGGCCAAGCTGCTCATCGACAACCGCATCGTGATCAACAATCACCTCAAGCGGGGTCGCGGCGGCAAGGTCTCCTTCACGCACCTGATCGGTTACGCGATCGTCAAGGCGCTGAAGGCCATGCCGGAGATGAACTACTCCTACACCGAGGTCGACGGCAAGCCGACCCTGGTCAAGCCGGAGCACGTCGGCCTGGGCCTGGCCATCGACGTCCAGAAGAGCAACGGCGAGCGCCAGCTGCTCGTGCCCTCCATCAAGGGCGCGGAGGAGATGGACTTCCGGCAGTTCTGGATGGCCTACGAGGAGGTCGTACGCAAGGCCCGAGCAGGCAAGCTGGGCGTGGACGACTTCACCGGCACCTCGATCTCGCTGACCAACCCCGGCACCATCGGCACCGTCCACAGCGTGCCGCGCCTGATGCCCGGTCAGGGCACCATCATCGGCGTGGGCGCGATGGAGTACCCCGCCGAATACCAGGGGGCCTCCCCCGACACGCTCTCGCGCCTGGCCGTCTCCAAGGTCATGACGCTGACCAGCACCTACGACCACCGGATCATCCAGGGCGCCCAGTCGGGTGACTTCCTGCGCACGATCCACAGGCTGCTGCTCGGCGAGGACGGCTTCTACGACGAGATCTTCGAGGCGCTGCGGATCCCGTACGAGCCGGTCCGGTGGGTTCAGGACATCTCGGCCTCGCACGACGACGACGTGGCGAAGTCCGCTCGCGTGATCGAGCTGATCCACGCCTACCGGGTGCGCGGGCACCTCATGGCCGAGACGGACCCGCTCGAATACAAGCAGCGCAAGCACCCCGACCTCGACATCCAGTCCCACGGCCTGACGCTGTGGGACCTGGAGCGCGAGTTCGCCACCGGCGGCTTCGGCGGCCGGGCGCTGATGAAGCTGCGCGAGATCCTGGGCGTGCTGCGTGACTCCTACTGCCGCACCGTCGGCATCGAGTACATGCACATCCAGAATCCCGAGGAGCGGGCCTGGATCCAGGAGCGCGTCGAGAAGCCGCACGCCTCACCGGCCCGTGACGAGCAGCTCAACATCCTGAGCAGGCTCAACACGGCCGAGGCGTTCGAGACCTTCCTGCAGACCAAGTACGTCGGCCAGAAGCGCTTCTCGCTGGAGGGCGGCGAGTCCCTGATCCCGCTGCTCGACTCGGTGATCAGCGACGCCGCCGAGGAGGGCCTCGACGAGGTCGTCATCGGCATGGCCCACCGCGGCAGGCTCAACGTGCTGGCCAACATCGTCGGCAAGTCCTACGGGCAGATCTTCGGCGAGTTCGAGGGCAACCTCGACCCGCGCACCGCGCACGGCTCGGGTGACGTGAAGTACCACCTGGGCGCGACCGGTACGTTCACCGCACGCAGCGGCAAGACGATCGCCGCGTCCGTGGTGGCCAACCCGTCGCACCTGGAGGCGGTCAACCCGGTGCTCGAGGGTGTCGTCCGCGCCAAGCAGGACCTGCTGGAGCGCGGCGAGGAGGGCTTCACGGTCCTGCCGGTCCTCATCCACGGCGACGCGGCCTTCGCGGGCCAGGGCGTCGTGGCCGAGACGCTCAACCTGTCGCAGCTGCGCGGCTACCGCACGGGCGGCAGCGTGCACGTGGTGGTCAACAACCAGGTGGGCTTCACCACCTCGCCGGCGTCCTCCAGGTCCTCGGTCTACGCGACCGACGTGGCCCGGATGATCCAGGCGCCGATCTTCCACGTGAACGGCGACGACCCCGAGGCCGTGGTGCGCGTGGGCGAGCTCGCCTACGAGTACCGGCGGACGTTCCGCAAGGACTTCGTCATCGACCTCATCTGCTACCGGCGCCGCGGCCACAACGAGGGCGACAACCCCGCCTTCACCCAGCCGCTGATGTACGACCTGATCGACGCCAAGCGCTCGACCCGCAAGCTCTACACCGAGGCGCTGATCGGCCGGGGCGACATCACGGTCGAGGAGGCCGAGTCGGCGCTGCGCGACTATCAGGCCAAGCTGGAGCAGGCGTTCACCGAGACCCGTGAGGCGGCCAAGAAGCCGCTCGAAGCGGGCGCGATGCGGGTGCCGCCGACCGAGGTGGTCAAGTGGTCCCACGACGACACGCCCACCGCGATCACCGACGAGACGCTCAAGCGCATCGTCGACACCCAGCTCAACCTGCCCGAGGGCTTCACGCCGCACCCGCGCCTGGCGCCGGTGCTGCAGCGCCGCGGTCAGATGGTCGAGCAGGACATGATCGACTGGAGCATGGGCGAGACGCTGGCGTTCGGGTCGCTGCTGATCGACGGGCATCCGGTCCGCCTGGTCGGTCAGGACTCCCGGCGCGGCACGTTCACCCAGCGGCACGCCGTGCTGGTGGACCGGGTGACAGGGGCGGAGCACACCCCGCTCAAGAGCTTCAACCAGGACACCACGAAGTTCTACGTCTACGACTCGCTGCTCAGCGAGTTCGCGGCGCTCGGCTTCGAGTACGGCTACAGCGTGGAGCGTCCCGACGCCCTGGTGGCGTGGGAGGCGCAGTTCGGCGACTTCATCAACGGCGCACAGACGATCATCGACGAGTTCATCTCGTCCGGTGAGCAGAAGTGGGGCCAGCGTTCGGGAGTCGTGCTGCTGCTGCCGCACGGCTACGAGGGCCAGGGTCCCGACCACTCCTCGGCCCGCATCGAGCGGTTCCTGCAGGTCTGCGCGCTGGACAACATGACCGTCGCGCAGCCGTCCACGCCCGCCAACTACTTCCACCTGCTGCGCTGGCAGGTGGAGTCCGGCAGGCACAAGCCGCTGGTGGTCTTCACACCGAAGTCGCTGCTGCGTCACAAGAAGGCCACCTCCAAGGCGGCGGACTTCACCTCCGGCAACTTCCAGCCGGTGATCAGCGACACGACGGTGGACCCCGGCAAGGTCACCAGGGTCGTACTGTGCTCCGGCAAGGTCTACTACGACCTGCTCGCCGGGCGCGAGAGCTCGGGCCGCGACGATGTCGCCATCGTCCGTCTCGAGCGGCTCTACCCCTACCCCGCCGAGGAGCTCAACGCCGAGCTGGCCCGCTACGGGTCGCAGGCGGAGCTGGTCTGGGCGCAGGACGAGCCGGTCAACATGGGACCGTGGCCCTATCTCACGCTCAAGCTGGCGGAGGACCCGCGACTGCTGGGCGGCCGCCCGCTGCGGCGCGTGTCCAGGCCCGCCAACAGCTCGCCCGCGGCCGGCTCCCACGCCGCCCACGACGCCGAGCTCGAGGAGATCCTGAAGCAGATCTTCGGCTGATTCGAGCACGTCCCCCGGTAAGCCCCCGCCTCCCGGCGGGGGCTTACCGCGTTCACCGCCCGGCCGATCCGCACCGGGCCCTGGCTAAAGTCAGATTTGGATTCCGGCCGCCGCCTCATCGCGCGGCCGCGCGAGCGAACACGGAGGGAGCACGATGTACTTCACCGATCGGGGGATCGAGGAGCTGGTCGAGCGGCGGGGCCAGGAGGAGGTCAGCCTGCTCTGGCTGGGTGAGCGGCTGCGCGAGTTCGTCGATCTCAATCCCGAGTTCGAGACCCCGGTCGAGCGGCTGGCCACCTGGCTCGCCCGGCTCGACGACGAGGACGACGAGGACTGATCGCCACCAAAACGCGATACATCTTGAGTTTTCGACAGACGCGACATATCGTGTCTGTTCTAGGGACGTATCAGCAGAAGGGCGGACCGAACATGCAGCAGTGGACGATCGAGGGGCCCGAACAGCTCACATTCGGGCCGGTGGACTCCCTCGACGTGCGGATCGTCGCCGGAAAGCTGGCCGTGCTGGCGAGCGACGGGCCACCGACGCTGGAGGTCGCCGAGTTCGAGTCCAACTCCCCGCTCCTGGTGACCTACGACGAGGAGAGCAAGGAGCTCAGCGTCACCTACAAGGACCTCACCTGGGACGGCCTGCTCGGCTGGCTGCGGCGCGACCGGCGCAAGACCGTGGCGACCCTCGCCGTGCCCCGCCACTGCAAGGTCAACGCCGGGGTCGTCTCCGCCTCCGCCGTGGTGGCCGGGTTCGAGCGGATGACCCAGGTCAGGAGCGTGTCCGGGGAGATCGTGCTCGACGGTGTGAGCGGTGAGGTGAGCGCCACGACCGCCTCCGGCGCCGTCGAGAGCCGGGCGATGGACGGCGACCTGTCGTTCAAGAGCGTCTCCGGCGAGCTCACGGTCGCCGGCGGCACCCCGCGCAGGCTGCGCGCCAACACGATCTCGGGGCGCATCACCGCGGATCTGCGGCTCAAGCCCACCGGTCACGTGACGCTCAACACGGTTTCCGGGACCATCCTGGTCAGGCTGCCGAACGGCGCGCAGGCGGACATCGCCGTCAGATCCACCTCCGGGCGGCTGGTCAGCGCGTTCGACGAGATATCCAAATCAGGCGGTCCCGGCACGAAGTCGATGTCGGGCCGGCTTGGCGGCGGCATGGCGTCCCTGACGGCGACGACCGTCTCCGGCGACGTCACGCTGCTCAAGGGAGAGAAGGAATGAGCCCCGTCTTCGGTCACGGCCGGCTCCGGCTGTACCTGCTCAAGCTGCTGGAGGAGAGCCCGCGCCACGGTTACGAGGTGATCCGGCTGTTGCAGGACCGCTTTCTCGGCGTCTACTCGCCCTCCCCCGGCACCATCTACCCGCGCCTGGCCCGGCTGGAGGAGGAGGGCCTGGTCACCCACGAGGTGATCGACGGCAAGAAGGTGTTCTCCATCACCGACAAGGGCCGCGCCGAGCTGAACGCCCGCCTCGACGAGCTCGACGACCTGGAGGAGGAGATCTCCGCCTCCGTGCGCGACATCGCCCGCGAGGTCAAGGAGGACGTACGCGACACGGTCAAGTCGCTCCGCGAGGAGCTGACCCGGATGGCCAAGGACGTCCGCACCGGCACCCGCGACCAGCAGATGCACGACTTCCAGCGGCTCAAGGAGCAGCAGCGGCGCCAGTGGAGCGAGCACGCCCAGCAGTGGCAGGACCAGGGCGAGCGGCTCAGCGGCGAGTGGCGCAGGATCTGGGCCGAGGTCTGGAGCACGGTGGGCGGTGCGCCGGCGAGCCGGCGGGAGCTCGACAACGAGCTGGGCGGGGTGCTGGCCGACTTCGTCGCCCAGGTGCGCGAGGAGGCGTCGGACGCCCGCATCACCCGCGAGAAGCTCGACGAGTTGCGCGTCACGCTCGACGAGGCCGCCGCACGGATCCGCGACACCCTCCGGTCATGATCCGCTACGGCCTGCGCCCCCCGATGCAGCGTCTGGTCCCCCAGCGGCAGGACCGGGCGGCCACCGAAGAGCCGGCTCCGGCTCCTGAGCGGCCCTGCGCGCACGACAGACGGTCGGCACGCACCGTGATCGCTCCAGCAGGCGCGGCGTGAGCGCGGACGCCGAGCAGCTCCCGCTCGGGCGTCCGCAGGATCTCGGCGGGCGCCACGCCTCGCCGTTCAGCCGCGCTCGTCCACGCCGCTGGGCGGCCTGCGCAGGCCGCCCAGCCGCCGGCCCGTACACCCAGCCTGCACGGGCGTGACGTTTCCGGGCCGACAGGCTGGACGCCATGACGCGCCCCCCAGGTGATACGACCGCCCTGAGGACGCCTCAGCTCGTGAACACGATCTTGCCGAAGACGTCCCCTTCGTGCAGCGCCGCGAACCCGTCGCGGGCCTCGGCCAGCGGCAGCGTCCTGTCGATCACCGGCCGCAGCCCGGTCTGCTCCAGAAAGACGGCCAGGCGCTGGAGCTGGTCGCGGGTGCCCATCGTGGAGCCGACCACGGACAGCTGCAGGAAGAAGACACGGTTCAGGTCGGCCGCCGGGGCCGCGCCGCTGGTGGCGCCGCAGACCACGATGCGCCCGCCGGGCTTGAGCGACTTGAGCGAGTGATCCCAGGTGGCCTGGCCGACGGTCTCCATGACCGCGTCCACCCGCTCCGGCAGCCGCGCGCCCGACTCGAAGACCTGGTCGGCGCCGAGCTCGGTGGCCCGCTCGCGCTTGGCCTCCGACCGGCTGGTCGCCCAGATCCGATAGCCGGCCGCCCTGCCGAGCGCGATCAGCGCGGTCGCGACCCCGCCGCCGGCGCCCTGCACGAGCACGGTCGAGCCCGGCTCCAGCCCGGCCTTGTCGAACAGCATGCGGTAGGCCGTCAACCAGGCCGTGGGCAGGCAGGCGGCCTGCTCGAAGCTCAGCGCGGCCGGCTTGGGCACGAGATTGCGGCGCGGCACTGCCACCCGCTCGGCGAACGTGCCGTCGTGCAGCTCCGACAGCAGCGACCGCTTCGGATCCAGCGTCTCGTCGGCGCCCGCGCCGATGACGGCGTGCACGATGACCTCGTTGCCGTCCTCGTCCACGCCCGCCGCGTCGCAGCCGAGCACGATCGGGAGCCGGTCCTGCCTGATGCCGACGCCCTTGAGCGTCCACAGGTCGTGATGGTTGAGCGCGGCCGCCCGCACCGAGACGGTCGTCCATCCGTCCGGAACCTTCGGCTCCGGGTGCTCGCCGAGCGTCAGCCCGGCGAGAGGGTTGTCGGGGTCGGTCTGTGTGGCGGTAACGGCGAACATGGCCGCACCTTACTTCAGCCCGGCCAGGATCCCGCCGACCGCTTCACTTCCACCCCGATCACCGCCGGGGATCCGTCGGCGACTCACTTCAGCTTGACCCTGATCCTGTCGAGGGCGGTGCTGACGAACCTGTCGTCGCCCAGCACGGCGATGCGCACGCCACTCCTGCACACGTCCCTGACCGGGGTTCCGCGCCCCCTGATCCCGCGCGGCAGTGTGCTGACGTCCTTGCAGCCGGGCGTCGGGATCAGGATCACCATGTCGCTGGCGCCGCCGCCGAACCAGAGCTGCGGCCCGGCCGGATCCCCCATCGCGTTCTCGCCCGGCCGCGCGAGCCGGACCGCGTCCGTTTCCAGGTTCGATGCCGTTTCCGTCGCCGTCTTCAGGTCCGGCCCCGAGAGCACCAGGTAACCGTCCTCGGTGTCGCCGCTCAGCCCCTCGGCCAGGGCCATCCGGTCGTCGAAGTCCAGCCCCTCCTGGCGGTCGTACATCGCCATCCGCCAGGACCCGAACGCGAACAGCAGCACCTGGCCGTAGGAGCCGCTGCCGGGCTGGCGCGGCCAGAGCGTGACGTGGGGGGCGAACTTCCTGATCGGCTGGCCGCCCTTGGTCACCTCGATCTCGCCGTTGTAGGGGGCGACGAGCTGGCGGTAGTGCCCGCCCACCCACACGCCCTGGAACGGCCGCGACCCCAGCCGGTCGAGGTCCAGCTCCGCGGGGTAGCGCACCTCCGCCCGCTGCCCGTCCGGGAACACCACGTCGAGGATCTCGATGTCACCGGTGTGCTTCCCCGGCGCCTGCAGGACGTTGGGCGCGCTGTCCACTCTGGTGAGGGACTGGATGGGAGCCGGCTGCGGCGCGGGCTCGGGCGGCGGCTCACGGCTGGCGAGCAGGCCGATGACGGGGACGCCCACCAGCACCAGCACCACCGCCAGCCCGGTCCATCGGCGGCGGCCGCGCTCGCCAACCTCGATGACGTCGAACTGATCGGCCACGACGAACCTCGCCGGGTAGTGAGGCTTGTGCCTCGGACCCAGTTCAGTTGAGCGGGGACCGCCAGCGCAAGCCCTCGAACCTGGCAAAGTCCTTGTCGCAGGTCACGAATTCACAACCATGCTCGATGGCGAGCGCGGCCAGGTAGGCGTCGGGGATGAGGTTGCCGGTCGCTCCGGCTTGGCGGCAGAGCTTGGTGAAGATCTCCCAGTGCCGGTCACCTGCGTGCACCATGACCGCGTGCGGCTGGTTTCTGACACTGTCGGCGAACTGTCTGGCCGTCTCGAAGGTAGTGGCGCCCGGCATACGGCGGTTGGTGACGATGCGCACGAAGCCGTTGATGACAAAGTCGCTGACTGCATACGCCTCATCGCCGCCGAGCAGCTCCCTGAGCATGGCGAGACAGGGCTCATGGTGCTCCATGTCCCTGCGCTGGGCGTTGACCAGCATGTTTACGTCAAGCATCCGCATGCCGCGCTCCACCGAAGACGCGCTCGATGTCATCGAGCTCCGACATTTCCTTGATCTCCGCCCATGTCAGCTTCGGCCCTGTGGCGTCGCCGGACAGGGGAAGGACTACGGGGGGCCGCTCCGCGGCTTCTGTGGAGCGGTTGAGCAGTTGCCTCAAGGCATCCTCCATCACTGAAGTGAGACTGCGTCCGTGTCGTGCCGCGTACGCCTTCGCCTCGTTAAGGAGCGTCTCGTCGATGCGCACCGTGGTCCTCCGCATGACTCCAGCGTCCGCCGCCGACATAAAAATGTCAACAGCGGATAGTAGCCACGCCGTCACAATTTTTGCAGCCTCTTTGCCACCTCACCAACTCGCCACATTGACCTTCCCGTCGGTCACCAGCTCGACGGCCTGCCCGACCAGCTCACGGGACTCCGCGTCGGCTATCAGGTCCTCCCGCGTCACGTGCGCGTACGCCCTCCCACCGGCCGGCAGGTCGACGACGAGGATGCCCTTCTGCGGCGCCCCGTCCCTGCCGTGCGCGACCGTGTAGCCGGCCACCACGGCGGGCCCCTCATGGGCGGCGGCGATGGGCACCGGCTCGGCGGCGAAGACGGGGTCCCCGCCCCCCAGCGTGCCCCCCGGCTCGCTGGACCAGACGGCGTAGGTGTGCTTGGTCAGGTGCATCCCCACCCCGGTGACCAGGCCGTGGCCCCGCTGGGCGCGCAGCAGCCCGGCCATGGTGGCGGTGGAGTGCAGCACGTAGTCGCTGGCCGGACCGCCCGCGTACGGCAGGCCTCCGGTGACGGTGAGACCTCGTGGGTCCATCGGGTCCAGTCCGATCGCGTCGCAGGCCTGCCGCAGCGCGATGGCGAAGCAGCTGTAGAGGTCGAGGGCGTGCATGTCGTCCAGCCCCAGCCCGGCCCGCGCGAACGCGGACGCGGACGCTTCGGCGATGGCCTGCGACGCGCCGAGCGCGGGCCGCGCCGCCACCTCCCAGGTGTCCTCGGCGTAGGCCCAGCCCCGCAGGTAGACGCGCTGGTCGCGCGGCACGCCGAGCCGGTCGGCCAGCTCGGTGCTGGCCAGGATGACGGCCGCCGCCTGGTCGACCTCCATCACGGCCACGGTGTTCCTGGTGTACGGCCAGCCGACGAACCTGTTGCCCTTCACCAGCTCCTCCGGCGTGCGTGGGGTGCGCCGCCAGGCGTGCGGGTTGGCGGCGGCCACCTCGGTCATCGGCGCCATCATGCGGCCCCGGTCGCACATCTCCTGCTCGACGGTCAGGCCACGGGCCGCCCGCCGGGCCGTCTCCATGATCGCGTAGGTGTGCACCGGCAGGAACAGCTCGTGCGCGAGCTCGGCGGGGTGCGGCGGTCGTTCCCAGCCGTAGGGCGGCTTGGGATCGGCGGCATGGCTCCACGGCACCCGCTCGCCCGCCTGCCGGTAGGCCCGGCGGGTGGCCAGCGCCTCAGCCCCGGTGATCAGGGCCGAGTCGAGCTCCCCCGCCGCGATCCTGGCGGCGGCCTCACCGATGAGCAGCTGCGGCGCCGTACCACTGACCTTGGAGTAGGAGTGGTGGCGCGGGGTGGCGCCGAGCCGCTCGGCGAGCCGGCCGGTCGGAGAGTCGTACTGCCAGGAGTCGGTGTAGACGATCTGGATCGAGTCGAGGCTCCGCACCGGGAGCCGGGCCTCCCGGGCGGCAGCGCGTGCCGTCTCCTCCCACAGATCGAGCGGCTCGGGGCCGGGCTGTTCGCGAACGGTGTGCTGGGCGGCGCCAATGAGGCAGGGGGTGCGTGAATCCATACGACCATCTAACCAGAACAACATTCGGTTGATAAGAAGTGGCGTTTGATAATCACTGTTACCGCTGTTGTCTGCGATAAATTACAGTGCATCCCACCTGCGCAGATGCTTTTTAGTAATACATGCGATCTCGCTATTTTCATAACGGAACGGAACCGGACCATGCTTTTTCCCGTCGTTTCCTGGCCGACCGGTTGCGCCATTCATTAACGTTCCCAACGTTTTCCTGGCCCACCGGGGCGCAGCACCCCGCTCTGGGCCGCCGAGAACTGAGAGGAGCTCCATGTTTTCCCGAGCAAGGCGCATCGCGATCCCCCTCGCGGGCCTCGTGGCCATCGGACTGGCCACCGGACTGGTGAGCGGCACCGCGGCGAGCGCGACCGCACCCTCAGACGTCGTGTCGAAGAACGCGGCGACCCCCGCCGAGCAGGCCATCCAGTTCTGGACGCCCGAGCGGATCAAGCAGGCCAGCGACCACGACGACAGCATCGACGCACGCTCCAAGGGCGTCAGGGGCGGCAACTCCGCCCCCGACGGCCCGCCCGGATCCGTCCCCCCGATCGGCGAGGAGAAGACGAAGAGCGTCAAGAGCAAGCAGGTCAACCTGCCCAACACCGTCGGCCGCGTGTTCTTCACGCTGCCGAAGACGGACCCGCGTGACCCGAAGAGCTGGAGGTACTGCTCGGCGAGCTCAGTGCAGGGCAAGTTCCGCAACCTCGTGGCCACTTCGGCGCACTGCGTCTACGACATCAAGAAGAACACCTTCTACACCAACTGGATTTTCATCCCGTCCTACTGGGATGGAAAGAACGTCTGGGACGGCAAGGCGCCCTACGGCATTTACGCGGCCAAGACGTTCAATGCGCACGACGACTTCGTGGTGAAGGAGGACTTCGACTTCGACTACGCGTTCGTCAACGTCTACAACGGCATCAAGGTGAAGTGGGAGAAGGTCAACGGCAAGTGGCAGTGGACCGTCAAGAACGCCGGCCGCCTGGGTGACAACGTCGGCGGCCAGGGCTTCACCTGGAACCGCAGCACCAAGGCGAAGGTGTTCTCCTTCGGCTACCCGGCGGGCGAGCACCCCGACGGCGACACGCCGTTCACCGGTCGCACGATGAAGTGGTGCTACGGCAAGACGACCCCGATGCCCGCAGCGCCGAAGTACAACCTGCAGGAGCACGTCGGCTTCAAGTGCTCCTTCACCGCCGGCGCCAGCGGCGGACCGTTCCTCTACAGCTACAAGAGCGCGAGCCGCACCGGCTACCTGATCGGCGTCAACAGCGTCGCGTGGGACACCGACGGCAACGACCGCTACGACCACATCTCGTCCCCGTACTTCAACACCGACACCTACAAGGTCTACAAGGCCGCCGCCAATCGCTGGACCGGCAACATGCCGTAACCCGCGGATGGGGCCCCGGTCCGCCGGACCGGGGCCTTCGGCCGCCCTGATCCCGAATGGCATCGGCGTCGAACGAAGATCAACTGAGATCGGCGCAGCCGCGAAAGCCGCCGGCGAAAGAACCGTCCGTTCACCGTCGGGACAGGCCGTCCGACCTGCGGCCGAGCCCGCCCTATAGGGTCAATGCCAGGTATGCCAGCAGCATGCTTGACATGGCCCTTATGGGACGCACGTCACGCTTGATCCGATAACAAATCTCCATCCGGGCTGCAATACAGGCAGTTGATCTGGAAAAATCCATCCTTACACCCCAGAAAGGCAATTCATGATCCCCCGAGCCAGGCACCTGGCGGCAGCCGCACTCAGCGGCGTGCTGCTGATGGCGCCTGCTCTCATGGGGACCGCCTTCACGGGGACCGCGGACGCCTCGGCGGCCGGCAAGGTCTACGCCGTGTCGCTGGCCAAGACCAAGGCCGACGTGCAGAAGGTCGCCGACTACTGGAAGCCCGAGCGGCTCAAGAAGGCCGACAGCTACAGCCCCGCCACGCCCGGCTCGCAGGCCGCGCCGGCCCCGACCGGTTCCTCGGCCGGCGCCGTCAACGTGCCGAGCCAGGCCGCAGCCGCGCAGCTCGGCTCGCGGGCGGTGGCGCCCGCCGCGCCGCAGAAGGGCGCCGCCAGGACCATGGGGAAGGTCTTCTTCCGCTTCGGCGACAAGGAGTACTGGTGCTCGGCCAGCGCCGTCGCGGCCAAGAACCACAGTGTGGTCGCCACGGCCGGGCACTGCGCCTACGACCCGCGGCAGGGCAGCGCCGCCCAGTTCTGGATCTTCGTCCCCAACCCCGGCGCCAACGGCACCACGCCCGACGGCATCTACGTCGGCTCCTCGATCAGCATGCACGAGGACTGGCCGGGCAAGAACGACTACGACTACGACTACGCGTTCGTGACCGTGCACCGCGGGTTCACCTGGGAGAAGCAGGGCGACGGCTACGTCGCCAAGGACGTCGGCAAGCTGCAGGACAACGTCGGCGGTCAGGGCCTGGAGCTCAGCAGGAAGCACCCGGTCAGCAGGATCGACGCCTTCGGCTACGCGGCCGGCCCGCAGCCCGACGGCACCCGCCCGTTCACCGGCGAGGCGCTGGTGTCCTGCGTGGGCAGCACCCGCAAGGCCGTCGCCCCCGGCCTCGACCTCGACTTCGGCGTCCAGCTGGCCCCCTGCAACTTCAGCAAGGGTGCCAGCGGCGGCCCCTGGCTGTTCAACTGGCAGGCGGCCCAGAAGCTCGGCAGCCTGATCGGCGTCAACAGCCTGACCTGGAACAGAGACGCCAAGGGCGAGTTCGACGCGGTGTCCTCCCCTTACTTCAGCGTCGTCACGGGCGAGGTCTACCGCCACGCCGCCGCACAGACCACTCCGGCAAATGTGACGTAGTTCATAAGCTACTCACCGGTCACACGGGGTGATCAGCGCCGATCCACATCTCAGTACGATCACGGCGGTATCCCCCGCATTGACATGATCTACGGAGAAGCCGCACGGGAAGAGTCAGCGTTGTACGGTTCCGGCTGTCCGTTTGCTGACCTTCGGGGCGCACGAAGGCGCCGCGTCAGCTTAAGGAAAGCCTGGAGTTACCTTGAAACGAATCCTTCTTCCCGTCGGCGGCGTCGCCCTGGCGACCGGCCTGCTCGCGGCCGGCCTGACCGGCACCGCACAGGCCGCCGACGACGTGGCGACCGACCCGTTGGCCAGGAACACCAGCCAGGCGGCCTCGGTCGCGTCCTTCTGGCTCGCCTCCAACGGCGCAGCCCTCCGCCAGGCCACGGCCTACCCCTGGGACGCCAAGGAAGTCAGGAAGGTCGTCTCCAAGGGGGGCTACAACCCCGACGGCCGTCCCGGCAGCGCCGCTCCCACCGGCGCGGAGCGCTCCTCCTCCAGTTCGCAGAACGTGAACCTGCCCAAGACCATCGGCAAGGTCTTCTTCGTCGACGGCTCCGGCAAGTTCCGCTGGTGCTCCGCCACGTCGATCCAGTCGAACTACCGCAACCTGGTCGCCACGGCCGCGCACTGCGTCTACGACACCGACAGCAACTCCGCCACGCTGGACAACTGGGTGTTCGTGCCCGGCTACTACCAGGGCAAGGCGCCGTGGGGCATCTACGTCGGCAAGCAGGCGTTCACCCACTACGACTTCGACGTCTACGAGGACTACGACCGCGACTACGCGTTCGTCACCGTCTTCAACGGCATCCAGTTCAACGGCGTCAAGCAGGTGGACCGCAAGGACTACCAGCGCTTCACCGGCCCCAAGCGCTCCTGGGGCGGCCGCTACTACATCCTGCTGTCCAAGGACGCGGGACGTCTCGGCGACAACGTCGGCGGCCAGGGCGTCGCCTGGAACCAGGCCTCCAACAGGACGGTCCGCACGTTCGGCTACCCGGCCGCGCCGCACCCCGACGGCCACAAGGCCTACAGCGGCGTCACCCCGAAGCACTGCTACGGCAGGACCACCGCCAAGACGGTCGGCGCGTCCTGGCTCAAGATCGATGAGCACATCGGCCTCAAGTGCGCCGTGACTCCCGGCTACGACGGCGGCCCCTGGCTGAGCCAGTACAGCAACGGCAAGCGCCTGGGTTACGTCAACGGTGTCACCAGCACCTTCGCCGACCAGGACGGCAACGACCGGATCGACTACATCACCTCGCCGTACTTCGACGGCGAGACCGCGGCGGTCTACAGCGCCGCCAAGAACGTGTGGTCCGGCAAGATCGTCGGCCGCAACGGCGAGCTCTACAAGTAACACCGCACACCTTCTGAGGGGCCCGGCTGCTGCCGGGCCCCTTTTGCATGCGCAGTTCCAGGGTGAGGACTTGCACGCGCCGTTCCAGGATGACGATGCCGCGGCAGGGGGCCACACAGGGACGAGGAGCGCCCGCCGGCTGGTTCCGGCGTCCTGGTCCGCTCGTGCGGGCAGTCGGAAGGGGATCCCGGAAGGCCCGGGAGCCCCCTTTTCAGCGTCGAACAGGGCCCGAAACCGTGAACCTGAACGTTCCCTGTGAAGATCAAGCCAAGTTAGACGGAGTTGGCGCCAATCTGGTTCCTGTGATCTGAGTCACATTTCCGTGACTACAGACAGCGCATGGGCGCTAACAGCACATTCGTCCCATCCGCAACACCTCCTCCATACCCTGCGAAAACGCACTCAAATGATCACTGTCCGCATTTGTCTCTGACTGATAACAGGATGGTCACGGCGGCCGAGGTTCCCGCCGGACCCGTCGAAACGGCTTCCACCTGCGGAGATCACCACGCTATGTTCCTTGCTATCCCTTTACTGACGCATGGGGCGCATGTTGCGACCCACGACAGACCAAGGAGCAGTTCCCTTGAAGCGCATCCTCATTCCCGCCGGTGGCGCCATTCTGGCCACCGGCCTTCTGGCCGCCGGCCTCGCCGGCTCGGCCACCGCTACCTCCGACGTCGCCAAGGACCCCATGGCGACGAGTGCTGCCAACGCGAAGGCCATCGCGGACTACTGGGCGGCTTCCAACGGCGCTGCCCTGAAGGCCGCGACCCAGTCCAACGTCTGGGACAACGCGGACGTCGCCAAGCTGCAGAGCAAGGGCGGCTACAGCTCGGACACCAAGCCGGGCACCGCCTCGCCGATCGGCGAGGAGAAGAAGACCACCGCCAAGACGCAGAACGTGAACATGCCGAAGACCATCGGCAAGGTCTTCTTCGTCAACAGCAAGGGCGAGCGCAAGTGGTGCTCCGCCACTTCGATCCAGTCCAAGTACCGCAACCTGGTCGCCACCGCGGGCCACTGCGTCTACGACACGGCCGGCAACTCGGACGTCATGTCCAAGTGGGTCTTCGTCCCGGGCTACTACCAGGGCAAGTCGCCGTGGGGCATCTACGTCGGCAAGCAGGCGTTCACCCACTACGACTTCGACGTCTACGAGGACTACGACCGCGACTACGCGTTCGTGACCGTGTACAACGGCGTCCAGATCGGTGGCGGCACCGCCAAGAAGGTCACCAAGGCCGAGTGGGACAAGTTCACGGGCGTCAAGGACGCCAAGGACGTCGAGATCACCGCGGCCGAGTACCAGAAGTGCAAGGACCTCAACGGCGGCGAGACCCCTGACTGCTGGGCCAAGTCCTCCAAGAACCAGGACGTCGTCGGCCCGGACTACAAGGACGCCGTCAAGGTCCTGAAGGAAGTCTCCAAGGAGCAGTACGACGCCGCTCCGACCGGCAAGGTCAACGGTGGCAAGGCCACCGGCGCGACCACCGTCGAGCACGTCACGGAGTCCCAGTACAAGGGCTACACCGGCCCGGGCTACCGGAAGATCGACTCCAAGGGCAACTTCACCATCACCCACTACTTCGTCAAGTACTGGGTGAAGGAGACCTCGTCGATCAACTACTACAAGACCGAGTTCTACGTCATCGAGGGCTTCATCAAGGACGCGGGTCGCCTTGGTGACAACGTCGGCGGCCAGGGCTTCGCCTGGAACCAGCCGACCGGCAAGACCGTCCGCGTGTTCGGCTACCCGGCCAGCGCGCACCCCGACGGCCACAAGAACTACACCGGCATCACGCCGAAGTGGTGCTACGGCACGACCACGAAGAAGCTGGTCGGTTCGGCCGCCAAGAAGATCGATGAGCACGTCGCGCTCAAGTGCGCGATGACCGAGGGCGCCGACGGTGGCCCCTGGCTGCTCAACTACAGCAACGCCAAGCGTCTCGGCTACGTGAACGGTGTCACCAGCACCTTCAACGACCAGGACGGCAACAACCGCGTCGACTACATCTCGTCGCCGTACTTCGACGGCGAGACGAACACCGTCTACAAGGCCGCCGCCAACGTGTGGTCCGGCAAGGTCATCTAGTAGTCACACCCGGCGATCCGCCCAAGCTGATCGTCACTGTTCGACCCGAAGGGCCCGGCACCGCCGGGCCCTTCGGCCGTTTCCGGGGCGAATGTGAAGGCGTTTGGACGCACGGGAGCCTCAGACGGTGCCATCAAGTGACTGTGATCTGCGTCACATTGCCCGCACGGGCGGCGGCGCCGGAACACTGCCGACTCTCTTGTCACACTAACAACATTCTTATGTTGATCTGCGAAGACGTCCCGTGAGACCCCCTCGTCCACCCCATGCGCTTCAGCCGGTTAAACATCACAGAACGGTCACGCCCGCCTTGTCGCATCTTTTCCTTTCAAAGCGGCTACCGGACTTCAAGATCGGCACTGTATGTTCCTGGCTATCCCTTTACTGACGACTGGGGCGCAAAAAGCGTTCCACGACAGCGCAAGGAGTTACCTTGAAGCGCATCCTCCTCCCCGCCGGTGGCGCCATTCTGGCCACCGGTCTCCTGGCCGCCGGTCTGGCCGGTGCCGCGAACGCCAACGCGGTTCCCGACTGGGCTTCGGACACCATGGCCAAGGACGCCCCCTCCGCTCTGGCGGTGGCTGACTTCTGGCTGAAGGCCAACGGGCACACCAACAACCTCGCCAAGGCGACTCCCTACACCTGGGAGACCAAGGCCACCTCGAAGCTCAAGGTCAGCGGCGGTTATACGCCCGACACCAAGGCTTCGACGGTCGCGCCGATCGGCGAGGAGAAGAAGGTCGCCACGAAGACCCAGAACATCAACCTGCCGAAGACCATCGGCAAGGTGTTCTTCGTGGACTCCGCTGGCGCCCTGAAGTGGTGCTCCGGCACCTCGATCCAGGCCAAGTACAAGAACCTGGTCTCGACGGCCGGCCACTGCGTCTTCGACGACAGCAAGAACGCCAGCGTCATGGACAAGTGGGTGTTCGTCCCGGGTTACTACCAGGGCAAGACCCCGTGGGGCATCTACGTCGGTAAGACGGCGTACACGCACTACGACTACTCGGTGTACAACGACCGCGACCGCGACTACGCGTTCGTGACCGTGTACAACGGCATCCAGGTCGGCGGTGGCACCCCCAAGCAGGTGTCCCAGGCTGACTTCGAGAAGTTCGCGGGCGCCAAGTTCGACAAGTACGTCCCGATCACCAAGGCCGAGTACGACAAGTGCAAGGACCTCAACGGCAAGGAGACCAGCGACTGCTGGGCGAAGTCCACTGACCTTGAGGACCTGGCGGGCCCGGGTACGCCCGGCGCTGTGCCGGTCCGCAAGGAAGTCACGAAGGAGCAGTACGACGCCGCTCCTCCGGCCTCGCCCGACGTCAACGGCCGCAAGTCCTCGCTCACGCCCGTCACCGAGTTCGTGACCGAGTCGCAGTACAAGGCGTACACCGGCCCCGGTTACCGCAAGATTGACGCGGCTGGCAACTTCACCATCACGCACTACAACGTGGTGTACTGGGTGAAGAAGGACACCAAGGTCGAGTACTTCAAGACCCAGTTCTACGTCGTCGACGGCTTCATCAAGGACGTCGGCGCCCTGGGTGTCAACGTCGGTGGCCAGGGTGTGGCCTGGAACCAGAAGCCTGGCTCCAAGGTCTTCGTCTTCGGCTACCCGGCCGACGCTCACCCCGACGGCCACAAGGCCTACACGGGTGTCACGCCGAAGTGGTGCTACGGTACGCCCCAGGGCAAGACCTACGCCTCCGCTGCTTACAAGGCTGAGGAGCACATCGCTCTGAAGTGTGCGATGACCCCGGGCGCCGACGGTGCCCCGTGGCTCATCAAGTACAGCAACGCGAAGCGTCTGGGCTACGTCAACGGCGTCACCAGCATCTTCCACGACCAGGACGGCAACAGCCGCTACGACTACAGCTCCTCGCCGTACTTCGACGGTGAGACCGCTACGGTCTACAAGCAGGCTGACCTTGCTTGGTCCGGCTCCCTCAAGTAAATCTGAGGGCAGTCACGAGCGCGGAGGTCCAAACTCCGCACTCACCCCAGCTTCACCCGAAGGGCCCGGCTTCTGCCGGGCCCTTCGGCCTTTTACGGATATCCAGAAAGCACTTAACTGTGTGACCAGAGTGACGATAGGGTTCTAACACCCCTTTTGTTAATGTTGTGGAGTCTTCCCGTGAAGCGCCTGCTCATCCCCCTCACTGCTGCCGCCCTGAGCGCCGCCGCTCTCGCCGTGCCCGCCGGCGCGGCCCCCAGCTGGGCCTCCGACCCTCTTGCCCCCAAGCCCGCCGACGCCTACAGCAACGCCTTCTTCTGGCTCGACGCCAACGGCGACGCCCTGCGCAAGGCCACCCAGTACCACTGGGACGCCAAGGCCGTGGCCAAGGTCGTCGCCAAGGGCGGCACCACGCCTGACGACGGCAAGCCCGGCTCGACCGCCCCGACGGCCAACGCGCCGGCCGGCACCAAGGTCAAGAACGTCAACCTGCCGCGCACCATCGGCAAGGTGTTCTTCCTCGACAACAAGGGCGAGTACCGCTGGTGCTCCGCGACCTCCGTCCAGTCGAGGTACCGCAACCTGGTCGCCACCGCGGGCCACTGCGTCTTCGAGAACGGCAAGGACGACGTCTACGACAAGTGGGTGTTCGTCCCCGGCTACTACGGGGGCAAGGCCCCGTGGGGCATCTACGCGGGCGCGTACGCCTTCACCGCCTACGACCTGGACACCTACGACGACTACGACGGCGACTTCGCCTTCGTGGCGGTCCACAACGGCTTCCAGTTCGCCGGCGACAAGCAGGTGACCAAGGACGAGTACGACAAGTGGGCCGGCGACAAGTGGGCCAAGGATGTCGAGATCGACGCCGCGACGTACAAGAAGTGCGTCGACCTCAACGGCAAGGAGACCAGCGACTGCTGGGCCAAGCTGTCGACGACCACCGACATCGTCGGCCCCGACTACAAGGGCGCCAAGAAGCAGGCCTACAAGGAAGTCGACAAGGACGAGTTCGACAAGGCTCCCAAGGGCGACACCAACGGCACCCAGGCGCCTGACAAGACGGTCGCCGACCACGTCACCAAGAGCGAGTACGAGGCCTACAAGGGCCCGGGCTACCGCAAGATCGACGCCAGCGGCAACTTCACCATCACCCACTACTTCCTGAAGTACTGGGTGAAGGAGACCTCGAAGACGGACTACTTCAGGACGCTCTTCTACGTCGGCGTCGCCAAGGACACCGGCCGCCTGGGCGACGTCGTCGGCGGCCAGGGCGTCGCGTGGAACCAGCCCCTGGGCCAGACGGTCACGGCCTTCGGCTACCCGGCCGAGGCGCACCCCGACGGCCACAAGGCCTTCACCGGTGTGACGCCCAAGTGGTGCTACGGCAAGACCGGCACCAAGACCTACCAGGCCAACATGTTCAGGGTCGAGACGCACCAGGTGCTCAAGTGCTCGATGACCGGCGGCGCCGACGGCGGCCCGTGGCTGCTGAAGTACAGCAACAGCAAGCGCACCGGCTACCTCAACGGCGTGACGAGCCTGTTCCACGACCAGGACGGCAACGACCGGGTGGACTTCATCAGCTCGGCCTACTTCGACGGTGAGGTGGCCGACGTCTACAACAAGGCCAACTACGCCGAGACGAAGAACATCGTCGGCCCGAACGGCGAGCTCCTCAAGTAAGCGCACCGCCAGAGCCCGCCATCGGCACGACCGGTGGCGGGCTCTTTCCTATACGGCGGCGAGCTCCCGGCTCCGCTCGTGCAGCGCCCGGACCACGGGCTCGTTCTTGTACGGCTCCAGCCGTCGGCGCAGGTCGGCCACGTAGGACCGGGACCGGGCCGACTGCAGCTCCCCGGCCAGGGTCATCGCCCCCACCGCCGCTGCGCAGGCCTCCTCCAGTTCCCCGCACTGCAGCAGGCCGGCCGCCAGCAGCGACAGGTTGAACATCCGCCCGCGCACGTAGCGCCCGTCCATGTCGAGTGAGCGCCGGGCCTGCCGCACGGTGCGCTCGCCCTCGCCGAGGTCGCGGAAGCAGTGGGCGAACTTCGCCGACAGGTAGGCCTCGTCGAAGTAGCTCAGCCAGCGGGGCTCGTCAGCGGGGCTGCGGGCGTCGAAGGCGCGTTCGGCCTCGTGCAACGAACCGCCGCAGGAGCGGGAGTCGCCGAGGCCCGCGTGCGCGTGGGCCTCGAGGACGTGGCTGGAGGCGAGCAGCGTGGGGATCCCGGCGCGGCGGGCGGACAGCTGGGCGGCTCGCGCCAGGTCGAGGGCGTGGGCCGGCTGGCCCATGTAGACGGCCTGGTGGGCCATCCCGGCCAGGATCTCGCCGCCGAGCGCGTGGTCGTCGGCGCCTCTGGCCAGGCGCAGGGCCTGGATGAGGTAGCGCTGGGCCAGTCCGTGCTGCTCCAGGTCGTAGGCCATCCAGCCGGCCAGCCGGGTGAGCTCGGCCGCCGCGGCGGCGAGTCGCCTGCCCGTGCCGTCGCCGTAGGAGCCGTCCTTGAGCAGCGGCGTCACCGCGGTGTCGAGGTATTTGACGACCGAGGAGCGGACCCGGCCGCTGCCGAACCGGTTGTCGAGCTCGCCGAAGGATCGGGTGACCTCGTGGATGGCGGCGATGTCCGCCGTGCCCACGCGGCGCGCGCCCGTACTGCTGGGACGCCCTTCCGGCGGGGACGTGAGCCATCGCACGGCTCCCACCGAGCCCGCTCCTATCGCGAACGTCGAGTCGACCAGGAATCTCCGCCTCTCCACATCGGCCCGCCACAGTGCAGTCACGGTCGCGACCCCCTCCTGCCACGTGTGCGTGAACGCCTGCCCGAGATCGAGGGGTGTAGTGATGGCCGGCATGCCCAGGTCTTCGGCCGTTACGGGCCTGCCGAGTCGTAGCGCGAAGATCTCGGTGAGCAGGCATGGCACCGGATCTCTCGGCCGCTGACCACCGATCCAGCGCAGCACGGAGCTGTGGTCGTACTTCAGCCCCGGCGTGCCGCGTGCTGCCCCCAGATCGTTGAGGCGCCTGGCCAGACCCTTGTGGGAGAAGCCCGCCTCCGCGATGAGTCGCTGCAGCAGTCGGTTGGGCTCGCGTTCCATCGCTCTCCTCATGGGCAGGAGCCGGCGCCCGCATCCTTACAGAGAGCTCTTGTTATAGCACGGCGAGTAAAGAGAATTTGGGGATTCCCGGCGCCTTCACAAACTCTCGTCGAGGTTGCTCCTGCCCTGAGGGCCGCGTTTCAGTCGTGCAGTCGTGCCACGCCGTCCGCTCTCGCCTGGGCGGCCACGGCGGCTGTGACGGCGGGGGCGACGCGCGCGTCGAAGGGGCTCGGGATGACGTACTCGGCGGTGAGGTCGTCGCCCACGACGGCGGCCAGCGCGTTGGCGGCGGCGACCTTCATGTTCTCGGTGATCGTGGTGGCCCTGACGTCCAGCGCGCCTCTGAAGACGCCGGGGAAGGCCAGGACGTTGTTGATCTGGTTGGGGAAGTCGGAGCGGCCGGTGGCGACCACGCCGGCGTGCCTGGCGGCCACCTCGGGGAGGACCTCGGGGGTGGGGTTGGACAGGGCGAACACGATGGAGTCGGCGGCCATGGCGGCGATGGCCTGCTCGGTGACGGTCGAGCCGGACAGGCCCACGAACACGTCGGCGCCCGCCAGTGCCTCCTCGGTTGACCCGGTGTGGCCGGCCTTGTTGGTGTCGCGCGCCAGGGCCTGCTTGACGGGGTTGAGGCCCTCCCTGCCGTCGTAGATCATGCCCTTGGAGTCGGCGACGGCGATGTCGCCGATGCCGGCCTCCAGCAGGATGCGGCTGACGGCGACGCCCGAGGCGCCGGCGCCGGCCACCACCGCGCGCAGCTCGCCCAGCGAGCGACCGGTGAGACGCGCGGCGTTCTGCAAAGCGGCCAGGACGACGATGGCGGTGCCATGCTGGTCATCGTGGAAGACAGGGATGTCGAGCAGCTCGCGCAGCCGGGCCTCGACCTCGAAGCAGCGTGGCGCGCTGATGTCCTCCAGGTTGATGCCGCCGAACGAGGGCGCGAGCCGGACCACGGTCTCCACGAGCTCGTCGACGTCGGTGCAGGCCAGGCAGAGCGGGACGGCGTCGACGCCGCCGAACTCCTTGAACAGCAGGGCCTTGCCCTCCATGACAGGCATGGCGGCGGCGGGCCCGATGTCGCCGAGGCCGAGCACGGCGGTGCCGTCGCTGACGACGGCGACCACGTTGGAGACCCAGGTGTAGTCGTTGACCAGCGACGGCGTCTCGGCGATCGCGGTGCAGACGCGGGCGACGCCGGGCGTGTAGGCGAGCGACAGGTCGGCGGCGTCGCGGACCGGGACGGTGGAGCGGACTTCGAGCTTGCCGCCGCGGTGCAGGGCGAAGGCAGGATCGTGATCAAAAGCGGGTGTGATGGACACAGAGACCCCAGTAGTTCAGCGGACGGAAGAGACCTTCGGCAGACGCACGAGAGGCCTGGCTTCGGTAGTCGCCAGGATCCCCTCGTCGATCGTCTCGTTGAGGGGTTACGGGGGTCACCCGTTTCTCCATACTGCCACATGCCTGGATGCCCGCTGGTATCAGGGCCGACGCCGTTCCGTTGACGCATTGTTAAATCCCGGGTGACAGAGTGCTGCTAAAGCCCCTCTAAACTGCACAAAACTCAACTTTCGTGGCATATCACTTGAGGAGGCCACTCATGGCCCTGTGGCCCTTGACCCGCCGCGGCTACGCCGCAGGCGCGCTCGCCCTGACCGCCGCCCTGGCGCTGTCCGCTTGCGGCAGCGACACCGGAGGCTCGGGGACGACCACCTCCGCCAGCGCTTCCGCCGCCGGTGGCGCGCAGCTCGTGGTTCCCGGCAAGCTCACGGTCTGCACGAACATCCCTTACGAGCCTTTCCAGTTCAAGGACGGCAGCGGCAAGATCGTCGGGTTCGACGTGGACATCGTGGACCTTGCCGCCAAGAAGCTCGGCGTCCAGCAGGAGATCGTCGACATCGACTTCGCCGTGATCAAGAGCGGCGCGGCCATGGCCGCGAAGAAGTGCGACGTGGCCGCCGCCGGCATGACGATCACCCCCGAGCGCCAGCAGAACATCGACTTCTCGGTCCCGTACTTCGACGCCACGCAGGCACTGCTGGCCAAGAAGGGCACCGGCGCCACCTCCCTGGAGGACGTCAAGGCCAAGAACCTCAAGCTCGGCGCGCAGGCCAGCACCACCGGCCTCGAGTACGTCAAGAAGCAGGGCTTCGACCCGACCGAGTACGCCGACTCGGCCAAGGAGCTGCTCGCCCTGCAGGCCGGGCAGGCCGACGTGATCGTCCAGGACCTTCCCGTGGTGCTCACCTGGCTGAAGAAGCCGGAGGTCGCGGAGAAGTTCGAGCTGATCGGCAGCCTCGACACCGGTGAGCAGTACGGCATCGGCCTGAAGAAGGGCGCCGACCCGGTCCTGCTCAAGACGATCAACGACGAGATCACCAAGGCCAAGTCCGACGGCACCTACGAGAAGATCTTCGTGAAGTGGTTCGGCAAGAAGCCCGGCGAGCTGGGCTGATCCATGGCGGACGAGCCGAAGACGGCTGAGCCGGCACGTGCCCGGCTCAGCCCCCGCAAGAAACAGCGGATCAGCCGCGGCGTCCAGTACGCCATCCTGGTCGCCGCCCTCGTCGGCTTCATCTTCTACGCCGACTGGCCGAGCCTGGCGCAGAACTTCGCCAAGCCCGACGTGGCGGCTCAGGCACTGCCCGACCTGTTCACGATCGCGCTGCGCAACACGATCATCTACACCGTCGGCGGTTTCGCCTTCTCGTTCGCCTTCGGACTGCTGCTCGCGCTGATGCGGCTGTCGACGGTGCGGCCGTACCGGTGGATCTCGCTGATCTACATCGAGATCTTCCGCGGAGTGCCCGCGCTGCTGATCTTCCTGTTGATCACCTTCCTTCCGCTGGCGCTGCCCGGCTTCCAGGTGCCCTTCGGCACCTACGGGCAGGGCATCCTGGGGCTCGGCCTGGTCGGCGCGGCCTACCAGGCCGAGATCTTCAGGGCGGGCCTGCAGGCCGTGCCGCGGGGCCAGATCGAGGCCGCCAGGTCGCTCGGCATGTCTGCGAGCCGGTCGCAGCTGACCGTGGTCATCCCCCAGGCCATCCGCATCGTCATCCCCCCGACGACCAACCAGTTCGTGGCCCTGCTCAAGGACTCCTCGCTGGTGCTCTTCCTCGGCGTCTCCGGCGAGTACGTGGAGCTGACCAAGTTCGGCAACGACCTGGCCTCCCAGTACGCCAACGCCACACCCATCATGGTCGCCGGCATCACCTACCTGATCGTGACGGTCCCGCTGGGCTACCTCGCGGGCCGGCTGGAGAAGCGGAAGGGGACGAGCCGATGACCCACGCCATCGAGATCAAGGACCTGCACAAGCACTTCGGCGACAACAAGGTGCTCGTGGGCATCGACATGCTGGTCGAGCCCGGCCAGGTGGTCTGCGTGATCGGCCCCTCCGGGTCCGGCAAGTCGACGCTGCTGCGCTGCGTCAACCTGCTGGAGGCGCCGACCCTGGGCCAGGTGTTCGTCGAGGGCATCGAGGTCACCGATCCCGATGTGGACATCGACGCCGTCAGGCGCCGCATCGGCATGGTGTTCCAGCAGTTCAACCTGTTCCCCCACATGACCGCCCTGCAGAACGTGATGATCGCCCAGCAGCGGGTGCTGAAGCGGAGCGGCAAGGAGGCCGAGGTCGTCGCCAGGGAGAACCTGGAGAAGGTCGGCGTCGGCGACAAGTGCGACTCCTTCCCCATCCAGCTCTCCGGCGGGCAGCAGCAGCGGGTGGCCATCGCCAGGGCGCTGGCCATGAGTCCCGACCTGATGCTGTTCGACGAGCCCACCTCGGCGCTCGACCCCGAGCTGGTCGGCGACGTGCTCGCGGTCATGCGCAAGCTGGCCGAGGAGGGCATGACCATGCTCGTGGTCACCCACGAGATGGGCTTCGCCCGCGAGGTGGCCGACCGGGTGGTCTTCATGGACGGCGGCGTCATCGTCGAGGACGGCCCGCCCGCCCAGGTGATCGGCGACCCGCAGCATGAGCGCACCCGCTCCTTCCTGCGGCGGGTCCTGCACCCCGAGGGGTAGTCCCACGGCGAACGCGCACGCGGGGCGTCCCGTTTCGGGGCGTCCCGCGCTTCGTGTAATACTCCGGCATGGACCTGACCTCTTACGCCGAGTGGGCGGTCCGCCTCGTCAACGATCCCGCCGCACCGCCCGAGCTCCAGCCGCTCCGGGCGGAGCTGGCCGCCGTGTTCGACGCCGCGGACGGCGCCACCGTGGCCGGCCTGCTCAACGCCCTGCTCTCCCGCTACCCCGTACGCCCCCAGCTCACGGACCATGACGGCCGCTGGCACCTGCACCTGGCCGACCAGACCGGAGCCGCCGCGGTGATGGGCCTGGCCGCGGTCGTCGCCGAGCTGGGCTCCGACCGGCTCGGCCGCTGCCTGGACCCCCGGTGCTCGCGCGCCTTCCTCGACACCTCCTCCAACCGCTCGCGCCGCTACTGCTCGCCGCGCTGCGCCAGCAGGGCCAACGTCGCCGCCTACCGGGCGCGCCGCCGCGGCGGCCAGTAGCGCAGCACCACCCGGCCGACGAGGTCGCCGACAGGCCCGAAGTCCCAGCTGTCGCGGCGGCCGCTCGCCCGCTGGTTGTCGCTCTCCAGCCACCAGCCGTCCTCGGCGTGCCACCTGGCCCGCTTCACGATCAGCCGGCTCGGATCGTCGGGCAGCCTGGCCACCACGAGGTCGCCGGGGCGCACCCGGGCGCCCCGGCGCACCAGGAGCCAGTCTCCGGGCAGCAGCGCCGGCCGCATCGAGTCGCCCTCGACACGCACCCTCATCGCCGTGACCCCCTCCTCCGCAGGCGTTTGGACCCGAGTAAGGTCGGTAGTTGGACCAAGCTGATTCGGCATCAAGGAAGGATTTTCTGATGCTCGCACGACTGCTACGACCCAAGCATGTCGCTTCCGCGCACTGCGACCTGCCCTGCGGCGTCTACGACCCCGCTCAGGCCCGGATCGAGGCGGAGTCGGTCAAGGCGATCATGGAGAAGTACGCGGGCAACGAGGACCCCGTCTTCCGCGCTCGCGCCATCACCATCAAGGAAGAGCGCGCCGAGCTGGTCAAGCACCACCTGTGGGTGCTGTGGACCGACTACTTCAAGCCGCCGCACCTGGAGCAGTACCCCCAGCTCCACCAGCTCTTCTGGGACGCCACGAAGCTCGCGGGCGCGGCCGGCGGCAAGGGCACCGTCGACGTCGCCAAGGCCGATGACCTTCTGGGCAAGATCGACGAAATCTCCAAGATCTTCTGGGAGACCAAGGCCGCTTAAACCGGCACAAAAGGCTCTGTCCGGTCTGAGACCGCACAGAGCCTTTTCCCTTGATGGCGAGTCTGATTCCGCCAAGCACGTCCCAGGGGCGGTAAGTTGCAGTCAGCGTCGTATACGCGAGGAGGAACGTGACCGAGGAAACCGAGACGCGTGCGACAGGCGAGGCCGCCATCCGCGACGTGGTGAGCATCAGGCTCCCTGCCGCGAGCGCTTACCTGTCGGTGTTGCGTACGGCCACGGCCGGGCTGGCCGCCCGGCTGGACTTCACGCTGGACGAGATCGAGGATCTGCGGATCGCGGTCGACGAGGCGTGCGCCATGCTGCTGAGCGAGGCGGTGCCGGGCACCGACCTGACCGCCGAGTTCGAGCTCACCGGGCAGGAGATGCAGGTTCGGGTCGAGGTCGCGACTGTCGGGAGCTCCGCGCCGAAGCGCGATGACTTCGCCTGGATGGTGCTGACCGCGCTGGCCGACGACGTCGACGCGGTGACCGACTCACCCGATCGCATGGCGATCGTCCTGCGTAAGCGCCGAGGCGCGGCGAGGTCGGCGTGACGGAAGGGACCGGAGCCATGGCCACCAGCGAACACGCCGTGCCCGACCGGGTGCGAGCTCGCATGCTCTTCGCCGAGCTTTCCGAGCTGAGTCCCGAGGAGCCGCGGCGCCAGCGCATCAGGGACGAGCTGGTCGAGCTCCACCTTCCCCTGGTCGAATACCTGGCCCGCCGTTTCCGCAACCGGGGCGAATGGCTCGACGACCTCACTCAGGTGGCGACCATCGGCCTGATCAAGTCGATCGACCGGTTCGACCTCAACCGCGGTGTGGAGTTCTCCACCTACGCCACGCCCACGATCGTCGGCGAGATCAAGCGCCACTTCCGTGACAAGGGCTGGGCGGTCCGGGTGCCGCGCAGGCTGCAGGAGCTCAAGCTGTCGCTCACCAAGGCGATCAGCGAGCTGTCGCAGCGCGAGGGCCGGGCGCCCACGGTGGCCGAGCTGGCGGCCTACCTCAAGATGACCGAGGAGGAGGTGCTCGAGGGCCTCGAGTCGGCCAACGCCTACTCGACCGTGTCCCTGGACGCGCCCGACTCCGGTGACGACGACGCTCCCGCCGTCTCGGACTCGCTCGGCATCGTGGACGAGTCGCTCGAGGGCGTCGAGTATCGCGAGTCGCTCAAACCGCTGCTGGAGCGGCTGCCGCCGCGCGAGAAGCGGATCCTGCTGCTGAGGTTCTTCGGCAACATGACGCAGTCGCAGATCGCCACCGAGCTCGGCATCTCGCAGATGCACGTGTCGCGGCTGCTCGCCCGCACCCTCGCCCAGCTCCGCGAGGGCCTGACGGCCGACGACTAATCGTCGTCCCCGTCTCCGTAGAGGGCATGGGTGGTGGGAGGCGCCAGCAGCGTGCCGAGCCCGATCAGGGCGACCACGATCAGCGGGACCCCGATGAGCGGCTGCTCCGACTGGATGAGCGTGACCGCGACGGGGATCATGAAGATCTGGGTCAGCACGCTGGGCGCTCTCCCCCACCGCTCGGCCGCCAGCAGCCCGCCCCAGGCCACCCAGAGCAGCCCGGCCCCGACCAGCAGGCCGAATGCCGCCTCCGCGAGCGCGGCCGTCAGATTGTCCGCACCGCCGCGCACGGTCTCCACCAGGACATAGATCCCGAGCCCCAGCGCGACCAGCCCTTCGAGGGCGACGACGAGGGCGGCGGCAAGCAGGCTCCAGGGACGCTTCGACACATCCGAACCCTACCGATCCCCACCGCCGGGTCGCGCTGCGGCTCAGATGGGAATCCCTTGTGTCGCAAATGGGATCTTTGCGACAAGCCAGACATGGGTCAACGGCTACGCTGACGACATGCGCGCGATGCTCCTGGTCAATCCCAAGGCCACCACCACCAACGCCCGCACGCGTGACGTGCTGATCCGCGCGCTCGGCGCGGCCGTCGAGCTGACCGTCGAGCAGACGGCCTACCGGGGGCACGCGGCCACGCTGGCCGCCACCGCCCGCGCCAAGGGCTACGACGTGGTGGCCGTGCTGGGCGGCGACGGGACCATCAACGAGACGGTGAACGGCCTGCTGAACCCGGTCAACGGCGGTGAGCCGCCCGGCGACGACCCGAGCACGGGACGGCCGGCGCTGGTCGTCATCCCCGGCGGCAGCGCGAACGTGTTCGCCAGAGCCCTCGGGCTGCCGAACGAGCCCGTCGAGGCCACCGGCGCGGTGCTGGAGGCGCTGCGCGAGAACCGGCGCCGCACCGTCGGCCTGGGCCAGGCCCTGTGGAACGGCGAGAGCCGCTACTTCACCTTCTGCTCCGGCATGGGCTACGACGCGGAGGTCATACGGGCCGTTGAGGGGCTGCGAGGGACCGGGCGTAAAGCTACCCCCACGCGGTATGTGAACACCGCCCTACGGCACTATCTGGCGACGGACAAGCGGCATCCAGCGATGCGGCTGACCGGTCCAGGCATCCCGTCCGTGGGCGGGATGTTCATGGCGATCATCACGAACACCTCACCGTGGACGTACATCGGGAGCAAGCCCGTCACGCCGACTCCGTGGTCGGGGTTCGAGACCGGGCTCGACCTGCTGGGGCTCCAGCGGATGGGGCTGGTGGCGATGGCGCCGGTGATCAGGCAGATCCTCACCGAGCGTGACAGCCTCCCGTCCGGCAGGCACCTGGTCCAGCTGCACGACGAGGCCGAGTTCACCCTCACGGCGAGCCGTCCCGTGGCTTTTCAACTGGACGGGGACTACCTGGGCGAACGGGAATCCGTAACGTTCCGGTCTACACCGAACGCGTTACAAGTTCTGGTCTAGCCCGTTACATTCGGTCATTGTGTGACGCATCCGACATCTATAACCGGCAAAACTTCGGCCCTACCCTCTTGCGTGCACTCTCCGTGGCTGAAAAGCTCACTATTGACGTCGGAACGTAGGACCTTTAACGAGGCCCCAGGGCCCCCGTCCGACTGTCGGCGAGCAATCCCGGCCAACCGTCCGGGACACTGTTCGCACGCCTTAGTGAAACCTTTCACAAAGTAGCCGCACGGAGCCGACCCAAGGCTCCATCTACTAAGGAGTGGACGCATGGACTGGCGCCACCGAGCCGCCTGCCGTGACGTGGACCCCGAGCTGTTCTTCCCCATCGGGAACACTGGACCGGCACTCATGCAGATCGAGGAGGCCAAGCAGGTCTGCCGTTCCTGCTCGGCCATGGACTCCTGCCTCAAGTGGGCGCTGGAGTCCGGACAGGACGCCGGCGTCTGGGGCGGGCTCAGCGAGGACGAGCGTCGTGCGCTCAAGCGCCGCAGCGCCCGTGCCCGCGCCCGCGCGACCGCCTGAGACACCCCCGACCGACAGGCTGACCAGCAGCGCGCGGCAAAGGAGCCCCCGTCTGAAGACCGCAAAGAGCGATGAAGCCTGGCGCGACAGCGTTTCCGCCAGGACAGCGCCGCGTCCCTGACAACGGGACGCGGCGTTCAGGTTTTCAAGCGGGTCCGGACGGCAGCGGGATCGAGAGCCTGACCTCCGTGCCGCCTCCCTCGCGCGGCTCGACCGCGAGCCTGCCGGAGAGCTCCCCCTCGACGAGCGTGCGGACGATCTGCAGCCCGAGGCTGGTGGAGCTGTCGAGGTCGAACCCCTCGGGCAGCCCTTGGCCGTCGTCCCAGACGAGCACGTTGAGCCGCTCCGCCCCCGGCTCCACCACCACCTGCAGCCGCCTGGGCCGGCCGTGCTGGAGCGCGTTCTGCAGCAGCTCCGTCAGCGCCATCGCCAGCGGGGTGGCGATCAGCGAGGGCAGCACCCCGAAGCCCCCCACCCGTCGCGGCGTGACCGCGGCCTCCGGCGCCGACACCTCTCCCGCCATCGCGATCACCCGGTCGGCGATGTCGTCGAAGTCGACGAACTCCTCCGGCGCGTGGGAGAGCGTCTCGTGCACGATCGCGATCGAGCCGACCCGCCGCACGGCCTCCTCCAGCGCCTCGCGGCCCTCCGGCACCTGCAGCCGCCTGGCCTGGAGCCGGAGCAGCGCGGCCACCGTCTGCAGGTTGTTCTTGACCCGGTGGTGGATCTCGCGGATCGTGGCGTCCTTGGTCATCAGCTCGCGCTCGCGCCGCCGCAGCTCGGTCACGTCGCGGATGAGCACCAGCGCGCCGATGCGCCCGCCGCCGACGATCAGCGGGATCGCCCGGAGCTGGACGATCGTGCCGCCCGACTCGACCTCGGTCTCCTTGGCTGCCCGCCCGCTGGCCACGATCATGAGGTCTTCGTTGATGGGCTCGTCGGAGTAGCACAGCGTCGCGGTCACCCGGCCGAGCTCGGCGCCCACCAGGTCGGCGTGCAGGCCGAGCCGCCTGTAGGCCGACAGCGCGTTGGGTGAGGCGTAGGTGACGCGGCCCGCCCGATCCAGCCTCAGCAGGCCGTCGCCGACGCGCGGCGAGCGGACCAGGATGGGCTCCTCGCCGGAGAACGGGAAGCGGCCTTCGGCCACCATCTGCGCCAGGTCGGAGGCGCTCTGCAGGTAGGTGAGCTCCAGCCGGGACGGGGTGCGGGCCGACGACAGGTTGGTGGAGCGCTGGATGATCGCGAGGAAGCGGGCCTCGCCGTCGGGCACCGCGCGCCGCACCGGAATGGTCTCCTCCCGGACCGGGACGCCGGTCGACCAGTCGGGGTCGCCCTCCCGGCAGATGCGTCGTTCGTTCCAGGCCGTGTCGATCAGCGGGCGCTCGCCCTTGGCGGCCACGGAGCCGACGATGTCGTCGTGGTAGACGGTGGGGCCGGTGGTGGGGCGCATCTGCGCGATCGCGATCCAGCCGCCCTCGCCCAGCAGGGGCGCCCACAGGATGAGGTCGGCGAACGACAGGTCGGCCAGCAACTGCCAGTCGGAGACCAGCGAGTGCAGCCAGTCGAGGTCGTCCTCGTCCAGCGCGGTGTGGCGGACGACGAGGTCGCTGAGAGTCGGCACGACTGCATCATGCGTGCTTTCCCGCCGAACAGCCAAACCGGCACCCTGGTCGAATGCGCACATGGGGCTGCGTGCGATCGCGGACTGCCGCCCGGAGGCCGGGGGCGGGTCGCGGGCGCCGCGGACGGATGTCTCGGCAGGCGAGACGTAAAAAGGTCGACTTAACCGTCCTTTTACATAAATCTCACATTGTGAGAACCATCACACTGCCAGAGTCGCCCGGATCCCATCGCGTGCCCTTACCGGGAGAGCCAGAGGTGATCCGCACGTCCTCGCCGGCCCGCCGCGGCACTCTCGCACCGACCTCGGTTGCGGCCCGGCCTGCCGCTGCGGTTATCCTTCACCATCAGCCTGAGCTGCCCGGACTGGCGTGCGACAGGGCGAGCGAGCCGCCCGGCCTCGCCCTCCCGGATCCCGCCACCCGTGCGGAGCCGCAATCGCGGGCAGGAGGCTGCCGGCCGCCGTCCGCGCCGGTGGGCCGCCCTTGCCCGCGGTTGACCGCTCGGGCCAATCTGAGTTCCGATGATCTCGCGGTGATCAGACACGCCCTCACCGCCGTGGCAGAAGTGAAGGTGAGAGCGTGACAGACGACGGCCCTCGCGTACCGAAGTACTACGACGTGAAACGGAGCCTGCTCGAGCTCACCAAGTCGCTCGCGCCGGGCACCGCGCTGCCGCCCGAGCGGACGCTGGCCGTACGGTTCGAGACCTCCCGCACGACGGTCAGGCAGGCGCTGACCGAGCTGGTCGTGGAAGGGCGGCTGCTGCGCATCCAGGGCAAGGGCACGTTCGTCGCGCAGCCCAAGGTGGCACAGGTGCTGCAGCTGACCTCGTACATCGGCGACCTGCGCACGGCCGGGCTGGAGCCCGACACCAAGATCCTGGAGATCGGCTACGTCACCGCGGACGAGGCGCTGGCCAGGCGGCTGGCGATCAACCCGGGCGGGCGCGTGCTGCGCATCCACCGCCTGCGGCTGGCCAACGGCGAACCCGTCTCCATCGACACCACCCACCTGTCCGCGCGCCGCTTCCCCCGGCTGCGGCGGGAGCTGGAGGTGCACTCCTCTCTGTACGAGACGCTGCACAACGCCTACAACGTGCGGCTGACGGACGCCGAGGAGATCATCGAGACCGTGCTCGCCACCCCGTACGACGCGAAGCTGCTGGGCGTGGACGTGGGCCTGCCCATGCTGCTGCTCACCCGCCACGCCTTCGACGCCGACGGGAACCCGGTCGAGTGGGCGCAGTCGCTCTACCGGGGAGACCGCTACAAGTTCGTCACCCGGTTGCGCCGCCCGTAGCAGCGGCTTCCGGCGCTCTACGCTGGCCGGATGAGCGTGATCGTCGTGACCGGGACCGACGCGGGCGTGGGCAAGACCGTGGTGTGCGCGGCCCTGGCGGCGCTGGCGCGGGGCCGGGGAGCGAGCGTGGCCGTGGTGAAGCCCGCCCAGACGGGGGTGCCCGCCGGGGAGAGAGGCGATCTCGACGAGATCATCAGGCTGTCCGGGGTGGCGACCACGTTCGAGATCGCCCGGTTCGAGTCGCCGCTCTCGCCCGCCGCCGCCGCACGGGCCGCGAGGGTGGCGCCGGTGTCGATGCCCCAGACGGCCAGGCGGATCCGGGAGCTGGCCGAGAGCAACCGGCTGGTGATCGTGGAGGGCACGGGCGGGCTGCTGGTGCGCTTCGACGAGGACGGCGCGACCGTCGCCGATCTGGCGAGGCTGCTCGGGGCGCAGGTGCTCGTGGTGGCCGGGTCCGGGCCCGGGACGCTCAACCACGCCGCGCTGACCCTGGAGGCCCTGGCCAATCGCGGGCTCGACCTGGCCGGGGTGGTCATCGGGGCATGGCCTGACAAGCCTGGCGCGGCCGAGCGGAGCGACGTGGGCGACCTGGAGATGCTGGCGGCGCGTCCGCTGGCCGGAGTGCTGCCCGCAGGCGCCGCCGGGCTCTCGGCTGACGAGTTCGCCGCCGTGGCGCGCCGCGGCCTCGCCGTCACGCTGGGAGGCTCGTTCGATCCCGCGAGGTTCAGGGAGACCTTCACGCTGGCGCCGTGAGCTTGCGCTCGCTCCCTGGATGTGGCAACTTCTGGTGCTCTTTCCGGGAATGAGAGATGCCATGGACAACACGACGGCGATCGAAGGGGTGCTGGCGAAGGTCGGTCCCCGGCTCAAACGTCTGCGTGCCGAGCGGGGCCTCACCCTGGCCACGCTGACCGAGGCCACCGGCATCTCCACGAGCACCCTGTCGCGTCTGGAGTCCGGCCAGCGCCGCCCCAGCCTGGAGCTGCTGCTGCCGATCGCCCAGGCCTACCAGGTGCCCCTGGAGGAGCTCGTCGGCGCGCCGGAGGTCGGCGACCCGCGCATCCGCCCCACCGCTCGCCGGCTGAACGGCATGACCGTGCTGCCGCTGACCCGGCAGCCGGGGAGCCCGCAGGCCTTCAAGATGATCATCCCGCCGGATCGCCCGCGGTCCGAGCAGCAGACGCACGAGGGCTACGAGTGGCTGTACGTGCTGTCCGGGCGGCTGCGGCTGCTGCTGGCCGAGCGCGATCTGGTGCTGCGCGCCGGCGAGGCGGCCGAGTTCGACACCCGGCTGCCGCACTGGTTCGGCAGTGCCGACGACCAGCCGGTGGAGGTCCTCGTCCTGTTCGGCCCCCAGGGCGAGCGCATGCACGTCCGCGCCAAGCCCAAAGCCTGAATATCGGAACTTAGCGCGTTATCGGGGGATGATGCGTGCATGGCTAAGGCTCTCGAACAGCCCGTTCCGGGCATCACGGTCGGCCACGGGCTCCTCGCCCGGCGAAACGGCACGGCCGAGCCGGTGAGCAAGGTCGTGCACGACGGTGACACGATCAACATCGCGGCCGACGGCAACCTCGGCGTCCGCCTGCTCGGCGTCGACGCCCCCGAGGTCAGCTTCCAGCTGCCGCGAAATCCCGACTTCCCCGACTTCCCCAAAGGCTTCGCCCGCATCGGCCACCCGGCCTGGACGACCTTCCTCGCCGATCCCTTCGCCAAGGGCTACGCCGAGCTGCCCCTGCGCGCCGCGCTCCGCGCCCACCTGCTGACCAAGCTGGGCCCGGACGCCGCCGCCAACCACGCCGCGCACGCCGCCCCCGCCACCCAGGCGCTCAAGGACATGATCCAGGGCGACATCACCGAGCAGGGCCACAGCGACGCCACGTTCAAGCTCAGGCTGGCGTTCGCGTACGAGATCCTCGACAGGTACGGCAGGATGCTCTGCTACGTCAACCGCGAGCAGCGGGACAGGCCCCGCCCGGACCCCTACAACGAGCGGCTGCTCGAGGCCGGACACGTGGTGCCGTACTTCATCTGGCCCAACGTCGACCCCTTCGTCCGCCAGGAGGGACGCGTCGCCGACGCGGTGCCGGCGCCGGGGACGGCCGGCACGATCGCCGAGGAGGGCGCGCTGGGCAGGGCCAGGCACGCCGTGCAGCGGGCCCGCGCGGCGGGACTCGGGCTTTGGGACCACGCGGCCCCGCTGGCCGTGCTCCCGTTCGAGCTGCGCTTCCTGGCCCAGCGGCGCGCTCCCGACCGCTACGTGCTCGACCTGTCCGACACCGCCAGGGAGCTGCTGCACCCGCAGAGCTACTTCCGCGTCCCCCACCCGGAGGACCGCCTGTTCGTCAACGCCGAGCACGCCCCGCTCTTCGCGCAGAAGGGCTGGTCGGTGCCGCCGCTGTGAGGTGGGGCTAGCCCCACCCCGTACGGACACACCAGGGCCATGTCGCACGTCCCCGGCAAATCAATACCTTTGGAGACATGAAAGCCATCCGCCCCTGGTCGGCCAGGGCCTGGCTGGACACCGCCCACGTCATGACCGGCCTGCCCGTCGCCGTCGTGCTGGCCGCGCTGACCTGCGTGCTGGCCGTGGCCCCGCGCGCGCTGCGCCGCGGGATGCCGTGGATCACCGGGGTGCAGCGCTCCAGGTTCGAGGCCTTCCTCGGCGTGCACATCCCCCCGGTGCCGGCCGCGCAGACCCTGCGCACCAACAGCCTGTGGCGGCAGCTCGGCTATCACCTGCTCTCCCCGCTGGTGAGCGTGGTGGGAGTGTTCCTGGTCGCGATGGTGTGGGGAGCGGGCCTGGTCGGGGTGACCGCCTTCGTGCCGCCGCTGCTGCAGCCACCGCCCATGGTCTTCCTGCCCGATCTGAGGGAACCGGCAGTGGTGGCGGCCTACATCGTCGCCGGCCTCCTGTTCCTGCTGCTGGCGCCCATCCTGGCGCGCGCGATGGCCATGCTGGACCTGGCGGTGGCCCGCGCCCTGCTCGGCCCCAGCCGCTGGGAGCTCGGCCGGCGGATCGAGACCCTGACCGAGAGTCGCGCCGGCGTGATCGACGCGGCCGACGCCGAGCGCCGCCGCATCGAACGCGACCTGCACGACGGGGCGCAGCAGCGGCTGGTGTCGCTGGCGATGAACCTCGGGCTGGCCCGCGCCACCCTCTCCGACCTGCCCGCCCCCGCCCGCGAGGCGATCGAGCAGGCGCACGAGGAGTCCAAGCAGGCACTGAAGGAGCTGCGCGACCTCGTCCGCGGCCTGCATCCCGCGGTGCTCAACGACCAGGGCCTGGACGCGGCGCTCTCCGGCGTCGCCGCCCGGGCTCCCATACCGGTGAGGCTGCGCGTCGACATCGACCGCCGCACCTCCCCGACGATCGAGGCGGTGGCCTTCTTCATCGTGTCCGAAGCACTCACCAACATCGCCAAGCACGCCGCGGCCACGAAGGCGGAGGTGACGGTCCGCCGCGAGGGCGACCGGCTGCGCCTGCTCGTCCACGACGACGGCTGCGGCGGCGCCAGGCTCGACGGCGGCACCGGGCTGCGCGGCCTGGGCCAGCGGATCGACTCCGTGGACGGCACCCTGCGCCTGCGCAGCCCGCTGGGCGGGCCGACGACGATCGAGGTGGACCTGCCGTGCGAGTAGTGCTGGCCGAGGACTCCGTACTGCTGCGCGAGGGGCTGATCCGGCTGCTGGAGGCCGCGGGCATGCAGGTGGTGGCGGCCGTGGCCGACGCCGAGGGGCTGCTGCGCGCGGCCGAGGAGCAGCGCCCCGACCTGGTGCTCACCGACGTGCGGATGCCGCCCACACACACCGATGAGGGGCTGCGAGCCGCGCTCGTGCTGCGCCGCGGGCAGCCGTCGCTGGCCGTGCTGGTGCTCTCCCAGTACGTCGAGGAGCGCTACGCCGCCCAGCTTCTCGCCTCCGCCACGGGCGGCGTCGGCTATCTGCTCAAGGACCGGGTGGCGGACGTGGACGAGTTCATCGACGCGCTGCGCAGAGTCGCGGCGGGAGGCACCGCGCTGGACCCCGAGGTGGTCTCCCAGCTCCTGCTGCGCGGCCACAGCGACCCGCTGGACCGGCTGACGCCCAGGGAGGGCGAGGTGCTCAAGCTGATGGCCGAGGGCCGCTCCAACGCGGCCATCGGCAGGCAGCTCGTGCTCAGCGAGGGCGCGGTGGGCAAGCACATCGGCAACATCTTCACCAAACTCGACCTTCCCCCGGCAGAGGGCGATCACCGGCGGGTACTCGCCGTCCTGCAGTTCCTCAAAATCAGGAGTCTGCCATGAGAGCGGTCTGGCGGGTCGCCGGAGCCATCCTGACCGTGGTGGCGCTGACGCTGTCCACCGTCACGATCTCGGCGGGGTTCGCCCAAGCCTTGCTGCCGACCGAGAGCTCCGTCCGGACCATCGCCTTCGAGGGACGTACGCAGCTCAAGATCGCGGCGGATCGGGGCGACGTGCGGGTCACGGTGCAGGCGGGCGAGGCCGGCGTGATCGTGATCGACCGATGGCTGCGCTGGGAGCAGGACAAGCCGTCCGTCTCCGAGGACTGGGACGGCCGGACACTGCGGCTCGGCGCCTCCTGCTCCGGGCAGCCGGAACAGCCGCTGTGCGAGGCCGAGTATCACCTGCTCGTGCCTCCCGAGACCGATATCGAGGCCACGGCGTCCACCGGCGCGGTCACCGTCAGCCGCATGTACGGCGACGTACGCGTCAGCTCCGTCTCCGGCGCCGTCTTCGTGACCGAGACCTCGGGGAACCTGTGGGCCAGAAGCGGCTCGGGCTCCGTCAGCGGGTATGACCTGCGAGCGGACCATGCCGACGTGGAGGTGGGCGCCGGGAACGTGGATCTGTCGTTCCGCACGCCGCCCGCCAAGGTGAGAGCGGTGGTCAGGACGTCCGGCGACATCACTGTGGAGCTGCCCGAGGCCGCCTACGACCTGACGGCGGAGGCTCCCGACATCTTCCTGCCGACGGGCCGTGACCCCACCTCGCCCAGGAAGATCTCCCTGTCCACCCCGGAGGGCACGGTGACGGTCTGCTGCTGAAGGTCTGTTTACTCTCGTGACTCATTGGTAAGTTCCCCGGCATGAAGTCTGCGAAGCACGCCGGTGACGCTGCCGTCGCCGTGTCCAAGGCCTACGGTGTCGAGACCATGTTCACCCTTTCGGGAGGGCATGTCTTCCCCCTCTACGACGGCGCACAGCACGAGGGCATGCGCATCCTCGACGTGCGCCACGAGCAGAGTGCGGTCTTCGCCGCCGAGGCGACGGCCCGGCTGACCAGGACACCCGGCCTGGCCGTGCTGACGGCGGGGCCGGGCATCACCAACGGCATCAGCGGCGTGGCGACCGCGCACTTCAACGGCTCGCCGGTGGTCGTCATGGGCGGGCGCGCGCCGCAGTCTCGCTGGGGCAGCGGGGCGCTGCAGGAGATGGACCACCCGCCGCTGCTCGCCCCGATCACCAAGCTGGCGTTCACCGGGTCCGGCGCCGACTCGGTCGGCCAGGACGTCGAGATGGCCTTCCGCAC
Source organism: Nonomuraea sp. LPB2021202275-12-8 (assembly GCF_037044575.1). Classification (NCBI taxonomy): domain Bacteria; kingdom Bacillati; phylum Actinomycetota; class Actinomycetes; order Streptosporangiales; family Streptosporangiaceae; genus Nonomuraea; species Nonomuraea sp. LPB2021202275-12-8. The sequence continues at coordinate 21,960 of NZ_JBAHWD010000042.1, read as the reverse complement.
GGCGCTCGCGCCGCACCGGGGGCCGGTCTTCCTCGACTTCTACATGGACCACCTGTTCGCGCCCTCGCCCGTGCTCGAAACCGAGACGCAGTCGCCGTCGCCGCTGGAGCCCGACCCCGACGACCTGCGCAGCATCGCCAGGCTGCTGGCCGAGGCCGAGCGGCCGGTGGTGGTGTACGGCTCGGACGTGTGGATGGACCGGGCCGAGGAGGCCGCCCGCGACTTCGCCGAGAACTGGCGGCTGCCGGTCATCCCCAACGGCCAGGGCCGCGGCATCCTGCCCGCCGGGCACGAGCTGCTCGTCACCCGCGCCCGCGGCGCCGCCTTCGCCCAGGCCGACCTGGTCATCGTCATCGGCACCCCGCTCGACTTCCGCCTCGGCTACGGCTGGTTCGGCGGCAAGGACGGCGCGCCGCTGGCCAAGGTGGTGCACATCGCCGACGCGCCGTCCCACCTGGCCACGCACACGAAGCCGGTGGCGTCCGCCTCGGGCGACCTGTCCGTGGTGCTCTGGAGTCTCGGCGCCGCCTGCGGCGACGCGGGCGTGAAGCCGACCCGATACGCCGACTGGGTGACGAAGCTGGCCGAGACCGCGGCGGCGGCCATCGCCGGTGACGCCGGCCTGCTGGCCGCGGACTCCGACCCGATCCACCCGATGCGCATCTACGGCGAGCTGGGCAAGGTGCTTGCCGAGGACGCGGTGGTCATCGGCGACGGCGGCGACTTCGTCTCCTACGCGGGCAAGTACGTCGAGCCCAAGCAGCCCGGCAACTGGCTCGACCCGGGCCCGTACGGCTGCCTCGGCACCGGGCTCGGCTACGCCATCGCCGCCCGCCTGGCCAGGCCCTCCTCCCAGGTGGTGCTCCTGCTGGGCGACGGCGCCGCGGGCTTCTCCCTGATGGACGTCGACACGCTGGTACGGCACCGCCTGCCGGTCGTCATGATCTGCGGCAACAACGGCATCTGGGGGCTGGAGAAGCACCCGATGCAGATGCTGTACGGCTACGACGTGGCCGCCGAGCTGCAGCCGCAGTGCCGCTACGACCAGGTCGTCACGGCACTGGGCGGCGGTGGCGAGCTGGTCACCAAGCCGTCGGAGATCGGTCCCGCGCTGCGCCGCGCGTTCGACTCCGGAATTCCGTACATGGTCAACATCGCCACCGACCCGGAGATCGCCTACCCGCGCAGCACGACCGGCGTGTGAGGTCCGCTAGGGCTTGACGGTGGTCGTCACCGTCACACTCGGGGTGGGCGTGCTGCAGGGCTCGATCGGGATGAGAACGACCTTGACCGCCTTGCCCACCTCGAACAGCTCGCCGGCCTTGGGCCAGCTCTCCCCGACCCTGCGGCAGGACTCGGGCAGCTTGCCGCTCTGGTCATCCACGCTGATCTTGAACCCCGCCTGGAAGATCAGGTTCCGGGCCTGCGGGTAGGGCAGGTCGACCACCTGAGGCACCTCCCTCTTGACGGCCGGCTTGGGGGTGGGGCTCGGCGTCTTCGAGGGCTTGACGGTGGGAGTGGCGGAGGGGGTCTCGGTCGGCTCCTCCTCGGTCGGAGTGGGAGTCGGCGTCGGTGACGTCCTGTTCCTGTCCGGCTGCTCCTGGGTGGGAGTGGGAGTGCGCGTCCTGGAGGTCCTCCTTGGCGGGGTCGGCGTGTCGGCGGGCTCGGTGAGGGCCGCCGAGCTGGCGTCCGCGGTCGCGCCGGGGCCGGGGAGGGCCTCCGCGCTCATGTTGGTCAGGGCGATCGCGCCCGCGCCCAGGCCGAGCACCACCGCGGTGGCCAGGCCCGCCACCAGCCCGCCCCTGCGCGGCGCCTTGCCCGCACGGCGTCCGCCCTGCCGCGGCCCGGCGACCGTGGTGGCCTCCGGGGCGGCCTGGACGGCCCCCGTCTGGTAGGCCGCCACCGGCGGGGCCATCGTGGCGCCCGTCGTCGGCGGGGGGACCAGGTCCCTCGGGACCTCGCCGGCGGCCACCATGCGGGCCGCGTCGCTCATCGCCCTGGCGCTCGGGAAGCGCCTGGCCGGGTCCTTGGACAGCGCGCGCTCCACCAGCGCCCGCACGGGCGGCGGGATGTCGCCGGGCAGGGGCGGCGGCGCCTCGCGGATGTGCTTGAGCGCGATGGTGACGGGGCTGTCGCCGTCGAATGGCCGCTGTCCGGCCAGGCACTCGTAGGCGACCACGCCGAGCGCGTAGATGTCCACCGCGGGCGTGACCGGCGCGCCTTCGGCCTGCTCGGGCGCGCAGTAAGCGGCCGTGCCGAGCACCATGCCGGCGTCGGTGAGCCGGTTGGCCAGATCCGATCTGGCGATCCCGAAGTCGGTGATGACGAGCGTGCCGTCGCGCTGCACGAGCAGGTTGCCCGGCTTCACGTCGCGGTGCACGATGCCCTGGTCGTGGACGGCCTGCAGCGACGACGCCGCCTGTGCGATCAGCTCCATCGCGGGCTGCGGCGAGATCCTGCCGAGCCGGGTCAGCAGCCGGTCGAGCGGCTCTCCGTCGACGAACTTCATCACTAAGTAGACGGTGTCGCCGCTGACCCCGTAGTCGTAGACGTCGACCACGCCAGGGTGGTTGATCGTCGCCATCGCCCTGGCTTCCGCCTGGAAACGGGCGAGGAACCCCGGGTCCTGCATGCGTCCGGGGAGCAGCACCTTGACAGCGACCGTCCGCGCGAGGACCGTATCCTCTCCACGCCAGACCTCGCCCATGCCACCGGCGCCGATGCGGGTATCCAGGCGATACCGCCCCGCCAGCGTCGTCCCTTGGGCTACCATGCTCCCCCGCTACCCCTTTACCTCTCGAACCTCTCCCACCCCAGGGTTCTCCAACAAAGCGGACTTGTGTCGCGGTGAGGTAACACAGAGGTCACGGAACTCCGCGAGTGTACGGCCCTCACATCTCACACGCCACCCAAAAGCCACAAGCCGTATAAACCCTATCCTGTGGCCTACGAACCACACTTGTCCCGGTTTTGTGTGAGAACACAGCACCGTACTGGGTACGCGGCGAGCGGGCGACGGCGGTCCCCGCACTAGGCTTGCGCCATGACGCTCGTCCCCGGTCTCCGCTCCAAGCTGCTCATCATGGTCGAGGTGGAGGACACCGCCCAGAAGATCGGCAGCGGCGACGTCCCGGTGCTGGCCACGCCGCGCCTGCTGGCGCTGGCCGAGCAGGCCACCGTCCAGGCCCTCGGCCAGGTCCTGGCGCCGGGCGAGACCTCGGTCGGCACCCGGATCGAGCTCGAACATCTGGCCGCGAGCTCGATCGGCACGCACGTGGAGATCGGCGTCGAGCTCACCGGAGTCGACGGCCAGCGCCTGACCTTCGGCTTTCAGGCGAGGGACAAGCACTCCCTCGTCGCCCGCGGCACGATCGAGCGGATGGTGGTCGACCGCGACAGGTTTCTCGCCCGCGCTAGTCGATGACCGCGATCAGGTGACCCTCCTGGATCACGTCGCCCTCGGCCACCTTGAGCTGCGCCACCACACCGTCGTCCTCGGCGAGCACCGGGATCTCCATCTTCATCGACTCGAGGATGACCAGCGTGTCGCCTTCGGAGACCTCGTCGCCCTCCTTGACGACGACCTTCCACACGTTCGCCACCATCTCAGCGCGGACCTCAGCCACGACGACTCCCCTCTGGTAATGCGCCAACAATGTCATGCGCGCTTGGCGCGCATCCGCCCGACCAGGCCCGTGTCATAGTCGCCGGTCGCGAACTCGTCGTTGTCCAGCAGCTCCGCACAGAACGGCAGGTTGTTCTTGGGCCCCTCGACCACGAACGCGGCGACCGCCTTGCGCGCACTCTCCAGCGCCTCGGCACGCGTCGCGCCGTGCACGCACAGCTTGGCCATCAGCGGATCATAGAACGGCGTGACCGTATTACCGGATTCGTAACCTGAGTCCACGCGGACGCCGTCACCCGAGGGCTCCTCCCATGCGGTGATCTTGCCAGGGCCGGGAAAGAAGCGCTTGGGATCCTCGGCGTAGACGCGGAACTCCACGGCGTGCCCGCTGACCTGCGGGCTCACCTCGGGGCTCTCCCCCGCGGCGACGCGCAGCTGCAGCTCCACCAGGTCCAGCCCGGTCACGAGCTCGGTGACCGGGTGCTCCACCTGGAGCCTGGTGTTCATCTCCAGGAACACGAAGTCCTGCTTGTCGGCGTCGACCAGGCACTCGACCGTGCCCGCCCCCAGATAGCCGACCGCCTCGCCGGCCCGTACGGCGGCGGCGAGCATGCGCTCGCGCAGCTCGGGCGTGATGCCCGGCGACGGCGACTCCTCCACCACCTTCTGGTGGCGGCGCTGCACCGAGCAGTCACGCTCGCCCAGCGCCACGACCCTCCCGTCGGGCAGTCCGAGGATCTGCACCTCGACGTGACGGGCGCGTTCGATGTAGCGCTCGAGCAGGATGCCGGGTCCGGCGAGCACGTCGCCCTGGCCTCCGGCAGCGGCTGCGGCCGCGAACCTCAGCGCCGCCCTGGACGCCTGCTCGAACGCCTTGCCCAACTCCTGATCGTCATGGGCGACGCTCATCCCGATCCCGCCACCGCCTCCGGCGGTCTTGACCATGACGGGGTAGCCGATCTCCCGGGCGGCGGCGCGTGCAAGGCCGACATCCGTGACGGGCTCGCGGGTGCCGGCCGCGACCGGGACTCCCGCGTCCTCCATCAGGTTGCGCGCGTTGATCTTGTCGCCCATCTGGTCGATGGCCTCGGGCTCCGGGCCGATCCACACCAGCCCGGCGTCGATGACCGCCCGGGCGAAATCGGCGTTTTCCGCGAGGAACCCGTAACCGGGATGGATCGCCTTCGCCCCCGTGGCCCGGGCCGCCTCCAGCACCTTGGCCGGATCGAGATAGCTCTGCGCGGGACTGGCCGGCCCGATCAGCACGGCCTGGTCGGCTTCGCGGACATAGGGCAGATCGGCGTCGGCCTCGGAGTGAACGGCGATGGCGCGCAGCCCCAGCCGCTTGACCGTGCGGACCACCCGTCGCGCGATCTCCCCCCGGTTGGCGACCAGAACAGGTCCGAGCGTCTCTATAAGCACGCCGCCAACCCTACGACCGCCGAGCCCGCCGCCCCTTCCCCCTAAACCACCGATCCGAACCTTCGGATCTGTAGGAACCCTACAAAAGTGAGCCTCCCGAAACGCTCAGGCACCCTACGACACTGGACAAGACCTACAGGTCAGCGCCTCAGAGCCGGTGCGACGGCCGGTCCGCGACTCGGGCCAGCGCCTCGATGGCCGCGAACTCGTACGCCGTGCCGGCGCCCAGCCTGAGCCGCTCCAGGGCGGCGCCCGCACGGTCGCGGTCGGTCGAACCGCCGAGCAGGTCGTCATAGGCGTTGGCGACCTTGATGATGCGGCTCGACAGCGGCGGGTCCTCGCCCACCGGGTCGCACTGGCGGCTGACCAGGTCGGCGACCCGGTCGAGCACGCCGGTCTGCCTGATCACCTCCGCGCCCAGCTCGGCGATACGCCGGGCCTGCTCCGGGTCGGTCAGCACGGTCGCGCCCCCGGGAATCGGATCGCGCAGCGAGAGCTGACCGATGTCGTGCATCAGGGCCGCGTACTCGAGCTCCAGCAGCTCCGGCTCGGCCATGCCCAGCTCCCTGCCGATCGCCACCGCCAGGCGGCTCACCCTGCGCGAGTGGCCCGGCTCGACGTAGCCGCCCACCTCGGTGACCCGAGACAGGGCGCGGACCGTCTGCAGGTAGGTGGCGCGGATGCCCGCGTACTTGCGGAAGGCCACCTGCGTGACGAGCAGCGGGGCCGCGAAGACCAGCAGGGCCACCAGGTCCATGCTGTGCGTGGCCAGGGCGAGCAGCACGCCTGACGACGCCACGGCGGCCCCGAGCGGGAAGGTGACGTTGAGCTCGTCGCGAACCGCCACCCTGAAGGCGGTGCGCACCTGCTCGGCCCTGAGCATGGCGGCGATCAGGACGTCGATCAGCAGCGTGAGGCTGATGAGCACGACCATCACGCCGAGCGCGGGCCACCACGTGCCCAGCTCCCCCTGCGTGGCCTGGTAGAGGGGGTCGGCGAGCGGGCGGAAGGCGAAGGCGAGCAGGGCGCCGGTGAGCAGCCGGCGGGCCATCGCGTCCAGGCGCGGCGGGCGGCCGACCGCCAGGTGCGGCAGCGCGCCCGCGATCATCCCGACGGCGATCACCGCCACCACCTGGAGAGCCGAGTGACGCAGCGGGACCTGGCTCAGGTCGAGCAGCAGCGTGTAGCCGAGCGCCGCGGCGGCGCCGACGGGGGCCACCTCCCGGTTGCCCGGCATCGTCAGCCTGGCGAGCTCGCCGGCCGCGATGAGCGCCCCGAACCCGACGGCGATCTCCGGCCGGTCGAGGCCCACCGCGGACGTGTGCGCGATCCCGGCCACGGCGACCAGCCCGGCCGCGCAGATGAGCAGCAGCTGCCCGGAGTCGAGCCGTTGGTAGGCGCGGGTCACGGTCCTGTCACCACTTGGATGGGCATCGTCGGGTCGTCGTGGTCCTTGGTCAGCGTGTCGGCGTCCTCGGGAGGCGGCGGATCGACGCGGCGCGGCGGCTGCCACGGCTCGCGCTCCAGCGCCCTGACGAAGGCCGTCACCATGACGGGGTCGAACTGGCTGCCCTCTCCCTTGCGCAGCTCATCCACGGCCACCTCGACGGGTCTGGCGCCACGGTAGGAGCGGTCGGAGGTCATCGAGTCGAACGCGTCGGCCACCGCGATGATCCTGGCGAACTCCGGGATCTCGTCCGCGGCCAGCCCCATCGGGTAGCCCTTGCCGTCGTGGCGCTCGTGATGGTGCATGATCCCGGCGAACGCCTCGTCCAGGAAGTCGATGCCCTGCACGATCTCCAGCCCGCGCATCGGGTGGAGCTGGATCGCGGCGAACTCCTCCTCGGTCAGCGGCCCGTCCTTCTGCAGGACCTTGGTCGGCACGCCGAGCTTGCCCACGTCGTGCAGCATGCCGGCGTAGCGGATGGCCCGCAGCCGCTCCATGCCCATGCCGATCTCCTGCGCGATCATGGTGGAGGCGAGCGAGACGCGGGTGCAGTGGCCCCTGGTGTAGTAGTCCTTGGTCTCCACCGCCTGGCACAGCGCCGCGATGGTGGCGTCGTAGGAGCGCTGCTGCGCGTGATACTGGCCGAACGCCCAGCGCGCCACGAACAGCGGCAGCAGCACGAGCACGGCCGAGATGGACTGCACGGTCGCCCAGAGCCCGGCCACCAGCAGCCCGAACGTCCCGTAGCCCAGATAGGACAGCAGGAACTGGGTCAGGCCGCGCAGCGGCACCTCCATGGACCCGGCGTCGGTCGCCAGCCGGATCATGGTGAGCGTGAGCATGATGTTCAGCGGCACGAACACGGCGGTGGCCGCGGCGTAGGGGCCGATGAGGTCGTCGAAGGCGTTGACCCTGGGGACGCCGATGGCGCCGCCGAGCCAGACGTAGACGCCGCCGGCCGCGTAGCCGCAGATGGCGAACTGCGCGCCGTTGAACACCCGCTTGATCAGCGGCAGCCCCGGCCGCACGCTCAGCACGGCGGTGAGACCCACCAGCGCCGCCCCTTCGGGCCCGATCAGCACCACCGCGGCCAGCGCCGCCGAGAAGCTGACCGACACCGCGAAGTGCTCCACGTTGAGCAGGGTCGGCATCGACTCGCACACCAGGAACAGCAGAACGAGCACCAGCAGGACATCGAGATTCTCCGGGGCCACCAGGCTCCCGGAAGTGATCAGACTGCGCCCGATGAGGGCGGCCGCCGCGCCGATGACGGCGAGCAGGTAGACCCTCGCGGGCCACGGCAGATCACGCATTGCGGCCCCCCACGAGCGCTCAGGTCCAGGAAACCCCGGGCGGCGCGGCTCCGCCCGCCATCACCAGGACCACAGGGGTGATGAGCACGGCGACCGTGAACAGCCGGGCGATCGTAGCCTTCAACATCCGCCTCCACGTCTACTTCTGGGCTCACGCTACAGAAGAAGGCCGTCTCACATGGGCGGAGCCGAGAATCGCAAGCAAAGCGTAATCAACTGACTACGCGACGAGTCCTGGCCCACTCGGCGGTGAGCTTCACGCCGGTGCCCAGATCGGTGCGCGGCTCCCAGCCGAGCCCTTCGTAAGCAGGCACCGGGTCGACCGCCATCGCCGGCAGGTCGCCCGGTCGCGGCTGCGCGAAGCCGGGCTTGTCGGGCGCCCCCGCCGCGTCGGCGATCAGCGAGTGGAGCCTGCGGTCGGTGGTCTGGATGCCGGTGCCGAGGTTGAACCTGCGGCCGTTGCCCTCGGCTCCGCACGCCCGGGCGAAGCCGTCGACGACGTCGTCGACGTAGACGTAGTCGCGGGTCTGCGTGCCGTCGCCGTAGAGGACCGTCGGGGTGCCGGCGAGCAGCGCGTCGGTGAAGATCGAGACCACCCCCGCCTCGCCCTCGGGCGACTGGCGCGGGCCGTAGACGTTGGACAGGACCAGCGTGGTGAACTCGATCCCGTGCAGGGCGCGGAACATGGCCAGGTACGTCTCGCCGCTCAGCTTGGAGGCCGCGTAAGGGGACCTCGGGTCGGTGGCGGCGTCGCCCGGCACCGGAATCGTGGCGGGCCTGCCGTAGACCGCGACGGAGGAGGCGAACACCACCTTGCGCGCGCTGCCCTCGCGAGCGGCGACCAGCGTCGCGGCGGTGCCCTCGACATTGATCCTGGCGTCGTGCACCGGGTCCGCCACGCTCTTGCGCACGCTGATCTGCGCGGCGAGATGGCAGACGACCTCGGGCCGGAACTCGGCGGCCAGCCGGACGAGCGCGGGATCGCGGATGTCCAGCTCGTGCAGGGTGAACCGGTCGCTCAGCGCGGCTCCCGCCAGGTTGTCGCGACTCCCCGAGGACAGGTCGTCCACCGCGGCGACCTCGTGCCCGTCAGCGAGCAGGCGGTCGACGAGATTCGATCCGATGAAGCCGGCACCCCCGGTGACAAGCACGCGCATGGGGAGATCCTAGTCGGAAAGCTCCGACCTCACCTGCGCGATGCGCGCCAGCACCTTGGAGCGCAGGTCGTCCGGGACGGGGTCGCAGCCGCACTTCTTGGCCACCAGCTGCTTGATCGCCTTGTCCAGGTCGTACTCCTGCAGGCAGGGGCTGCACTCCTCGAGATGGACGCGGATGTCCATCACGTCGTGCCCGGTCAGCTCGCCGTCGAGATAGGCGTAGACCTTGTCCAGCACCTCGCGACAGTCGGTGTCGTGCGGGTTGCCACAGCTCATTTCGATCCCTCCGTTGGGACCAGGCCACGCTCGCGAGCGTAGTCCTCGAGAAGGCCTCGCAGCTGCCTGCGCCCACGGTGCAGCCTCGACATCACGGTGCCGATGGGAGTCCCCATGATGTCGGCGATCTCCTTGTACGGGAAGCCCTCGACGTCGGCGAGGTAGACCGCGATCCTGAACTCCTCGGGCAGGGCCGCGAGTGCGTGCTTGACGTCACCGTCGGGCAGGTGCTCCAGCGCCTCGACCTCGGCGGACTTCAGCCCGCTCGAGGTGTGGGACTCCGCCCGCGCGAGCTGCCAGTCCTCGATCTCCTCGGTGCCGGACTGCTTGGGCTCACGCTGCTTCTTGCGATAGCTGTTGATGAAGGTGTTCGTCAGGATCCGGTAGAGCCAGGCCTTGAGGTTGGTGCCTTCCTGGAACTGGTGGAACGACGCGAACGCCTTGGCGAAGGTCTCCTGGAGCAGGTCCTCCGCGTCAGCGGGGTTCCGGGTCATCCGGAGCGCCGCCGAGTAAAGCTGTTCGAGATACGGCATGACGTCGCGCTCGAATCGCTCGCTCCGCTGCTCCAGAGTCTCCGCGCCTGTCGCGGGCACCGGACCCACCCCCCTAAGATCACCGGTGGCCGGCTGTGGCGGGACACCGTACTCAGGGGAGAATACCCGCTTGTCAGCGACCGACCGGTCACTGGGGAGGGGTTCGAGCAATGTGAGCATGCTCGTCGCAACACGCCCGCACCTTCGTCTGTTCCCGCAAGATAGAAGGTGACGAACAACCCGGTGCGGGGAAAACCATACGTACCGGCTGGTAGCCATTTTCCGGAACCCAGGAGTCGCGTGTGCTGCCCATTCCGGCCGAGGAACTCAACGGCTCAGGGACGCTGGGGCCGTACTGGACCTTCTATCGCGCCGTCGTCGCCGAACAGCTCAGCAGGTGGCTCCCCGACCAGCCCGCCGTGATCCTCGACCTGTCCGGTGGCCGCGGGCGCTGGTCCGGCCAGGCGGCCAGGGCCGGGCACCGGGTCATCGAGGTGCTCGACTTCCGCCGCACCGCCGAGGCGAGCCGGTTGCGCGACGCCGATCTGGTCCGCCACGTGCGCGCCGACGACCTGTCGTTCCTGCCTGACGAGAGCGTGGACGCGGTGGTCGCCGAGGAGCGGGCGATGTCGATCGAGCTGATGGCGGAGTCGGCCATGGCGGACGTGGCCCGGGTGCTCAAGCCGGGCGGCCGGGCCCTGGTGTGCGTCGACTCGCTGGTGCTCGGCATGGCGATCCTGGCCGAGCAGGGCCAGTGGCAGCACCTGCGGCAGACGGGCGAGGTCATGCTGGTGCCGTGGCCCGACGGCAGCATCACGCGTTGCTTCAGCAGCGGGCAGTTGCGCGAGCTGCTGATGGGCGCCGGGCTGGAGGTGGAGTGGATGCGCCCGCGCACGGTGCTGTCACCCTCGACGGTCGATCACGTGCTCGGCTCCGACACCCGGACGATGTCCTATCTGGTCCGCACCGAGCTGGAGGCGCATCCGGACGACGACGACACGGTCGGCATCCATCTGGTGGCCAGTGCCCGCAAGAGCCCCGCGTGAGCTAGCGGCGCCGCTCCCGCTTGCCCTGGCACTGCACGCAGCGGGCCGCCTCGGGGCGGGCCTCCAACCGGCCCTCGGGCACGGGCTTGTCGCAGTCGACGCACCGGCCGTAGGTCCCTTCGTCCACGCGCTTGAGCGCGTCGATCACGGCCCGGCGCTGGGTGGTCGCCACGGTCAGCATGGCCTGGGCGCGGTCGGCGTCCGTAAGGTCGGAGCCCGCGTCGGCCGCCGACCGGTCACGAATCGCCACGGGGTCTCCCTGCAGCACTCCGATCGATCGGTCCAGCTCCGAGAGCATGCCTTCCAGCCGCTCACGAGCGGTCGTGACGTCCACGAATCCGCACCTCCGGGAAATGAGGGCAACCCGCGGCGAGAATCCCCGGAAATCCCGCCCGGTGCAATTGGGGGCATTGTGTGGCGGTGACTCCGAGTAAACGGATGCATCGCTTTCCTCACCGAATGCCCACTTAGCGTGCTTCTTACACCTTTACAAAAGGGCGCTTTCCTCCTCCGGAGGCAATGGCTCGATGAGCTCCGGGCCATTGTTGCGCACGTTGTTGACATCCGTGCTGACAGGATGCGCGGTCAGCCGGCCGGACTGCGCGGGCACCAGCAGCCCCGACGCCTGCTTCGGGTCGGTGAGTTTCGGATCGAGCCACTCGGCCCACCGCTCCTGCTCGATCATCATCGGCATCCGGTCGTGGATGCGCCCCAGATCGTCCTCCGCGTCGGTGGTGATCACCGTGCAGGTCACCAGCCACTTCAGCGGGTCGTCGTCGGCGCGCCCCGGGTCCTTCCAGAACTCGTACAGTCCCGCCATGGCCAGCACGCCGCCGTCCTCCGGATGGATGAAGTACGGCTGCTTCTTCTTCTTGTCGCCCTCGACCGGCATCCACTCGAAGTAGCCGTCGGCCGGCAGCAGGCAGCGCCGCTTGGCGAACGCCTGGCGATAGGACGGCTTCTCCGCCACCGTCTCGATCCTGGCGTTGATCATCCGTGAGCCGACCGACGGATCCTTCGCCCAGGCGGGCACCAGTCCCCACTTGACGATCCGCAACTGCCGCACCGCCCGCTCGGCGTCCTTGGGGACGCGGCTGAGCACGGCGTAGACGTTCTTGGTCGGCGCCACGTTGTAGTCGGGCCGGAGCTCTTCGTCCGGATCGCCGTCGAGCTCCACCTGGAACTCCTCGAGCAGCTGGTGCTTGTCGCGCGCCGACGCGTATCTACCGCACATGCGTCCACACTGCCACGTACGACTTTCGCATGCGTGTGCGAGCCCGGAGGACTTCCTCAGTCGTGACGCGCGTCCGGGGCCGTGCCACGGCCGGGCCAGTAAACTTCGACCATGCCCAACGCGCACTGGCCCGCCCCCGTCGCCGCCGCACCGGTCGCGGCGTCCGTCTCGCTGCCCGGCTCCAAGTCGGTGACCAACCGCGCGCTGGTGCTCGCCGCGCTCGCCGACGGTCCGGGGACCGTACGCCGGGCGCTGCGCAGCCGTGACGCCGATCTGATGGTCGCGGCGCTGCGCGACCTCGGCGCCACCCTCACCGCGGGCGCCGAGACCGCCTCCGGCGTCGACTGGCAGGTGACGCCTGGCCCGATCCGCGGCGGCGCCGCCATCGACGCGGGCCTGGCCGGCACGGTGATGCGCTTCGTCCCGCCGATGGCCGCCCTGGCCGACGGCCCCGTCTCCTTCGACGGCGACCCGCATGCCCGCAAGCGCCCGATGGGCCCGATCCTCGACGCCCTGCGCGCCCTGGGAGCCCGGGTGGACGGCGACGCCCTGCCGTTCACCGTCCACGGCCCGCTCACCGGCGGGGAGGTGACGCTGGACGCCTCGTCCTCCTCGCAGTTCGTCTCCGGTCTGCTCCTGACGGCCGCCCGCTTCGACAAGGGCGTCACGATCCGCCACGTGGGGCCGCCCGTGCCGTCGCAGCCGCACATCACGATGACCGTCCACATGCTCCGCGCGGCGGGGGTACGGGTCGACGACTCCGAGCCGGACGTCTGGCATGTGGAGCCCGGGCCCGTCGCCGCCAGGGAGTGGGTCGTGGAGCCCGACCTGTCCAACGCCGCGCCGTTCCTCGCCGCGGCCATAGTGGCGGGCGGCACGGTCACCGTCCCGGGCTGGCCGCTGGAGACCACCCAGCCGGGCGACGCCCTGCGCGCCCTGCTCGCCGACATGGGCGCCGTGGTCGGCATGGCCACCGGCGATGACGGCACGGCCGAGCTCACCGTCACAGGAAACGGCGAGATCGCCGGGATCGACACCGACCTGCGCGAGGTGGGCGAGCTGACGCCGACGATCGCCGCGCTGGCGGCCCTGGCCGGGTCGCCGAGCCGGATCCGCGGCGTCGCCCATCTGCGCGGCCACGAGACCAACCGGCTGGCCGCGCTCGTCACCGAGATCAACCGCCTCGGCGGCGACGCGGAGGAGACCGGCGACGGCCTGATCATCCGGCCGCGGCCGCTGCACGGCGGCACCTTCCACAGCTACGCCGACCACCGCATGGCCACGGCCGGAGCGGTGATCGGCCTGGCGGTTCCCGGCATAGAGGTGGAGAACATCGCGACGACGGGTAAAACCCTTCCGGAGTTCGTGGAGATGTGGACGTCGATGCTGGATGCCCGATGATCGCCGGTCAGGGGTTCGAGTTCATGGGAGCGGACCGCTGAGAAAGCGGGAGTACGACGAGGACGACGTACGGGTCAGGCCGGGCAAGGGCTCCAGGCCGCGGACCCGCATCCGTCCTGCGCACGAGGACGCCGTGGAGGGGTTCGTGGTGGCGGTCGACCGCGGCCGCTACACCACACTGGTCGAGCCCGAGCGCCCCAAGGGCTCCGCCGCCAAGCGCAAGCAGCAGCAGCCTCGTCTGGTGGTCGCCATGAAGGCGCGCGAGCTGGGCCGCAAGGGTGTCGTGGTGGGCGACCGCGTCGCCCTGGTCGGCGACGTCTCCGGGGAGCCCGACCGCCTGGCCAGGGTCGTCCGGGTGGAGCCGCGCACGTCGATGCTGCGCCGATCCGCCGACGACACCGACGACACCGACGGCATCGAGCGTCCCATCGTGGCCAACGCCGACCAGTTGGTCATCGTGGCCGCCCTGGCCGACCCACCCCCCCGGCCCCGCATGATCGACCGGATCCTGGTCGCCGCCTTCGACGCCGAGATCGATGCCCTGCTCTGCCTCACCAAGGCGGACCTCGCCCCGCCGAACGACCTCGTGGCGCTCTACGAGCCGCTCGGCGTCGAGCACGTCGTCGTCCACAAGGGCGGCTCTCTCGACGAGCTCCGCGGCCACCTCGCCGGCCGGATCAGCGTCATGGTCGGCCACTCGGGCGTCGGCAAGTCGACCCTGGTCAACGCCCTGGTCCCGGACGCCAACCGCGCCGTGGCGCAGGTCAACGCCGTCACCGGGCGCGGCCGCCACACCTCCACCTCGGCTGTGGCGCTGGCTCTGCCCGAGGGCGGGTGGATCATCGACACGCCGGGCGTGCGCAGCTTCGGCCTGGCGCACGTGTCGGTGGAGACCGTCCTGGCGGGCTTCCCCGACCTGATCGAAGGCACCGTGCACTGCCCCAAGGGGTGCACCCACCTGGCCGCCGAGTGCGCCCTCGACGACTGGGTGGCGCAGGGCCACGCCGACCCCACCCGCCTGGAGTCCCTGCGCCGCCTCCTGGCCGGCCGCGAAGGCACTCCAGACGACTGACCCGGGAGATCAGGGCCGGTTGGGGCGCAGGGTCCAGCCGACGGTGAGGTTCGCGACCAGCTCGCCGTCGGCGTTCTTGACCGCCACCTCCACGTCGAACTCCGGCCGCTCACCCGCGTCCAGCCGCGCCACCACGTCCTCGCGGGCGGCCAGCAGGCGCGCCTCCGCGGTCACCTCGCCCATGGCGAGCTTGCGGTAGCGGATGGTGGACGCGGTGGCCAGCGGCACCGCACGGCTGAGCTGGTCGCCGAAGGCCGAGAGCATCGCGGCGCCGGAGGCCGACTCCGCCAAGGTGAACAGGGCGCCTGCGTGCGGCCCCGCCACGTGGTTGTGCAGATCCGCGCGGTCGGGCATGCGGCAGGTGGCGCGGCCGTCGCCGGCCGAGTCGAAGGTGATGCCGAGGGTGCGGGCGAAGGGCACCGTCTGGAGGAGGAGGTCGCCGGCGTCTAGAGACATGGCACACATGCTACTCACGAGTAACCGGAAGCGGACTTACCAGAAAAGGCGGGCCGGTTGACTGATGTTCGGCACACCAGGCACGGTAGCGTGACTGTTCGTGCAGGGTTACACCGATGATCTACGCCTCGCGCATGTCATGGCGGACGCCGCCGATGATCTGACCATGCGGCGGTTCAAGGCGGTCGACCTCAAGGTCGAGACCAAGCCGGACTTGACGCCGGTCAGCGATGCCGACCGGGCGGTGGAGGAGGCGATCCGAGGGACGCTGCGCCGCGCCAGGCCACGCGACGCGGTCGTGGGCGAGGAGTTCGGCAAGACCGGCTGGGGCGCCAGGTCGTGGGTGATCGACCCCATCGACGGCACCAAGAACTACGTGCGCGGCGTGCCCGTGTGGGCGACGCTGATCGCGCTGATGGAGTACGGCAAGGTCGTCGTCGGCGTGGTGTCGGCCCCGGCGCTGGGACGGCGCTGGTGGGCGGCCTCCGAAGGCGGCGCCTGGACCGGCAGGAGCCTGACCAAGGCGACCCGGATGCGGGTGTCGTCGGTCTCCGCCCTGGAAGACGCCTCCTTCTCCTACTCCAGCTTCGGCGGCTGGGAGAAGACCGGACGCCTGGACAACTTCCTCGACCTCGGCCGCGCGTGCTGGCGCACCAGGGCGTACGGGGACTTCTGGTCGCACATGATGGTGGCCGAGGGCTCGGTGGACCTGTCGGCCGAGCCCGAGCTGTCGCCGTGGGACATGGCCGCGCTCACGGTGATCGTGCAGGAGGCCGGCGGCGTCTGGACCGATCTCGCGGGCGTCGACAGCATGGAGGGCGGCAGCCTGGTCTGCACCAACGGCATCCTGCACGACGAGGTGCTCAGGCGCCTCAACGGCAACGGCTGACCTCTCAGAGCTCCAGCACCCGGGCCGCCGCGGCGATCAGGCTGTCACGGTAGGCGCCGCCGAAGAGCACCACGTGCACGAGCAGCGGGTGCAACTGGTGGAGCGGTACGCGCTCGCGCCAGCCGTCCGCGAGCGGCGCCTCCTCCCGATAGGCGCCCAGGATCCGGTCGAGGTGCGGCGCCCCGAAGAGGGCCAGCATGGCCAGGTCGGTCTCGCGATGACCGCCGTGCGCCGCCGGGTCGACGAGCACACCGGTGCCGCCGGACCAGAGCAGGTTGCCGCTCCACAGGTCACCGTGGATGCGCGCGGGCGGCTCCGGCTCCCCCGCCACCTCACCGAACCGCGCGACGGCCCGCTCGATCAGGTGAACATCCGATGAAGGCAGCCGCGAGCGCCGTACGAAGGGCAGGACGCGGCGGGAGGCGTAGAAGGCGGGCCAGTCATCGGCGGGCGCGTTGTCCATCGGCAGCTCGGCGATGAAGCCGGGCCAGGGCGCGCCGAAGGCGGGCGCCCCGGCACCGTGCAGGCGGGCCAGGTCGCGCCCGAAGCGTTCGGCCGCGGCGGCGGTGGGCGGCTCCTCGCCCACCCACGACAGCACGAGCCGGTCGTCGGCGACCTCGATCACCTCCGGCACGGTGATCGCCTCGCCCAGCCACCGCAGCCCTTTGGCCTCGGAGGCGAACACCGGGGAGCCGGCCCCCGTCTTGGCGAAGACCTCGCGCCCGTCGTCGAGCACGCCCCGCCGCAGCCGCCGGCCGTGGGACGTGCCGAGCTCCTCAGTGAATCTCATCGGCTATGTGCTCGGCCACGCCCTCAGCGGCGACCTCGACCAGCTCGAGCACCTCTTCGAAGCCCTCGTCGCCGCCGTAGTAGGGGTCGGGCACCTCGGCGCCGGGGGGCGCGTCGGGGTCGAAGGAGCGAAACAGCCGCACCTCCACGTCGGCGGGCGCCAGCCGGCGCAGGAACGCCTGGTTGTCGCGGTCCATGGCCAGCACCAGGTCGTAGCGGTCGAACCAGTCGGCGGTGAACTGCCTGGCGCTGTGCTCGGCGCCGTCATAGCCGTGCGCGGCCAGGATGCGCGCGGCCCGCTCGTCCATCGGCCCGCCGGCATGCCAGCCGCCGGTGCCGGCGCTCTCCACGATCACCCGCTCGGCCATCCCGTGATCGGCCAGCACCTTGCGGAGCACCATCTCGGCCATGGGCGAGCGGCAGATGTTCCCCATGCACACGACACATACGCGGTACGTCACTGAGCTCATGCCTTCCATCATGAGGCCGACCAGGGGTGTTCATGCTCGACGGCGAGGACCTCTACGCCCCCACCGTCGAGCCCGTCTCCGTGCGCCGCATGATCGGCATGGTGTTCCAGCGCCCCAACCCGTTCCCGACCATGTCGATCTACGAGAACGTGGCGGCGGGCCTCCGGCTGAACGGCCGGGTCGCCAAGTCCCAGCTCGACGGCGTCGTCGAGGAGTCGCTCAAGGGCGCCAACCTCTGGAACGAGGTGAAGGACCGGCTCAGCAAGCCCGGCGCCGGCCTGTCGGGCGGCCAGCAGCAGCGCCTCTGCATCGCCCGGGCCATCGCGGTCAGGCCGCAGGTGCTGCTGATGGACGAGCCGTGCTCGGCGCTCGACCCGATCTCCACCCTGGCCATCGAGGACCTGATGGCCAAGCTCAAGGACGAGTTCACCATCGTCATCGTCACGCACAACATGCAGCAGGCCGCCCGGGTCAGCGACAGGACCGCCTTCTTCAACCTCGCCGAGCAGGGCAAGCCCGGCAAGGTCGTCGAGATGGACGAGACCTCCCGCATGTTCACCAATCCCTCACAGAAAGCAACCGAGGACTACATCACCGGGCGCTTCGGCTGATGATCGGCCAGCAGGTGGCGACCACGATGAACGGAGAGACGAGAACGAAACCCGTGCTCCTCATCGCCGACCCGGACACGGCGGTCGTACAGGACGTGGCCGCCGCCCTCGAACGCGAGGGCGTGGCCGTCACAGGCGCCGCAGACGGCGCGCAGGGCCTGCTCCAGGCCGGTGCCCTGCAACCTGATGTGGTGCTCGTCTCGGCGACGCTGCCGGTCATCGACGCGGCCTCCCCCGAGTCGCGCAAGGTGCTGGCCGTGGGCGAGGTGGAGCTGGATCTGCACGCCTACCAGGTGCGGGTGGACGGACGGATCGTGCACCTTCCACTGCGCGAGTTCGAGCTGCTGCTCTACCTGATGCGCAACGCGGACCGCACCGTGACCCGCGAGCAGATCATGCGCCACGTGTGGCAGGCGGCGTCCAGCACCTCGACCAACACGATCTCGGTGCACGTCAAGCGGCTGCGGGCGAGGCTGGGCGACGACGACGACCAGCTCATCCAGACCGTACGCGGCGTCGGCTACCGGCTGGTCACGCCGGGCATTTCCGGAACGAACGCATAATGCGCTCGGCGATGCCCTCGACGGTCGCTATGCCCGTCGCCACCTCGGCGCTGCCCTCGGTCAGCACCGCGATCGCGTAGTCACGGCCGTCGCCGCGGACCAGCCCGACGCTCACGACGGCCCAGCGCTTGTTGGACACCCGCTTCAGCCAGCCGTTCTTCAGCGCCACGCGCTCGCCAGGGCACCTCGCGGCACTGACACCCCAGTTCTGGCCGTCGACGATCCTCCCCATGAGCCCGAGCACGCGCTTGCGGTCCTTGGCGGACAGCGGGCCGCCGGGCGACACCAGCGCCCGCATGAGCCGGATCTGGTCCTGTGCGGACGTCCTGGTGATGCCCCAGCAATAGAGATCCACGCAGTTGCCGGAGACGCCCTGGGTGTGGCGCAGACCCAGCTTCCTGCCCGCCGCGGTGAAGCCGGGAGCGCCGCCGATGCGCAGCCAGAGCCGGTCGGCGGCGTGGTTGTCGCTGAAGCGGATCATCAGCTCGGCGTCACGCTTGACGTTCGCGGAGAGCTTGCTCCAGGGGGTGTCCAGAAGGAGGGCCATGAGAATCTGGGCCTTGGCGGTGCTGGCGGTGATCATCCGCCCGTCGGGGTGGTAACGGTATCGGCGGCCGGTCGTCAGATCCTCGACCATGGCGGTGACCGGCCCGGCCCGGCCTGCCAGATAGCGGTCGAGGCGCTTGGTGATCTCATTGGAGGAGATCCGTGAAGCGGTCTGCTCGAAGCTGACGAGCTGAGGAGCGGCCGCAACGGATGGGACGATCCGGAAGGCAGCCTCCCGGGTCAGCACGGCCCACGGGACGGCCGTCAGGGACCAGGTCCCCTCCTTGGGGCGGACAGTGTTGTGGGACCAGATACCCCCGGGAGCGACTTTGTCGGGCGCGGCACTCCTTGGATACGCCGCGGTGGCCGGCGGGCCGAGCCCCTCGTCGCTGATCCCCACCACCCTGGCCGCCTCGGCCTGGGCTGAAACCCAGGTCCGGGAGGCGGTGGAGTGCGCGCCCAGCGTCGACACGGCGAGGAACAGCAGCAGGGCGAGCGCCATGATGATCATTCGTAACGCGCGCCCCCGGCCCGCGATCATTCGTGAATTATCACGAAAATTCGCGACACATCGCTAGGGAATCGTGGCGAGAAGTTTGGCGATCGAGTCGTCGTCGCAGGTGGCCCAGAAGTCTCCCACAACGTCCTCCAGGTGCTGGAGCGAGTCAGCCCTGAACAGAACGTCCTGATATTTCGTGATGTCGTAGTGAGTCGTCCCCATCGCGGCCAGATCCAGCGGCCGGATGTCCATCCCCCGGAACTCCTCGATCTCCCCGTACGAGGACAGGATGCCCGCCCCGTACGCCTTGAGCTCGCCGCCCTCCTGCATCACTCCGAACTCCAGCGTGAACCAGAACACCTTGGACACGAACTCCAGCGCCTCCTCGCCCCGCACCCGGCGCGCGGCGTCCCCGGCCAGGCGGTAGAGCGCGGCGTAACGGTCGCTGGCCAGCGCGTTGGCGTGCCCGATGACCTCGTGCACCACGTCGGGCTCCGGCGTGTAGAACGGCACGGAATGGTGGCGGATGTACTGCGTCGAGTGGAAGTACCCGTCGGCCAGGACCTCGTAGAAGTCCCGCAGCGGCACCAGCCCCGCGGCAGGCAGATACCGGAACCCGGTCAGCGGCTCCAGCAACTCGCCGACCTCCTGGAGCTGCGGGATGCGCGTACGCGGCAGCCCGAGCCTGGCGACGCCGTCGAGGTATTCGGCGGTCGCATAGGTGGCGTGCTTGGCGGCCAGCTCCCTGGTCACCAGCGCCCAGACCTCGTGCTCCTGCTCGATGTACTCGGCGACGGGGATGGGGGTCCCGCGCCGATGGTTGACGGCCAGCCCCGCGATCGCGTTCCGCCGTGCCCGATACACCGGATCCGCGAAACCCGGATGAGACGTGGCCAACTCGACCACCACCGACCCATCGTCCTGGGTAGCGATCGGGGCGAAGTACTGCGCTTCCTCGAACATGCACCAAATGACAGCAACTCACGTCATCCCTGGCAAGAGCGCGCAGTTTCACTGCGCGATACGCTGCATTCAGTACGACCTACGCCGACATTTCTAGTCGAATCGCACAGTCTTCGAGGAGGCAGCCGTGGACGAGCTCGACGCCCGGTTGCTCGTCACCATGCGCGCCCACCCCCGCATCGGCCTCACCGAGCTCGCCCGGCTCCTGGGCGTGGCCCGCGGCACCGTCCAGGCCCGCGTGGACAAGCTCATGTCCCGCGGCGTGATCGAGGACTTCGGCCCAGCGGTGTCGCCCGCACACGCCGGCCACCCCATACTGGCGTTCGTATGGCTCCAGATCGCCCAGGGGCGACTGGCCGAAGCCGTGGAGGGGCTGCGCACCGTACCTCAGATCTTGGAGGTGCACGGCACCAGCGGCCAGCACGACCTGCTCTGCCGCGTGGTCGCCAAGAGCACCGAGCACCTGCAGGAGATCATCGCCCATATCCTGACGTCTCCGGCGGTGCAACGCACCGACACCACGGTCGCGCTCTCGACCCAGATCCCCTACCGCATCGAGCCCCTGCTCCAGGCCCGCTGACACGACCTCCAACCCATCGCGGCCATCGGAGCAACGGTGATCGGCAGCCGCTGGAGCCTCTTGCCGGCACCATCGCCGGCGATGCAGCACCGGCGAGGGTCCCAAACGGCCCCGCCGAGCACAGCTTGCCGGCGGGTCCGCCTCTGATCACAAATGGAACCAATGGATGCGGCGGCAGGTGGTGCAGACGAAGCAGGTCGCATCACGATTGGCCCAGTCAAAGCCCATGAATGTCATCCCAGTGGTCTGTAACTTCCACCGATAACTTTCGAAGAGCTCACTCCGGCATGTGTCACAGGTGAGGTTGCCACCGTGAGGCAGGGTAACGGGCTGCGGCTCGTCCATATTCACGATGCTAGCCAACTCCGTCCGACGTGATCAGGCCGGCAATCTGAGCTGATGGGTGAGCATTCATCGACAGGCGCGAGCCGGATGAACAGTGACCGGCGTTCGCGCCTGCTTCGCAGCAGAGGCGCACGATGTCGACGACACTCGACTCTTGGCCCCCATCGATGCCCATGGGGCAGCTTTCACGCGGTCGTCACACACACGAGAGCAGCACTCCACCGTCGGCGACCTGGGCCGGCGTCCAAGCTGCAGCATCGCCCAGCCTCGTCGGCGGCCACATGGGCCGTGCCTATCGGGCAGCCGGCCTAGTACCGGCCTCGGTGCACGCAAGGCCAGCGGACTTGCCGTAAGCCGACGTCCTCGATTCGGAACACGGGGAAACCCGTGGCTCCTCCCGATACAGCCGTACCCGTCGGTTCCGGCTGACCCCGCTGACCCCACGCGGCAATACCGATATACGAGCTCGGAAACAGACTTCCCCCCGGGCCCCCACACACGAAAGGGCTCCCCGCAGTGACCCACGAACCCTCACAGCACCGGCAGCACAACGCCGACGCAAAAGGCTCAGCTGCGCCCGGCGCAACGGAAAAACGGACGGCTTCCCGGCCCGGAACGCAAAAAAGGGGGCTCCCCGCGGTGACGCGGGAAACCCCCAATAAAGCTGCAGCAAAACGTGGGCGCGAAAGGCCCGCAGTAGCCGGCACCAAACCCGTGTCCAGC
>NZ_JBAHWD010000041.1:0-79946 GCF_037044575.1 Nonomuraea sp. LPB2021202275-12-8 | reverse complement strand
TCTGCCCACCCGGGCGGCACGGATGTCGGTTCGAAAGCGCGGGCGACATCCAAGTGGCGGTGTTGTTGGCAGGTGCGCGTCCGGTCACGTCCTCGTTCCAGAGCTGACGCGCGGACGACAGGGGTATGACCGGCCAGCGGCGGACGGCGAGCTACCGGTGCGGCATGGGGAATAACCGGCCAGGGGCCACAGCGGCAACCACGGACGTCGAGCCACGGACGTCGAGCCCCTGGGGCGGCATGGGGGAATGACTGGTCGGGGGGCCACAGCGGCAACTACGGACGTCGAGCCATGGATAGCGAGCCACGGACAGCGGCATGGGGAATGACCGTTCAGCGGTTACTGGCGGGCGGTGATCTACAGGACGGTGGAGCTACGGGACGTGGCATGGGGGAACGACCGTTCAGCGGTTAGCGGGCGGTGAGTAACATGCGGCGAATCGTCGCTGGGGCAGGTCTGGGCCGTGGCCCGGAGCGCAGGCAGGGGGAACTGCGGCGACGCTCCGCGTTCGTCAGTCAACTGTCGAGCCGGGACGCGCCCTCCGCATGCATTCTGCGGATCGCGACCGGCACGCGTTCGGCGCTGAAGCAGGCCAGTGCGGCTGGGTCAGGCAAATAGACAGGTGGGCGGGAACGGCGGGTCAGCGGCGGCCGGTGCACGGTGGTCAAACAGGTGTTCTACTCCCTCATCGCTCGCGGCGGGCGAAGGTAGCGTCGATCTTGACCGGACATGTCATCTTGGGCGTGAGCCTCAGCGCCTGCGTGAGTCACTGGTTTGGGCAGGGGCATGGGGTACCGGCCTGAGCGTGGGCATGAGGATCGGCCTGGCGTGAGCACCTGGTTGAGGGTTACGTGCCTGGAGTCTCCGACAGTGATCGAGGTTCTGCTTCGACTGGACCGTGGCTCCGTAGGGTGGGGTATCAGCGAGTTTTTACCGTTCCGGGGGTCGTCTTACCCGATGGCCAGTCTTGATTGTTCGGGTGCGGTGATGTAACGGATTTGGGCGGCGCGTTCTGCGATTGGGAGGTCGGTTATGGGAGCTGGTGAGGTGGGGGCGAGCGGCGGTTTCGAGATTGTGAGTAAGGGCGTTGAGGACGGTGGGTTTCAAAAGGTGAGTGCGAGAGGAGGTGAGAGCGGAGTCGGGAGTGTGGGGCTTGACAGTGACAAGGCGATAAGGGAGTTCGAGGCATATTTGCGGTTTGAGCGGGATTTGTCGCCTCATACGGTGCGGGCGTATGTGGGCGATGTGACGGCTCTTCTTGAGCATCTGGGCGGGCAACTCGGTGGAGTCGACGTCGTCGCGTTGAGGGGGTGGCTGGCGGAGCAGCATGGCGCAGGGAAGGCGCGGGCCACTTTGGCGCGCAGGACGGCTTGCATTCGGACGTTCACCGCCTTCTGTCATCGGCAGGGGTGGCTGCCTGATGATCCGGGGTTGCTGCTGGGGACTGCCAAGACGCCTCGGGCGCTACCTGCCGTGCTTGATCAGGAGCAGGCCCGGGAGGTGCTGGACGTGCCTTCGACAGGAGAGCCCAAAGACCTGCGGGATCAGGCCCTGCTCGAGCTTCTGTACGCCACGGGGATCCGGGTGAGTGAGGTGTGCGGGCTGGATGTGGATGACGTGGATCGTGATCGCCGGGTCGTACGGGTGCTGGGGAAGGGGCGTAAGGAGCGGTCGGTGCCGTTCGGGGGGCCAGCTCTACGGGCGCTGGACAGGTGGTGCGTCCACGGGCGGCCGTTGTGGGTGCGTGCGGGGTCCGGGCCGGCGTTGTTTCTTGGCGTTCGGGGCGGGCGGATCGATGCGGGGACGGTCCGGCGAATGGTGCATGCCCGGGTGAGGCAGGTTGAAGGGGCGCCGGACATGGGACCGCATGGGTTGCGGCACAGCGCGGCCACGCACCTGCTTGAGGGGGGTGCGGACTTGCGCAGCGTGCAGGAGTTGCTGGGCCATGCTTCGCTGAACAGCACGCAGGTGTACACACATGTTTCGATCGAGCGCCTTCGTAGTGCGTACCGGCAGGCTCATCCCCGGGCGTGAAGGTGTCTGGCGGCGCACTGTCGGTACGGTTGTGGATCTTGGGTGGGACGCCGGGTGCGCTGATAGGGGTGTTACCTGGGTAATTGCGCCGGTCGTCGGCGTTGCTGCCGGCGGGCGCGTCCGCGTCGTGGTTTTCGATGCTGCCCCTGCGGCGGGCAGCGGTCGCCTGCTGATGGGGTGCGGTTGCTTCTAGCGGAGTGTCTCCCGCCTGTGGGGCTGGGTCGGGATCTTCTTTTCCGCAGACGGTGGCGTAGCAGGGTGAGCAGGAGAAAGGCCGCCAGCAGTGCCGCGAGGCCGAAAGTGGCGGCCATCGGTGTTGACGCGGAGCGCAGCTGGAAGCGGTCGGCTGCGGTGGGCGCTGGGGTGGCATGCCGGTCCGGGCGGGTGGGGCCGGAGGGGTGGTCCACAGGTTGCTTTCGCGTGCTGCGGCCTCCTCGATGAGGGCTGAGTGGGATTGCGGAGGGCACGCTCGATGGGCTGGAACCGATCCTCGGGAGCGTGGTGTCCGGTTGCCAGTGGGGCAGGAGGCGGATGCGGGCGAGGCCCAACAGGAGCAGGGGGTCCAGGTAGGTGGTGGTCGCCCGGCGGAGGCCCCAGTGCAGGCAGGACTCCGGGCAGTGCGTGGGGCCGGGCTCGATCGTGCCCAGAGGGTCTCCGGGGGCCACAGGATCGCCTTGTCGTACAGCGGCGGTCACGGGGAGATAGGTCGTGCGCAGACCATCTGGGTGGTTCACGGTGACGACGCCCCGGCCTGCCACCGAGCCGGCGTAGCCGATGGTGCCCTTGCCTGCGGCCAGGACGGGAGTGGAGGCGGGGGCGGCAAGGTCGATGCCGCGGTGACCGGCCAGCCACGGCTCGGGCGGTGGAGTGAAGCGACGCAGGATGCGAGGCGTTCCGTCGAGGGGCCAACGCCAGGTTGGGCGGTCGGCTGTCGGCGGGGTCGCTGACGTGGCCGGCGTCGATGCGAGGAGAGGAAGGGCGATCGCGAGGACGACGGCCACCAGGATGCTCGGTGCGAGGTCGCGGCGGCCGTGTGGTGTCTTGAAGAGGCGACGGTCACGTGGTGGGGCTGTGCTGAATGCCGCTGCGAATGGCCGCAGTATCAGGCCGGCGGCCTGGCCATCAGCATCCAGGGCGATTCGCGTGACAAGGAGGATCCGCGCGAGACCGTCCACACCCCGCTTGCGGATGTGCTGCTTTGCGGTGATCTCGTGGCGGTCGGGTGGGGTGTAGTGGAAATCAGATTTACGGAGGGAATGGCCGAGGTGGCCTTGAAGGGACGAGGGGGCGTGGTGGGTGGATGGGTGCGTGGGCATGCGGAGAGTTTGTGACGTGCACGAGATTTAGGTACGGCGCGAACGCGGTTCTGTGGATAACTCCGAGGCGATTGGCCGGCCTGTGGATAAAGGGTTGGGCGATGGCGTGGGCGGGGTACGCGGGGCGGCATGATGGGTGCAGCGAAAGTACGAGGGAGCCTGGGGCACGGAGCCTCGATGAGACGAGTTGTGTGCGTAGGACAGTGCTTGATCCGATCGTTCGGAGGGGTTCTGTCTTAGTCGAAAGCGATGAGGCTGTTTCATCCCGGAGTGGTGTGCCGCTGCGATCGTGCTCCGTTCTGTCAGATGGATGATCCGCGCTTGGCGGCAACGAGGCGGTCCATCTCCTGCCTGTCGGTCAGGAGAGTGATGTGCGGGTCGTGATCGGGACCGGTCGGGCGCTTGGGGCGTAGGGGCGAAGCCCAGATCCAGAGGGTGCTCATGGCGATACCTGCCGCGCAGATGAAGATGACCGGGCGCAGGCCGAGCAGTTCGGCCAGAAGGCCGCCGGCGACACCGCCCAGGGCCATGACGCCCTGCGTGGCGAAGGTCACGGTGGCGTTGACGCGGCCTCTCAGGTGGGGGGCGGTGTCGCGGAAGATGATCGCGCCCAGGCAAGTGGAGAAGGCGACGACGATGGCGCCCGAGACGGCGCCAGTGAGGGCCAGTGCCGACAGTTTCCACCAGAGGGGGCCGTCCAGGAGACCCACCGCCAGGACTTCGATGGGGAAGAACAGCACCGAGATGAGCAACACCCGGTTCTCGCCGTACCGCTTGGCCAGGCGGGCGGTGGCCCAGGCGCCCAGCAGGCCGCCGGCGCCGCCGAGTGCGATCAGTACGCCGATCATGAGCTGAGGGATGTCCAGCGTATTCAGCATGTAGAGCATGTACACAGCCGTGTACGCCATGGCGAAGAAGTTGATGGTGATGCCTGCGCCCAGGAGGGCTCGGAGGATGGGGTCGGTGACGCTGGCTCGCAGACCTTCCGTGACGTCTCGCCACATGCCGCGGGAGGGGGCGGGCTCGGTCTTCTCCGGAGTACGTATTGAACGCAGCAGCAGGGCGGACGTCAGAAAGGCCAAGGCCTCCACCAGTACGGCGAAGGGCGCCGTGAGGATCTGCACCAGCACTCCGGCAAGGCTCGGGCCGCACACCGAGGCGACCGAGTAGGAGGCGTTGAAACCGGCGATGGCGTCCGTGCGCTGCTCTGTCGCGACGACTGCGGCCAAGTGGGGGAAGTTCGCGGCCTTGAACATCACGCCGGCCGTACCGATGATCAGGGCGGCGACGATGAGCCAGGCGGTGTTCAGGACGCCGAGGAACCAGGCCAGGGGCACCGAGGCGGCTGTCGCGGCGGCGACCAGTTCGCAGGCGATCATCAGTGGCCGGTGCCTGGAGAGCCGGTCGGCGATCGCGCCTGACTGGAGGCCGAACAGCAGGGCGGGGACGAAGGCCGCGGCCGTGAGGATGCCCATCTCGAGGGGGGAGGCGGTCAGCAGGGTGACCGCGGTCAGGGGTATGGCCAGCTTGGACACTTCGGAGCCGGTGATCGAGATCGTGCGGGCCGACCAGAGCAGGCGGTAGTCGCGTTGCTTGCGTAGCGGGATGGCTTCGGCGTGGCCGGCGAGCTCAGTGGACTCCGCCGGTTCCCGAGATGCCGGTTCCCGTGCGGGTTCCCGTGCGGGTTCGCGGGATGCCGGTTCCCGTGCCGGTTCGCGGGATGCCGGTTCGCGGGATGCCGGTTTCTGGGATGTCGGTCCATGGGATGCCGGTCCCCGAGACGCCGGGTCGGTGGGCGTCGCCTCGAGGGTTCTGTTCGCCTTGGTCGCGGCATTGTCGGGCATCGCCGTCGTCGGGGCGGTGTGGGTTCTCGGCTTGCTCGGCCTGTCTGGCTGCGTCGGGTTCGACACTGCGGCGTCTCCATGGCGATCGGTGGTCGGCGCTGTTGTGGAAGAGGGGCTGTCGTGTGAAACGGGGCGACCAGCCGGACGTCCACGGGTTGTGAAAGAAACCCTTCACAACTATGAAGATAACCCTTCAGAGTTGTGAAGGCAATCCTTCAGGTCTGATCCGGGTACCTTTAGGCGCATGGAGCGGGACAGGGAGGACCTCAGCGATCCCAAGGCGATGCGGGCTCTGGCTCATCCGGCCAGGCTGGCGATCCTGAGCCGGCTTGGAGCTGACGGCAGCGCCACCGCTACCGAGGTTGCCGAGGTCGCCGGGATCACGCCGAGTGCGGCCAGCTATCACCTGCGGATGCTGGCCAAGTACGGGTTCGTGGAGGACGCGCCGCCCAGAGGTGACGGCCGGGAACGGCTGTGGAAGATCACCGACAGGCAGCTGACCATCGCCCTTGAGCCAGAAGATCAACCCGATGTACGCGAGGCGAAGGATCTGCTGATCCGGGCAGTGCGCAGGGAGGCGGACAACGAGCTGCAACGGGCGTTGTCCGCTGTCTCTCAGGAGTCTGACGAGTGGCGTGACGTGACCCGGTTCCAGCGGCTGACGCTGAGGCTCGACGCGGCGGAGATGGGCCGGCTCAGCGAAGAGATCGAAAAACTGCTCAGGCCGTACTACGCCCGCCACCGCAGCGAGGAGGACGCGCCACCAGGGGCCAGGGTGGCCGAGGCGCAGGTGAACCTGTTCCCCCACGCGAAGCGGCCCGTGCCTGGCCTGCCCAGCGAGGATCACGGCACAGGGGCTGGCGCGTAGGTCGCAGGACCACGGGAGGGCGGCCGGCGTACGGGAGCGACGCGGGGCCTTGGCGGGCGACCGTGCTGTGGGAGACGTGGGGCCTTGGTGGGTGACCGTGCTGGACGTGGGGCCTTGGTGGGTGACCGTGCTGGACGTGGGGCCTTGGTGGGTGACCGTGCTGGACGCGGGGCCTTGGTGGCGACCGCGCCGTGGGGATGCGCCCGGCTCCCTCGACGCGTGCGGCTGAGCCCGTGGTCCTGCGCCTGGACGCGGGCGGGATGTGCGAGGCGGGGCGCCGGTTGACCTGAACGGTCAGGTGGGGCTTGCGTGGGAGGTAGACTTTTCGGTGGCCTGTCACCACAGGCCGACTTCGCATGCCCCATCAAGGGATCGCACCTCTTCGGTCCAGGCCACGGCCTGGCTGGAGCGGTTCCGGGGCGTCAGGGCGGCAGCCCGCCGGCTGCTGCGACACAACCGAGAATCGCGCCCGATCGCAGGGCGCCCAGACCTGGAGGACCAGCACATGGCCCCCGTCGTCACCATGCGACAGCTGCTCGAGAGCGGCGTTCACTTCGGGCACCAGACCCGGCGCTGGAACCCGAAGATGAAGCGCTTCATCTTCACCGAGCGCAATGGCATTTACATCATCGACCTGCAGAAGTCGCTGTCGTTCATCGACCGTGCGTACGACTTCGTCAAGGAGACCGTCGCCCACGGCGGCACGATCCTGTTCATCGGCACCAAGAAGCAGGCCCAGGAGGCCATCGCCGAGCAGGCCGCGCGCGTCGGCATGCCGTACGTGAACCAGCGCTGGCTGGGTGGCATGCTCACCAACTTCTCCACCGTGCACAAGAGGCTCCAGCGTCTGAAGGAGCTCGAGGAGCTCGACTTCGACAACGTCGCCGCTTCGGGGCTCACGAAGAAGGAGCTCCTCATGCGCCGGCGCGAGAAGGACAAGCTCGAGCGCACGCTGGGCGGCATCCGTGACATGGGCCGCGTGCCCAGCGCGGTGTGGATCGTGGACACGAAGAAGGAGCACATCGCGATCAGCGAGGCCAAGAAGCTTGGCATCCCTGTCGTCGCGATCCTCGACACCAACTGCGACCCCGACGAGGTCGACTACCCGATCCCGGGCAACGACGACGCCATTCGCGCCGTCGGCCTGCTGACCAGGGTGGTCGCCGACGGTGTCGCCGCCGGCCTGATGGCTCGCTCGGGCGCCGCTCGCGGTGACGAGAAGCCGGCCGCGGCCGAGCCGCTGGCCGAGTGGGAGCGCGAGCTCATCGAGCAGGGCACCGGCGAGCAGGGCGCCACCGAGCCCGCGGCCGAGGCTCCGGCGGAGGACGCGACCGAGGCTCCGGCAGAGGCTGCCGCTGAGGCTCCGGCCGAGACCCCCGCTGAGGCTGAGGTTGAGGCTCCGGCCGAGGCCGCCGCTGAGGCTGAGGTTGAGGCTCCGGCCAAGGCCGAGGACGAGACCGAGCAGCAGGCCTGACGATCACGCGCCACGGTTCGGGCCGTTCCAGAGCTCCGGGTTGAGATCCGAAGCTCTGGAACAGGGGAGTCGGGCTTCCGGTCTCTCATGAGCCGAAGGATTTGGGCGGCTGGAGAGGCCGGGATCCAAGGTTCTGGCTGATCGGCGAACCCCGGGTTCGGGCGGACTCCAGAGTCCGGATCGGCAGGGACCCGAGGTTCGGGCTGATCGGAGGACCACAGGGGCCGCTCGGCCCCGGACCACATGGATCGGGCAGGCGGGCTCAGGTCGGTCAGGGTCCACAGGTCCGGGTCGATCAAGGGCTGAGGCATCTGATCGGTCCGGGCTCGGACCGGGTCTGTACTCAGGGTCCGGAGCTCGGATCGGGTCTGTACTCAGGTTCGGAGCCAGGCTCGGATCGGGTCTGAACTCAGGGTCCGGAGCTCGGACCGGCTCTGAACTCAGGTCCGGAGCCAGGCTCCGATCGGCTCTGTACTCAGGGTCGAGAGCCCCGGACCGGCCCGATCTCCAGGTCCGGAGCCAGGGGCTCAGACGGTTCCGATCTCAGAGTCCGGACCGGTACGGAGTCGAAGGCTCAGTCCGGGTCGAAGCTCGGGCGGACCGGAGAACGTAATCTCGAATCGTGCAAGCCCCTGGGCTCGGATCGGACGAATAGCAAGCTCGGGTCGAGTAAGAGCTTCCCGTGCGGCACGCGGTGCCGTACCAACAGAGGGTGGGCGCCGGATCCCGGCGCCCACCCGATCCACGACGAAATCCCACAAGGAACAAGCAATGGCTTCCGTGAACATGGCCGACGTCAAGCGGCTTCGCGAGATCACCGCTGCCGGCATGATGGACTGCAAGAAGGCTCTCGAGGAGGCTGAGGGCGACTTCGACCGCGCCATCGAGCTGCTCCGCCTCAAGGGCGCCAAGGACGTGGGCAAGCGCGAGACGCGCACCGCCTCCAACGGCCTGGTGGCGCTCAAGCAGGACGGTGACTCCTCCGCCGCGCTGGTCGAGATCAACTGCGAGACCGACTTCGTGGCCAAGGGCGAGCGCTTCCAGGAGCTTGCCGCTCAGGTCGTCGCGCACGTGCTGGAGAGCAAGCCGGCCGACGTGCCCGCGCTGCTCGAGTCCTCCTTCGACGGCAAGACCGTCAAGGAGCACCTCGACATCGCCAACGCCGCGCTGGGCGAGAAGATCGAGGTCCGTCGTTTCGCGGTGCTCGAGGGTGGCTACATCGGCGCGTACATGCACCGCACCGACCCGGCGCTGCCGCCGGCCGTCGGCGTGCTCGTGCAGCTCGACAAGCCGAACGCCGAGGTGGCCAAGGACATCGCGCAGCACGCCGCCGCGATGGCCCCGCAGTACCTGAAGGCCTCTGCCGTCCCCGTCGACATCATCGAGAAGGAGCGCAAGCTCTTCGAGGAGATGACGCGTGACGAGGGCAAGCCCGAGGCCGCCATCAGCAAGATCGTCGATGGCCGGGTCAACGGCTGGTACAAGGACTTCACCCTGCTCCAGCAGGCGTTCGTCAAGGACAACAAGAAGAGCGTGGGCAAGTACGCCGAGGAGAATGGTGTGCAGGTTCTCGCTTTCGTCAGGTTCAAGGTCGGCCAGGCATAGGCTTGAGCGAGTTTCCGATCCATCGAACCGCCTAAAGAGGGAGGCCGCCGCCGTGCAGGACAATCAGGAGCCCGCCACGTCGGCGGCTTCTCCGTCGAGCCAGTTGCCCGACCAGCCGGACCAGTCCGGCCGGCCGGCTGATCAGGAGCACGATCCCCGCCAGGCTCCGGCCCCGCTTCGCTGGAAGCGGGTGATGTTGAAGCTGTCGGGCGAGGCGTTCGCCGGTGGCGAGCCGCTGGGCATCGATCCCCGCGTGGTCGACCAGCTGGCCGATTCGATCGCCGAGGCGGTGCGCGAGGGCGTGCAGGTCGCGGTGGTGGTCGGCGGCGGCAACATGTTCCGCGGCGCCACCCTGTCGGAGGGCGGCATCGACCGGGCCAGGGCCGACTACATGGGCATGCTGGGGACGGTCATCAACTGCCTGGCCCTGCAGGACTTCCTCGAGAGGCGTGGTGTCGAGACGCGGGTCCAGACGGCGATCACCATGCAGCAGGTGGCCGAGCCGTTCCTGCCGCGCAGGGCGATCAGGCATCTGGAGAAGGGGCGCGTGGTCATCTTCGGCGCGGGGCTGGGATCGCCGTACTTCTCCACCGACACCGCCGCGTCCCAGCGAGCCCTGGAGATCGGCGCCGAGGCGCTGCTCAAGGGCACTCAGGTGGACGGAATCTACGACTCCGATCCACGGAAGAACCCCGACGCGGTGCGCTTCGACCACCTTGACTACGGCGAGGTGCTGATTCGTGACCTCGCGGTCATGGACGCCACCGCGATCAGCCTGTGCAAGGACAACGACCTGCCGATCGTGGTCTTCGACCTCATGGGCGAGGGCAACATCCTGCGAGCGGTCCGCGGTGAGAAAATCGGCACGCTGGTGAGTCCCGCAGGCAAATAGGGCGCGAGCCCGACACCGCCAGCTAGTAGACAGGGAGCCGCTGTGATCGACGAAACCCTCCTCGAAGCCGAGGACAAGATGGACAAGGCCGTATCGGTCGCGAAGGAGGACTTCGCGAGCATCCGGACGGGCCGGGTCACCCCCTCGATGTTCAACAAGATCAGCGCCGAGTACTACGGAACGCCGACGCCGATCCAGCAGTTGGCCTCGTTCCACGTGCCCGAGGCCCGCATGATCATCATTCAGCCCTACGACAAGGGCTCGATGTCCGCGATCGAGAAGGCCATCCGCGACTCCGACCTCGGCGTCAACCCGGGCAACGACGGCCAGGTGATCCGCGTGTCGTTCCCCGAGCTGTCGGAGGAGCGCCGCAGGGAGTACATCAAGGTCGCCAGGAACAAGGGCGAGCACGCCAAGGTGTCGGTGCGCAACATCCGCCGCTCCGCCAAGGAGATCCTGGACAAGATGATCAAGGATGGCGAGGCGGGCGAGGACGAGGTCCGCCGCGCCGAGAAGGAGCTCGACGACATCACCCAGAAGCACGTCGCGAAGATCGACGAGCTGCTGAAGCACAAGGAAGCCGAGCTGCTCGAGGTCTGAGCGGCCCGCCGCACGGCCCTCGCCTGACGGCGGGGGCCGTGGCTCTGGAGAGACACTGTGGAAGAACGTACGGCTGGCACCGGACCGAGCGGCGGCAGCCGTACCGGCCGGAACCTGCCTGCCGCGATCGCGGTGGGCGTGGGGCTGGGCGCCCTGGTCATCATCTCCCTCTACACGATCAAGGAGCTTTTCCTCCTGGTGATCGTGGGGGCGGTGGGCGTCGGTGTGGTGGAGCTGATCCGGGCGTTCGCGAGCCGTGGCATCCAGGTGCCCACCGTGCCGGTGCTGGCTGGGCTGGCGGCCATGCAGGCGGGCGCTTACTGGGGCGGGGCGGTCTGGCTGCTCGGCACGTTCACGGTGTTCGCGTTCGTGCTGCTGATCTGGCGGATGTTCAGCGACGGCACGGATGGATACGTCCGTGACGGGACGGCGTCGGTCTTCGTCCTGTTCTATCCGGCGATGCTGGCCGGGTTCGCGGCGTTGCTGCTGGCGCCTGAGGACGGGTCGCACCGGGTGGTCCTGTTCATCGCGGTGACCGTCGCCAGCGACATCGGCGGCTACATCGCGGGTGTGCTGTTCGGCAGACACAAGATGAGCGTGATCAGCCCGAAGAAGACCTGGGAGGGGTTCGCCGGGTCCGTCCTCGCCTGCGTCGCCGTCGGGGCGTGGCTGATGTCCTGGCTGCTGGGCGGTGAGCTGTGGCAGGGAGCCCTGATCGGCGCGCTCGGTGCGGCGCTGGCCACCGTGGGCGACCTGATCGAGTCGATGATCAAGCGGGATCTCGGCATCAAGGACCTGGGCACGATCCTGCCGGGCCACGGCGGGCTGATGGACCGGCTGGACTCGCTGGTGACCACGCTGGTGCCGGTCTGGCTGCTGCTGTCCCTGTTCGTCTAGTGGCGCTGCTCTTCGAGCGCGTCGACGGTGACGGGAGAGAGCCAGAGCCAGCGTACGGCCTCGCCCCCGAAGGCGAACCCCGACATGTCCGGCATGCCGGGAGGATCGGCCTGCATGACTACCCCCGAGTACTGCGGGCCCAGGGGGAACGTCGACGGTTCGTGATACCACTTCGCGGTGTGCCCGTGGCCGAGCCAGGTGACCGAGTGCCACGGATACTGTGACAGCCACACCAGCAGCAGCGCCGCGTCGCGCGGATCCTCGCGGGTGGCGACGGCCAGCTCGATCCGGGCGTACGCGCCGGGCCTGTCGATCCACTGCTCCACCGTCGGCATGCGCTGGCAGCTCATCCCGACCGTGGACAGCACCGTGAACTCGCGCCGGCCGGCCGGGGGCCGCTCGGTGATGCCGACGGTCGGCAGCCGCTCCCCGCTGGCGTCCCAGTAGCGGTCCGCCGGGCCCAGCGCCCTGTCCAGATGGCCCATGACGAACTCCTGGAACGACGGCCAGGACCCCTCGGCGTATCTCCACCGCCAGTATGAGTGCGCGTTGGAGATCCGCGGCTGCAGCCCCTCCAGCGCCTCCGACAGCGCCCACCCGAACGGCGACTCGCCCACCGCGTCACGCGCGTAACCCGGCATGCCCCGGCTCATGTCGGCCCATCCGGGGATGACGGCCAGCAGGTCGTCCTCCTCGTAGAGGGCCACCCCGTCGCCCTCCTCGAACCAGAGCGGCGTGAGCTGCCCGAGCGGCCGGCGTCCGGCGGGATGCAGGGTGTTGGCCCGGGGCATCAGCGGCGGCAGCCCGGCGTTGATCCTGGCCAGGTCGACCACCGGGGGAGCGGGCCGGTGGTTGGCCAGCCACACCGCGCCGTGCACGGTGCCGTCAGGCGCGCACAGGTATGCCACCGAGGAGTCCTCGTCCCGCTCGACCACGAGCGTCCGGCTGCCGTACGGGTTGCCGGCGGTGAGGACGACCTCGGTTTGCCCCTCGCCAGACGCAGACCGGAAAATCGCCATACGTGAAGACTGTAGATCCGCCGGTCACCCTCGTGCGAGGCTTACCGGACCGGGAGCACCGGGCAGCGGGAGCGCCGCCGCGGAATGTCACCCCGCGGGCAGGCGTTCACTACCCTGGTCGGTAACCGCAACAGCAAAGGCAGGCACGTGTCCCAACAGCCAGGTCAGCTCACCTTCGTCGCGCCGCGCAGGGCCAAGCCGGCTCGGCACCTGGCGGACCTGTCCATGGCCGACCGCCGCGTGGCCGTCACCGAGCTCGGCGAGAAGGCGTTCCGCGCCGACCAGCTCTCACGCCACTACTTCGAGCGTCTGACCACCGACGTGGCGTCGATGACGGACCTGCCCGCCGCCGCCCGCGAGAAGCTGTCGGCGCTGCTGCCGCCGCTGCTCACGCCGGTCAAGGAGCTCACCACCGACGGCGGCACCACCCGCAAGACGCTGTGGCGGCTCTTCGACGGCGCGCTGGTCGAGTCGGTGCTCATGCGCTATCCCGACCGCGTGACGATGTGCGTGTCCTCGCAGGCCGGCTGCGGCATGAACTGCCCGTTCTGCGCCACCGGCCAGGCCGGCCTGACCCGGAACATGTCCACCGCCGAGATCGTCGAGCAGGTGGTCTCGGGCGCCCGAGCGCTGGCGGCGGGCGAGGTGCCCGGCGGCCCGGCCCGGGTGAACAACGTGGTGTTCATGGGCATGGGCGAGCCGCTGGCCAACTACAAGCAGGTCATCGCGGCGGTGCGCCGACTGGTGGAGCCGGCGCCCGACGGTCTCGGCATCTCCGCCCGCGGCGTCACCGTCTCCACCGTCGGGCTGGTCCCCGCCATCGGCAAGCTCGCCGACGAGGGCTTGCCCGTCACGCTCGCCCTGTCCCTGCACGCTCCCGACGACGAGCTGCGCGACACCCTGGTGCCGATCAACACGCGCTGGAAGGTCTCCGAGGTGCTGGATGCGGCGTGGGCCTACGCCGCCACGACCAAGCGCCGGGTCTCCATCGAGTACGCCCTGATCAAGGACATCAACGACCAGGAGTGGCGGGCCGACCTGCTCGGCAAGCTGGTGAAGAACAAGCTGGTGCACGTCAACCTGATCCCGCTCAACCCGACGCCGGGCTCCAAGTGGACGGCCTCCCGGCCGGAGGACGAGCGGGCGTTCGTCAGGCGGCTGCAGTTCCACGGTGTCCCGGTGACGGTCCGTGACACCCGCGGCCGCGAGATCGACGGCGCCTGCGGCCAGCTCGCCGCCACCGAGTGACCAGCCCGTAGGCGGGAGTCTCGCAGGCTCAGGGGCGGGTACGGCGGAGCCAGGCGTAGGCCGTCAGGCCGATCAGGCACCAGATCAGCGAGACGGCCGCGAGCTCGGGGAACTGGTCGAGCAGCAGGTTCGCGTTCGCGGCCCGCATCCAGACGGTGACCGGCACGGTCAGCCAGTAGAGCGGTGACGCGCTCAGGATCAGCATCGCCAGAAACCCGAAGACGAGCGCCATGATGGACAGCGCCGGGGACGGCAGGATCACCCTGCTGGTGAGCGCGCCGAGCGCGGTGCCCGCCAGTGCGGCCAGCCCGTGCAGGACGACGGCCGCCACCAGCACCCCCCTCGACGGGGTGGCGCTCAGCCCGAGCAGCAGGCCCCAGGCCAGGGTCAGCGCGGAGAAGGCGGCGCAGGCGGTCAGCGCGGCCAGGATCCCGGCTGACGACTCCCGCCCCCTGCCGCCCACGCTGGTCGCGGACATCAGGCGCTGCTGGTCAGGCTCGGTGTCGAGCAGGCTCCTGGCCGCCCACGCCAGGATCGGGATGATCAGGGCCGCCGAATCCGTCAGCACGGTGGCCTCGTGGCCTTCCGGCGCCCGGTTGCTGTGCAGGATGGCGAGGATGGCCAGGAGCATGAGCAGGGCCTGGAAGACGCGGTGCGACCGCACATAGGCGGCCAGCCTGAACACGGCCAGCGCGATCATCGGGACTCCTCGGCGGTCATCTCGCGGGCCTCGTGGCCTTCGCGGCGCATCCTGTCCACGAAGGCCGCGACCTCACCGGCCGGTAAGGTCACCGCCACTGTCACCAGTTCCTCCGTCAGGCCGTCCTCGATCGTGGCCGGGGCGGGCGGGGCCGCGGCCGTCACCCTGAGGCGGCCGTCGGTGAGCGACCAGCGGCGCGCGGACGTCAGGGTGCGCAGGCCGCCCTGGTGGTCGCTGACGATCACGATCACGCCTCGCGCCGAGAGCTCCTCGACGATCGGCGGCAGCGCCTCGCGGGTGTCGGCGTCCAGGCCCGCGAAGGGCTCGTCGAGCAGCAGCAGGCCGGGGTCGGCCATCAGGGACTGGGCGAGGCCGACCTTGTGGGCGCTGCCCTTGGAGAGCGCGAGCAGGCGCATGCCGAGCAGGTGGGTCATGTTGAGGCGCTCGGCCCACGGCTCCCAGCGGGCGCCGCCGCGGACGCGGGACATGTGGTCCAGGTAGGCCGACACGGTGAAGGGCTGCTCGGCGGGGAAGCGGTCTGGCGCCAGGCCGACGACCGCCGGGCGGCCGGTGATCGTGCCGCTGGTCGGTCTGGTGAGCCCGGCCAGAAGGCGGAGGAGCGTGGACTTGCCCGCGCCGTTGGCACCGGTAAGTTCGATCACGTCACCGGGTGTTAGCAGAGCGTCGATCTCCCGGATGACGGGTTGATCACGTCTTTTGTAGCGGAAGGACACATTCGACAGGCGCATGGTGATGTAACCGTATAGGCCGACTCGCATTGCCGTGATAAAGGGCTTCACAATGGAGGCGACCCCCCAGCACAACTCAGGAGGAGAGGCTTGAACCGCTTTCCACGCGTCATGGGTATGCGTTCAGGCTACGATCCCGGCGAAGTCGACGCCCTGATCGGGCGGATCGAGGCCACCCTAGGAAGAGGGCCGCGCGATGTCGAGCTCGTCACCGCCGACGACGTGCGCGCGGCCACTTTTCGCGCCAAACGCGGTGGCTATCAGGAGACCGCGGTCGACTTCGCTCTGGAGGCGTTCGTAGTGGCGCTGGAGACCATGGCCAAGAGCCCGGTGCGGCTGGCCATGGCGGAGCCAACCGGCGACCTGCTTCGCGAGGAGTGGTTCGAGAGCCAGGCGGCCCGGGTGGAACGGGTGGCGTTCCGCCCCGGCCGGATGGGCACCGGTTACAACGAGGACGAGGTGGACGCGTTCCTGGACCGGATCGTGGCCACCCTGCGCGGCACCACCGACTATCCGTTGACGGTCAAGGAGGTGCGGGAGGCGAAGTTCGCCACAGTGCTGCTGAGGACGGGCTATCTGATCGCGGACGTCGACTCGTTCCTGGCGGGCATCGCCGACGTGCTCGAGGAACGCGCGGCCCGGGCGTGACCGCGTCGCGGCTCAGCCCGCGACCGTCCGCGCGAGGCCGCGCAGATCGGGCAGGACGTCCTGGAGGATCGCCGGGTCGGCGGGCAGCACGCCGTGGCGGTTGATCCACACGCGGCGGATGCCGAGGCGGTGGGCGGGGACCATGTCGTGCGTGTAGCTCTGCGCGACGTGCACCCAGGTGCCGGGGGCGTGCGCATGCCGGAAGGTGTCGAAGTGGGCAGGGGACGGCTTGTAGGCGTGGCTGTCCTCCGCGGTCACGACCGCCTGGAAGGGCACCGGCAGCCGTCGCAGCGTTCCGGCGACCAGGTCGCGGTCGCAGTTGGTGAGCAGCGCCAGGTTCCAGCCGGCCGCGCGCACCGCCGACAGCTCGGCCTCGACCTCGGGGAAGACCGGCCAGTAGGCGATGGTGGAGGCCAGCACGTCGGCGTCGTCGTCGTGCAGCGCCACCTTCTCCTCGGCGCAGGCCCGGCGCAGCGACTCGGCCATGACGTGGCGGTAGCGCATCGTCGGGGACTCGGCCTGCACCCGGGGCTCGTGCCGGTTGTAGGCGTCGAGGAGCCGCTGCCCTTGGCCCGGAGCGATCAGCTCGGCGCTCGTACGGATGCCGTGCCGCCAGTCGACGAGGGTCCCGAAACAGTCGAACGTCATCCAGCGCATGAGTCACATAATGGGCCCATGACGATCTCAGTGCGAGCCGTCGAGCCCGCCGATCTTCCTGTGGTCACCCGGATCCTGGCCGCGAGCTGGGGTGGCGTCACCGTGGTCGCTTTGGGGCGGGGCGACCTCGTGGACGCGAGCGAGCTGCCGGGGTTCCTCGCCGCGGACGAGGGCGGTGAGGTGGCGGGTGTCATCACCTACGCCGAGCGTGGCGGCTTCGTGGAGGTCGTCACGATCGACGCCGTCCTGCCCGGCAAGGGTGTCGGCAGGGCGCTGATGGACGCCGTCAGGGACCGGGCGATCGAGCTGGGAGCGTCGGGCCTGCGGCTGGTGACCACCAACGACAACACCCGGGCCCTGCGGTTCTACCAGCGTTACGGCTTCGACCTGATCGCCCTGCACCGGCACGGGGTGGACGCGGCGCGCAGGCTCAAGCCGTCGATCCCCGCCGAGTCCGACGGCATCCCGATCAGGCACGAGCTGGAGCTGGAGCTCCTCCTGCCTGCTCGCGGCTGAGCAGGGCGACGACGACCGAGGTCACCGGGGCGGCCAGGAAGGCGCCGGCGATGCCGAAGACGACGCTGCCGACCGTGATGGCCACCAGGATCACCGCGCCCGGCAGGTCGAGCGCCTTGCCGTAGATCTGGGGCGCGAGCACGTGCCCCTCGAGCTGCTGCACGAGCACGGTCACCGCGACGACGATCAGCGCGATCAGCCAGCCCTTGGCCACGAACGCCACCACCGCCGCCAGCAGACCGGCCATGAACGCCCCCACCACGGGCAGGAACGCGCCCACCCAGGTCAGCACGGCCAGCGGCAGCGCGATCGGCACGCCGAGTATCCACAGCGCCATCCCGATGAAGAAGGCGTCCACCGCCCCCACCAGGGCCACGCCGCGGATGTAGCGGCCGATGACGGAGAACGCCTGCGAGCCGGCGTCTCTCAGCAACTGCCTGGCCGAGGCGGGGAACAGCCCGGTCAGCCAGTGCCACAGCCGGTCGCCGCCGTGCACGAAGTACACCGCCAGGATGAGGGCCAGCACCGCGCCCACGATGATCTCACCGGCGATCCGCACCCCGGCCACCGCGCCCGTGGTGATCTGCTGGTTGCGCCGTGACAACCACTCCTTGGCCTGGGCGAGGAGTTGCTGGTCGTCGAGGCCGAAGTAGGCGGCCAGGGAGCTCGCCTCCTCCAGCACCCTGCCCACGCTGGAGTGCAGCTCCGACAGGCTGTTGACCGTCGGCGGCACGAGCAGCGCGAACAGGCCCAGGGCCAGCAGCAGCCCGCCGACGAAGACGATCGTGGTGGCCGCCCCCCGGTTGAGGCCGCGGCGGGTGAGCCAGCGGGCAGGGGGGAGCAGCAGCGCGGTGATGAAGATGCCGACGATGATCGACAGGAACACCGTGCCCACGAAAGTGAGGCAGTAGAGCACCACTGCGGCGATCCCCACCCACCCGAGTGCCCGCCAAGGCCTCATCCCCGCCCCCCGAGTCTTGCCTGGTCACAGGCCTTCCCCGGAGGGCAACCCGCTAAGCGCTACGGCGCGAGACGGCGATGCTGGCCGAGCTTGGCGGCTTCGTACCCGCTCCTGGCGGTCCGGCCGGCCGGGGTGGTGGAGACCTCGGCCACGGGCACGTCCCACCACGCCTCGGAGGAGGGGGTGTCGAGCGCGGGATCGGTGCGGACGTACACGACGGTGGTGCCGGTGGCCGCCCGGGCCGTGTCCAGGGCCTTGCGGAAGTCCGACAGCGTCTCGGGGCGCAGCACGGTGGCGCCGAGGCTGGCCGCGTTCGCCGCGAGGTCCACGGGCAGCGGCCCGCCGTCGTAGCGGCCGTCGCCGCGGTAGGCGTAGGAGGTGCCGAGGCGCTCGGCGCCGACGCTCTCCGACAGGCGGCCGATGGAGGCGAAGCCGGAGTTGTCCACCAGGACCACTGTCAGCTTGACGCCTTCGGAGACCGCTGTGACGAGCTCCTGGGCCATCATCAGGTAGGAGCCGTCGCCGACCATGACGAAGACCTCGCGGTCCGGGGCGGCCAGCTTGACGCCGAGGCCGCCCGCGATCTCGTAGCCCATGCAGGAGTAGCCGTACTCGACGTGATAGCTGCCCGGCCCGCTCGGGCGCCAGAGCTTGTGCAGGTCGCCGGGCATGGAGCCGGCCGCGCAGATCACCACGCCGTCGTCGCCGGCGGCCGCGTTGACGGCGCCGATCACGGCGGACTGCGGCAGGGGGCTGCCGTCCAGCGAGTACGCCTCGTCCACCACGGCGTCCCAGGCTCTCGACAGCTCGGCGGCGCGGGCCCGGTAGGCGGCGGAGGTGGCCCAGCCCTCGCAGGCCTCGGCCAGCTCGGTCAGGCCCTCGCGGGCGTCCGCGACGAGCTGGAGCCCGGACAGCTTGGCGGCGTCGAAGCCGGTGATGTTGAGGTTGACGAAGGCGGCGTCCGCGGCGAACAGCGAGTGCGAGGCCGTGGTGAAGTCGCTGTAGCGGGTGCCGACGCCGATGATCAGGTCGGCCTCGCGGGCGAGCGTGTTGGCGGCCGTGGTGCCGGTGGCGCCGATCGCTCCCATGGCCATCGGGTGTCCGTACGGCAGGGCGCCCTTGCCCGCCTGGGTCTCGGCGACCGGGACGCCGAAGGTCTCGGCGAAGGCTCGCAGCTCCTGGGCGGCCTCGCTGTAGATGACGCCGCCGCCGGCGACGATCAGCGGCCGGGCGGCCGACCTGATCAGCTCGGCGGCGCGGCTCAGGGCGGCGCGCTCGGGGCGGGGCCTGGGGATGTGCCAGACGCGCCGGGCGAACAGGTCATCTGGCCAGTCGGCGGCCTCGGCCTGCACGTCCTGCGGCAGCGACAGCGTCACCGCGCCCGTCTCGGCGGGGTCGGTGAGCACCCGCATGGCGGCCAGCAGGGCCGGGGGGAGCTGCTCGGGCCGGTTGACCCGGTCCCAGAAGCGGGAGACGGGCTTGAAGCAGTCGTTGACCGAGATGTCGTAGGAGCGCGGGTCCTCCAGCTCCTGCAGCACCGGGCTGGCCACCCGGGTGGCGAAGATGTCGCCGGGCAGCAGCAGGACGGGCAGCCGGTTGATCGTGGCGCCCGCCGCGCCGGTGATCATGTTGGTCGCCCCGGGGCCGATCGAGGTGGTGCAGGCCAGCGTGGAGAGCCGGTTGCTGGCCCGGGCGTAGGCGGCGGCCGTGTGGACCATCGCCTGCTCGTTGCGGCTCAGGTAGTAGGGCAGGTCCTCGGTGGTGGTGGCCAGCGCCTGGCCGAGCCCGGCCACGTTGCCGTGACCGAAGATGCCGAAGCAGCCGCCGAAGAGGCGGTGTTCGACGCCGTCGCGCTCGGTGTGCTGGGCGGCCAGGAAGCGCACCACCGCCTGCGCCACCGTCAGCCTCATGAGGTCCTCCCGAAAGGCAGTCGCGGGTCGATCTCCTGGCCGTTCCACGAGGAGCGCACCCAGGCGTGGCGGGGGTCGTCGCAGAACGCCATCGACCGCTCGCCGGCGGGGCCGGCCAGGACGTTGAGATAGTAGAGGTCGTAGCCGGGTGCGGCCATCGACGGGCCGTGATAGCCGTAGGGGACCAGCACCACGTCGCCCGAGGACACTTCGGCCAGGGTGTCGATCCGGCCGCGCTCGGAGGAGTAGACGCGCTGATAGCCCAGCCCGTGGTCGGCCACCTCGAAGTAGTAGATCTCCTCCAGCACGGCCTCGCCGGGGCCGGCGGTGTCGTGCTTGTGCGGCGGATAGGACGACCAGTTCCCGCCGGGGGTTAGCACCTCGACCGCCACGAGCTTGTCGCACTCGAAGGTGTCGGGGGAGGCGAAGTTGTTCACCTGCCTGCTGGCCTGCCCGGCGCCGCGCAGCTCCACGGAGACCTCGGAGGCGGGGACGTAACGGGGCTCCAGGCGGCGGGTGGCTAGGGCGGACGGCAGGGCGATCCGGCCCGTGCCCTCCAGCACCACATGCTCAGAAATCGGGATATAGGCGAAGTCGGAGGGTCCGTCGAAGACCGACGGCCGGCCCGCCAGCTCGAACGTCAGCGAGCCGCAGGTGACCGTGCAGGAGCCCGACAGCGGCAGCACGATCAGCTCCTCCCCGCCGGTGTCGAAGGCGACCGGGGAGCCGGTCAGGTCGACGACCCGCAGGCCGGAGTAGTCCCAGCCGGCCATGGCGGGAGTGATCTCCACCGACCACGGTCCGCCGGCGGCCTTGCCGAACGGAAGGAATGTCATGAGTCAACCTCTCGAACCAGGGCGGCGGCGCCGTCCACGGCGGTGGCGACGTCGTCGTCCGGAGGGTAGAGCAGAGCGCGCCCGACCACGAGCCCCCGCACGCCGGGCAGGCGCAGGGCGCGCCCCCAGTCCGCGTAGGCGGCGGCCACGTCCGGCGGATCGCCGCCGAGCAGCAGCGCGGGCAGCGTGGTGGCGGCCATCACCCGCTCCATCTCGGCCACCGCGGGGATCTTGAGCCAGGTGTAGGCGGAGGTGACGCCGAGCGCCTGGGCGATGCTGATGGACCGGATGACCGCGTCGGGCGACAGGTCGTTGCGGACCGCGCCGGTCTCCGTCCGCCCGGACCAGAACGGCTCCACCATCGCGACGAGCTGCCTGCGGGCCAGGTCGGTGATCGCCTTCGCGCACGACTCCAGCGTCGCCACGCTCGCGGGGTCCGCCGGGTCGATGCGGCACAGCATCTTGCCGCCGTCCAGGCGCATCTCGTCGATCGAGGTCGCGTCGAAGCCGGTGAACCGGTCGTCCATCTCGAACACCGAGCCCTGCAGCCCGCCCCTGTTCATCGAGCCGAAGGCCAGCTTGCCTTCGAGCGCGCCGAGCAGCAGCAGGTCCTCCAGCACGTCGGGGGAGGCCAGGATGCCGTCGACGCCGGGCCTGGCCAGCGCCACCTGCAGCCGGTCGAGCAGGTCGAACCGGCTGGCCATGGCCAGCGGCCGGTCACGCACGGCCAGCGCGCCGCGAGCCGGGTGGTCGGCGGCGATGATGAGCATGCGCTCGCCCTCGCCGGGCAGGCCGCGCCGCTGACGGCGGGCCGCCGACAGGGCGATCTCCTCCGGCTTGGTGGCGCGGATGTGGGTGAGCTGCTCGTAGCGAGCGGTCCTGGACAGCGTGATGTCGCTCAAGGCCGCACCTCGCCGCCGTCGAGGAGGGCGAGCACCTCATCGGTGGACGGCATGGCGTCCGCGCACGCGAGCCGGGCGGCCACGTGCGCGCCCGCCGCGTTGGCGAAGCGCACCGTACGCTCCAGCGACCAGCCCCGCACCAGCCCGTGGCAGACGGCGCCGCCGAACGCGTCTCCCGCGCCCAGCCCGTTCACCACCTCGATCTTGACCGGCGGGACGACCACGTGCTCGTCCTTGCTCCGGGCCAGGACGCCGCCGGGGCCCATCTTCACGATCGCCACCTCCATGCCTGCGTCGAGCAGCGCCTGCGCC
Organism: Nonomuraea sp. LPB2021202275-12-8; assembly: GCF_037044575.1. Taxonomy (NCBI): domain Bacteria; kingdom Bacillati; phylum Actinomycetota; class Actinomycetes; order Streptosporangiales; family Streptosporangiaceae; genus Nonomuraea; species Nonomuraea sp. LPB2021202275-12-8. The sequence goes on along the minus strand of NZ_JBAHWD010000041.1, from coordinate 57,958 downwards.
GCCGATTCCGGGTCGCGGGTGCCGACGGCGACCTCCACCTCGTCCAGGTTGCCGACGGCGACGTTGGCGTGGCGGAGAGCCTGGCGCACCTCCCGCTCCGCGGACTCGGGCGACTCCCACAGCATGGGCCGGTAGTCCAGGTCGAACACCGTCCAGCCGGACGTGCGCGCCGACAGCGCGGCGGCGTGCGCCGAGCGGCTCGGCTCCTGGCTCAGGCCGGTCCCGGTGAACCAGAAGACCTTCGCCTCGCCGATCGCGGCCAGGTCGAGGGAGTCGGCCGTGAGCTGCAGATCGGGTGGATGCTCGCCGCGGTAGAAGTAGATCGGGAAGTGGTCGGGCGGGAAGATCTCGCAGAACGTGACCGGCGTGGGCGGACCGGCGACGGTGCCCACGAAGGCGTCGTCCACACCGAAGCTGCGGATCGCCTGCCGCACCCACTCCCCGAAGGGATCCGCGCCCACGGCGGTGACCACGGCGGAGCGCAACCCGTGACGGGTGGCCGCCACCGCGACGTTGGTCGGGCTACCGCCGAGGAACTTGCCGAAGGTCTCGACGTGGGCCAGGCCCACGCCGGTCTGCAGCGGATAGATGTCGACGCCGCAGCGGCCAATCGTGATCAGGTCGAACAACGCACCTCCAGAGACGGAGCCTTCGGCAACCACTATGGCATATTGTCATGACATTCGGATGTCCGCTATGTTACTCATTGTGCCCCGGCCGAATACCGGTGGAGCGACCTCGCCCGCACATCGCATAGTGTCGGTCTGTTGACCGTTCTCCCCGCGGGCAAAGTCGCAGCATGTGGGCACGCTCCCGAAACATAGCCAGGTCTTTACGTCATATGGATGTCATGACATATTGGCCCTGACTTCCTCCCTTTTAGGACGTGTCGGAGGGTTTGCATGGTGTTGCGCAAAAGGTCGATGAGTGTGGCCGCGGTAGTCGCCGTGTCCGCGCTGGGACTGGCTGCCTGCGGGCAGTCGTCCAGCGGTGGCGGCGGCGGTGACGCGATCGAGCTCACGATCACCCAGAACGCCATCGCCGGCGGAAAGAACGCGGCGGCGGCCGACCACATCGCCAACTGGGTCATCCCCAAGTTCGTGGAGGCCCAGAAGGCTAAGGGGAAGGACGTCTCGGTCAAGTTCGTCCCCAGCGGCGTCGACGACGAGCAGTACAAGACCAAGCTCTCCCTGGACCTCAAGTCAGGCAAGGGCGCGGACGTGATCGACATCGACGGCATCTGGGCCGGCGAGTTCGCCGAGGCCGGCTACATCAAGCCGCTGGCGGACGTGGTCGGTCCCGAGGCGGAGAGCTGGGAGGGCTGGCAGCAGATCCCCGAAGCCGTCCAGGGCCTGGCCACCTTCGAGGACAAGAAGTACGCGCTGCCCGTCGGCACCGACGGCCGCGTCCTCTACTTCAACAAGACGCTGTTCGGCAAGGCCGGGCTGCCGGCCGACTGGCAGCCGAAGAGCTGGCAGGAGATCCTGGACGCGGGCGCCAAGCTGAAGTCCTCGGGCGTCCCGGTGCCGATCCAGATCAACGCGGGCACCGCCATGGGCGAGGCCACCTCGATGCAGGGCGTGCTGCCGCTGCTCGCGGGCGCGGGCGGCGAGGTCCAGCAGGACGGCAAGTGGTCCGGCGCCTCGCAGCCGATGAAGGACGCGCTCGGCCTCTACCAGAAGATCTACGGTGGCGGTCTCGGCGACCCCAAGCTCCAGCAGGAGGCCAAGGGCCGCGACAAGTCGTTCCAGCAGTTCGCCGAGGGCAAGATCGGCATCCTGATGGAAGGCGACTACTTCTGGCGCGGCGTGGTCAACCCCAAGGACGGCGTCGCCAAGATGGCCGACCGCGACCAGGTCGTCGGCTACGCCAAGATCCCGGCCATCGAAGCCGGCAAGGGCGTGCGCGGCCAGGACTTCGTCAGCATGTCCGGTGGCGCGCTGCGCACCGTCAACCCCGGCAGCAAGCACCCGAAGGAAGCCTTCGAGCTGCTCGCCTTCACGCTCTCACCCGAGGCGCTGAAGGAGGAGACCAAGGACGGCAACGTGCGCATCACCCCGCGCACCGACGTCAACAAGGAGATCCTCGCCGGCGAGCCGCTGCTGACCTACATCTCCGACGAGGTGCTCCCGCTGACGGCCTACCGGCCGCCGGTGGCGGTCTACCCGCAGGTGTCGGTGGCGCTGCAGGAGGCCACCGCCGCGGTGGTCGGCGGCACGGCGCCCGACCAGGCGGCGGCCGAGTACGCCAAGAAGCTCGAAGGAATCGTCGGTGGCGCAGGTAACGTCGCCTCCTGACCCCGTGAAGGTCGTCGACGACACGACGACGGCCCGCCGCCGCTACAGCTCCGACGCGGCGGGCCTGGGCCGGCTCAGAGCGGGCGCCTTCGTGGCGCCCGCCCTGGCGCTCATCGCCGTGTTCCTGGTGTTCCCGGCGCTCTGGGTCATCTACCTGGGGCTGATGAACTACCGGCTCACCGGCCTGGCCGCCGCCGACCCCCAGTTCGTCGGGCTGGACAACTTCCTCCAGGCGATCACCGACCCGAACTTCTGGGACTCCACCTGGCTGACGTTCCAGTTCGTGCTCGGCTCGGCCGTCATCGGCCAGGTGGTGCTCGGCTTCACGATCGCCTGGATGCTGCGCGACTGGCGCGGCCCGCTCAAGCGGATCGTCGAGGGCCTGGTCATCCTGGCCTGGATCCTGCCCAGCGCCGTGGTGTCGTTCCTGTGGGTGGCGCTCCTCGACCGCGACAGCGGCACGCTCAACGCGCTGCTCGGCATCGAGGGCTTCGCCTGGCTGCTCGACCACCCGATGCTGTCCATCATCATCTTCAACACCTGGCGCGGCACCGCGTTCTCGATGATGCTGTACGGCGCGGCGCTCGGGAACGTGCCCCCCTCACACCTGGAGAGCGCCCGCCTGGCCGGGGCCTCCGGCTGGCAGCAGCTTCGCGACGTGGTGTTCCCGCACATCAGAGGGCACATCCTGACCAACCTGCTGCTGATCAGCCTGTGGACGTTCAACGACTTCAGCCCGTTCCTGCTCACCGCGGGCGGTCCTGACGGCAAGTCCGAGGTGCTGGCGGTGCACGTCTACAAGACCGCGCTGCAGAGCGGCGACCTGGGTTACGGCGCGGCCATCTCCACGGTCATCCTGCTGATCAACCTGGTCGTGGCGGTGTTCTACCTGCGGCTGCTCAGGAGCAAGAAATGACGCGGTTCGTCGCGGGCCGGATCGGCTTCTACACGCTGATCGCGGTGCTGCTGGCCTTCTTCACGATCCCGCTTCTGTGGCTGGCCACGGCGCCGTTCACCTCGGACCCGACCTACGAGGTCCGGGTGCCCGACTTCACCTTCGAGAACTTCCAGATGATCATCGATCATCCGTACGCCCTCTGGTCGCTGGTGAACTCGCTGGTGCTGTCGATCGGCACCGCGCTGCTCGTCGTGGTCCTTTCCGCCCTGGCCGCCTACGCGCTGAGCCGCGTGCGGCTGCCGGGGCGCGACGCGCTGCTGTACGCGCTGCTGCTGCTCTCCTCGATCATCACCGGCACGGCCGCGATGGTGCCGCTGTTCCAGCTCGCCATCGAGCTCAACCTGATCGACTCGCACACCGGGCTGATCCTCATCCTGAGCGGCGGCCTGCTCCCGGCGGCGATCTTCATGATCAAGGACTTCATGGACTCCACACCGAAGTCCTACGAGGAGTCCGCCCGCGTCTTCGGCGCCTCGCCGCTGCAGATCGTCGCCCACGTGGTCGTCCCGCTGGTGCGGCCGGGCCTGGCGACCATCGCGGTCTGGACCGTGGCCAACGTGTGGGGCAACTTCCTGATGCCGTACCTGCTGCTCAGCGATGTCGAGAAGCAGCCCGCCGCGGTGATCATGTACACCCTCTACACCGAGGGCGGCCAGGCCAACCTCAAGGTGCTGTCCACGTTCGGGCTGCTCTACTCGATCCCCGTGGTGCTCATGTACCTCTTCGTCAGCAAAAAGTACGGCTTCCGCTTCCACGGAGGGATAAAGCGCTGAAATGGCCGCAATCGAACTTCGGGGCCTGACCAAGGTCTATCCCGGTGGAGTGAAGGCGCTCGACTCGCTGGACCTGAACATCCCCGACGGAGAGTTCTTCGCCCTGCTGGGCCCCTCGGGCTGCGGGAAGACCACCCTGCTGCGCACGATCGCCGGGCTGGAGACCGCCACCGGCGGCGCGGTCGTGATCGGCGACCGCGACGTCACGGGCATCCAGCCGGGCGCCCGGGACATCGCCATGGTCTTCCAGGACTACGCTCTGTTCCCGCACATGGACGTCACCGACAACATCGCCTACCCGCTGCGCATCAAGAAGGTCGCCAAGGCCGAGCGCCAGCGCAAGGCCGCCGCGGTCGGCGCCAGACTGGGCCTGGAGCTCCTCATGGACCGCCGGCCCGGCCAGCTCTCCGGCGGCCAGCAGCAGCGCGTCGCGCTGGCCCGTGTGATGGCCACGCAGGCGCAGGCGTTCCTGTTCGACGAGCCGCTGTCCAACCTGGACGCCCGGCTCCGGCTGGAGGCGCGCACGTTCCTGAAGAAGCTCCAGCGTGAGCTCGGCGTCACCACCGTCTTCGTCACCCACGACCAGGCCGAGGCGCTGGCCATGGCCGACCGGATGGCGGTGATGGAGGCCGGGCACATCCGGCAGATCGGCACCCCCGCCGAGGTGTTCCAGCGGCCCGCCAACACCTTCGTGGCCTCCTTCATCGGCTCGACTCCGATGAACCTGCTGGACGCCGTCGTCAGGAGTGACACGCTGGAGGTGGCCGGGTGCAAGGTGCCCGTCCCCGCCTCGGCGGAAGGCCTCCTGGTCGACGGAGAGAAGATCGTGTACGGCGTGCGTCCCGAATACATGTCCTACACCGCCGAGCCCGCTGACGGCAGCCTGTCCGGCGACGTGGTCATCGTGGAGAACCTGGGCGCCTCCCACCTGGTCACCCTGGAGGTGGCCGACGTGCTCGTGCAGGCGGTGGTGCCCGAAGGACGGGAGCCGGAGCTCGGCGAGCAGGGGTTCGCGGTGCCCAGGCGCGACCGCGCGCTGGCCTACCGCGACGGTGAGCTGGTGTCGGCATGACGGTGATCCGTGGTCGCTGGAGCCTGGACGACCGGCTGGAGCGCATCCTGCGCGAGGTCCCGTTCGAGGTGCCCGCGGGCACCGCAGCGGTGACCGTGCGGCTGGCCTACGACCGCTCGCAGGGGGTCCTCGACCTGGGCTGCGGCGCGCCTGACGGCTTTCGCGGCTGGTCCGGCGGGGCGCGGGACACGTACACGATCACCGGGGACTGGGCGACGCCCGGCTACCTGCCGGGCGAGCCCGAGCCGGGCGTCTGGAACGTGTGGGTGCGCCTGCACCGGATCCCTCCGCAGGGGCTCGACTACACGCTGGAGATCCTCGCTGAGACCGCGCCGCCGGCGCGGCCGGCCGTCGAGGAGCCGCCCGCGGGCGAGCGCCCGCCCCGTAGGGACATCCCCGACATCGACGGCCTGCGGTGGTTCGCCGGTGACTTTCACGCGCACACCCTGCACAGCGACGGCTCGCTGACCATCGCCGAGCTCGCCGAGCTCGCCAGAGGGCGCGGCCTGGACTTCCTGACCGTCACCGACCACAACACCGTCAGCCACCACCCCGAGCTGGCCAAGACCGACCGGGGCATCGCGCTCCTGCCCGGCCAGGAGGTCACCACCGACCGCGGTCACGCCAACGTGTTCGGCGACGTCGGCTGGGTGGACTTCCGGCAGCCGGCCGACTCCTGGGTCGAGCACGCCGCGCGCGAGGGCGGCCTGATTTCGATCAACCATCCGCTGGGCGGCGACTGCGCCTGGCTCCAGCCGCTGACCGAGCGGCCTCGCGTCGCCGAGGTCTGGCACTCCGGCTGGTGGGACCGGCGCTGGGGCGCGCCCCTGGCCTGGGCCGACGCCTGGCGGCCCGATCTGGTCTGGATCGGCGCCAGCGACTTCCACCGGCACGGCCAGGACGGCCTGCCCGGCTCGCCCACCACGTGGGTGCTGGCCGAGGACACCGGCGCCGTCTTCGACGCCGTGGCCGCGGGCCGCACGGCGATCTCCGCCGGGCCCGATGCACCGCTGCTCCTGCGGCTGGGTGACGAGCTGCTCGCCCTGAACGCCGACGGTCTCGTCCTGGTGCGCCCCGGCGGCGCCCGCCAGGTCGTGCGCGGCGACCGGGTGCTGCTGCCCGCCGCCGAGGGGCGGCACCGTCTGGAAACCTACGAGAACGAGGTGATGGCGCTATGCGCCTGACAAGTGTCGCCAACGCCCCGGTGAGCTTCGGCGTGTTCGAGCTGAGCGACGCGCCGCCGCCGTTGGCCGCCGACGAGATGGTGCGCGCGATCGCCGATGCCGGCTACGAGGGCATCGACCTCGGCCCCATCGGCTATCTCGGCACCAAGGACGATCTGGCCGAGCGCCTGGGCGGGCTGCTGCTCGCCGGCGGCTGGGCCGACCTGCGCTACAGCGACCCCGAGGAGTTCAAGCGGGGGCTGGCCGCGCTCGACGCCACGCTGGAGGTGTTCGCGGCGGCGCCCGCCGCCCCCGAGCACCTGGCCCCCCGGCCGACGCTCGGCTGCTCCGGCTCGCCGGCCCGCTTCGCCCGCCCCGGCGGGAACGCTCCAGGGCTGGAGCCGTCGCAGTGGGCCGGCTACGCCTCGCGGGTTCAGGAGGCGGCCCAGCGCTGCCGCGACGCGGGCTTCGAGCCCGCCTTCCACCACCACCTCGGCACCTACGTCGAGACTCCGGAGGACGTCGAGCGGCTCCTGGAGCTGACCGACGTGCAGCTCTGCCTCGACACCGGCCACCTGCTGCTCGCCGGGGGAGACCCGGTGACCGCACTGCGCGAGTGGTCCGGCCGGGTCGGCCACGTGCACATCAAGGACGGCGACCGGAGCATCCTCGCCCAGGCGCTCGCCGACGGCGTGGACCTGCGCGAGCTGATGGGCAGGGGCGGCTTCGCGCCGCTCGGCCAGGGTGAGCTCGACCTGCCCGGGGTGGTGCGCACGCTGGAGGAGATCGGCTATCAGGGCTGGGTCATCATCGAGCAGGACACCCTGCCCGGGCGGCGCTCAGTTGCGCAGAACATCGCCGATCAAGCTGCCAACCGCGAGAAGCTGAGGGAACTCGGACTTTGAGCCGGACTTTGGGGCCATGCCGGAGGGGCTGGCTGGTGGGACCACGCTGGAGGAGCGGGCTTTGAAGATCGCGCTTGTCGGGTGCGGAGCCGTCACGCAGGCGGTGTACGTGCCGCTGCTGTCGCGCCGCCGTGACCTGTTCGAGGTGACGGCCGTCTGCGATCTGTCGCAGACCCTGGCCGACGCGGTGGGAGACCGGCTGGGCGCGCCCGGCCGCTACACCGCGGTCGGCGACATGCTGGAGGCCGGCGGGTTCGACGCCGTGCTCATGCTGGCGTCCGGCTCCCACGGGGAGCCCGTACGGCAGGCGCTCGCGGCCGGTTACGCGGTGCTGTGCGAGAAACCGCTGGCGCTGACGCGTGCCGAGGTGGCGGCGTTGCCCGAGGGCCGCCTCATGGTGGGTTACATGAAGCAGTACGACCCGGCAGTCCGCCGGGCCGAGGAGTTGCTGGCGGAGCTGGGCGGGCCGGGCGTGATCAGGTCGGTCGAGGTGACGGTGCTGCATCCCAGCGGGGAGTCGCAGCTCGCCTTCGCCAACCTGACGCAGGCTCGCGACGTGGACCCCGAGTTGCTCGCGTCCCTCCGGGAGGCCGAGAACGGGCTCGTCTCTCAGGCCCTGGGCGAGTCGGCGCCGGACGAGGTGCGCGCCCTGTACGGGGTGGCGCTCGGCTCGATCTGCCACGACCTGTCGCTGCTGCGGCGCTTCACCGGCTCGCCCGCCGAGATCTCGCACGTCGAGACGTGGGGGGCGGCCCCCGGATCCGTCGAGATCTCCGGGCCGCTGCCCGCCGGGGGCCGGTTCGGGATCCGCTGGCACTACCTGGAGGACTATCCGGCCTACCGCGAGACCGTGGTCATCCATCACGATCGCGGCTCGCTTGAGCTGGTCTTCCCCGCGCCCTACCTGATGAACGCGCCGACCACGCTGACCGTGGTGTCCGGCGCGGGCGCCGAGAGCCGCACGGAGTGGCGGGACGTGACCGAGGCGTTCGAGGTGCAGCTGGCCGCCTTCCACGCCTTCGTCAACGACGGCAAGCCGCCGCTCACGGGCGCGGCCGGCGCCCTTGAGGACATCGTCACCGCCCAGCGCATCGCCGCCCGTTTCGCCGTACAGCACGACCTGCAGATCGGAGGGGAAGCAGCGTGACCGCAGAGTCCACGGAGATCGTCGTCGTCCCGCACACGCACTGGGACCGGGAGTGGTACGAGCCGTTCCAGCGGTTCAGGCTGCGGCTGGTCGCGCTGCTGGACGAGGTGCTCGACACGATGGAGCGCGAGCCCCGCTACCACTTCACCCTCGACGGCCAGCTCGCCTGCGTGGACGACTACCTGGAAGTGCGGCCGGAGAACCGCGACCGGATCGCCGCGCTGGTCGAGTCCGGGCGGCTGGCGGTGGGGCCGTGGCAGATCCTGCTGGACGAGTTCCTCTGCTCGGGCGAGAACATCGTCCGCAACCTGGAGCTCGGCATGGACCGGGCCGACAAGCTCGGCGGGGGCATGGCGGTCGGCTACCTGCCTGACATGTTCGGGCACACCGCGCAGATGCCGCAGATCCTCCGGCGGGCCGGGCTCCTGCACGCCTGCGTCTATCGCGGCGTGCCGTCCTCGGTGACGACCGACGCCTTCGCCTGGGTCGCGCCCGACGGGACGGCGCTGCGCACGCAGTACCTGCCGGCGGGCGGCTACGGCAACGGGGCGCACCTGTTCGAGGACGCCGGCCAGCTCGCCGAGCGCGGCGCCGCCTTCGTCGAGACGATGCGCCGCTGGCACGGCCCTGAGGGGGCGCTGCTGGCGATGTACGGCACCGACCACTCGGCGCCGGTGCGCGGGCTGCCGGAGATGGTGTCCGAGCTCGGCGCCCGCATGGACACCCTGTCCGGATACATCGAGGCCCACTTCGGCGACGTGGCGGGGCTGCCCCGCGTGGCCGGAGAGCTGCGCTCCCACGCCCGGGCCAACATCCTGCCCGGCGTCATCTCCGTGCGCGCCCACGTCAAGCAGGCCATGGGCCGCGCCGAGCGGATGGTCGAGCGCTACGCGGAGCCGCTCGCCACGCTCTGGGGCGACGACTGGCCGGGCCGCTTCCTCGACATGGCCTGGTGGCGGCTCGTCGATGCCAGCGGCCACGACTCGGTCACCGGCTGCGGCGTGGACGAGACCGCCCAGCAGGTGGCGGCCCGCATCGCCGAGGCCGAGCACCTCGGTCAGGCCGTGCGCGACATGGTGACGGCCAAGCTCGCCGCCGCCGTGCCGTCCGACGGCGTGCTCGTCGTCAACCCGACGCCCGCCGCGCGCAGCGGCGTGGTGCTGGTGGACGTGGCGGGCGAGGACCCGCTGGTGGACCCGACGGGCGCGAAGATTCCCGTCCAGCCGCTGGAGTACGCTCCGACGCTGCTGCTCGACGAGGAGATGGACCCCGCCACGGCGCTGACGTTCATCCACGGCACCGAGCTCTACGGCCAGCACATCACGGGCTGGTCGGTCGAGGACGGCGTGCTCACCTTCACCGTCGCCCGCGAGCCGTCCGTGGCCTTCAACGTGGGCCAGGTGCGCGGGGCGCTGGACGGCGTGACCCGCGTCCGGATCCTGGCCGAACCCCGCCGCACCGTGGCCGCGCTGGTCGAGGCGCCGCCGCTCGGCCACACCAGCGTGCGGCCCGCGCCGTACGACAGCGCGACGGGAGCGGCCCCGGCCGTCGCCGGCGTGCGGGCCGAGGAGCGGGTGCTCGACAACGGCCTGCTGCGCGTCGAGGTGGCGCGCGACGGCACGCTGACGCTGACCGGCGCCGACGGGGTGACCCTCACCGGCGCCGGCCGGATCGTCGACGGCGGCGACGTGGGCGACAGCTACAACTACGCGCCTCCGGCCGACGACCGGTTCGTCTCCGAGCCGGAGTCGGTGCACGTGAGCAAGGTCTGCTCCGGGCCGCTGGTGGCGGCGTTCGACGTCTGGCGCACCTACCGGTGGCCCGGCGCGGGCGACGGGATCGAGGGCACTCCTGAGATCCCCGCGCCGTCGCGGACCGAGGCGACCGAGGAGATCGCCGTCCGCACCCGGGTCGAGCTGCGCGCGGGCGAGCCGTACGTGCGGCTGAACGTGGAGTTCGACAACCGCTGCGCCGACCACCGGGTGCGGCTGCACGTGCCGCTGCCCGAGCGGGCGACCGTCTCGCACGCCGAGGGGCAGTTCGCGGTCGTCACCCGGGGCCTGACCGCCGAGGGCGGCTGCGGCGAGGAGCCGCTGCCGACCTTCCCGGCGTCCGGGTGGGTGGCCGCCGGCGGGGTGGCGGCGCTGCTGGAGCACGTCACCGAGTACGAGCTGGTGGAGGAGGGCGGCGAGCTCGCGCTCACCCTGCTGCGCTCGATCGGCTACCTGTCGCGCAACCGCCACGCGCTCCGCCCCGAGCCCGCCGGCCCCCAGCTGGCGACCCCGGCCGCCCAGTCCAGGGGCCTGCGCTCGGTCGGCCTGGCGCTGATGCCCTACAGCGGGACGTGGGCGGCCGTGCCGTCCGCCGCCGAGACGTTCAGGCACGACATGCTGACGGTCGCGGGCACCGGTTCCCCCTCGCTCCCGCTGCCGGCGGCGGCCTCCGGGCTGTCGGTGTCGGGCGACGGCGTGGTCATGACCTCGCTGCGCGCCCGCGACGACCGGCAGGAGCTGCGCGTCGTGGCACTCACGGACACCGGCACCGAGGCGGTCATCGAGGGCGCGTTCACGCAGGCTCGGCACGCCGACCTGCGCGGCCGCCCCGGCGAGCCGCTCCCCGTCACGGACGGCGTCCTCCGCCTGCCGCTTCGAGCCTGGGAGATCGCCACCATCCAGCTGGCCGACTGAGGTATTGAAGTCGTTCGACCTGCCCAGTCGCCTCAATCGGGGCCCTGGGCAGCATCGATCCGACGACCTGTCGCGCTGACGGGTAGTCCTCAGAAGGAGATGGAGCGCCTCATGGCCACCACGGACACGGCCGTGCTGGAGCGGTGGATCCAGCGGGCGTCCTTCGTGAACTCCGTGGAGGAGCTCTTCGCCTGAGAGCTCTCACGAGGGGGCCGGGTCGTGCAGGCCCAGCTGGCGGGCCGCCTGGATGGCCAGCCAGACCTCGGCGAAGGAGTCGCTCGACGACAGGTCGCGGCCGGTCAGCGCGGCGAACCTGCGCAGGCGGTAGGCCAGCGTGTTGGGGTGGATGTGCAGGGCGGCGGCCGCGTCGTCGGTGCGGCGGTCGCGCTCCATCCAGGTGCGTGCCGAGGTGAGCAGGCGCGAGTCGTGCGCCTCGTCGTAGGCGAGCACCTCGCCCAGCACGTCCTCCACCAGCGCCGCCAGCGTCTCGGTGTCCTCGGGCAGCCAGCGCCCGGTCTTGTCGTCGCCGTAGTGGACCAGCGCCTGGCCCGACTCGACGGCCCTGGTGGCGGCCCAGACGGCCTCCCGCCTGGCCATCCGGGTCGAGCCGCCGGGCGCGAACGGCCTGCTCATCCCGGCGTGCGCGCCGGGGAGCGAGGTGATCGGGGAGCGCAGCTCGGGCGGGCCGAGGACGTAGTGGTCGTCGCCGCGCCGCAGCATCAGGTGCGGGTGCTCGGCCAGCGCGCGCCGCAGGGCGGCGTCCGGGGCGCCCTTCACCACCACCAGGACGGTCCCGGCGTCGAGCGGGAGGCCGAGTCTGGTCAGTCGGCGCCGGGCGGTGGCCGGCTCCAGCACGTCCTGGAGCAGCTCGGCGAGCGTCTCGGCACCCTCCCGGCGCAGCGTCTCGCGCTCATGCCGGGCCATGGCCACCTGCAGGGCCGCCACGGTGGCGATGTGCTGCACCACGGCCAGCCCGGCGGGCCGGGCGCCCTCGCGCTCGAACGCCACCAGGAACCCTGCCGGGCCGCCCGGCGCGGGGACGGGGAGGACGAAGCCGCCGGGGATCGTCGGCGGCGCGTCCGGCTCCGACGGCAGCACGTCCAGCGACGGCACCGGGACGCCGGGCAGCAGCGGGCGGCCCTGCGGGGTGCACAGGTAGACGTCGTAGCCGGACAGCCGCTCCAGCCGCCCGAACAGCGTCGCGGTGTCGAGGTCCTCGGCCGCCAGCCACCGCAGCGCCCCGAAGACCTGCAACTGCGCGCCGAGCCGGTGCCTGGCGTCCTCCTGCACCGCCGCGGCGACCTCCTGCGCGATCGCGATGAACGGCACGGCGAGCGGCACCTCGAGCACCGGCATGCCGCGTTCCTCGGCGGCCTCGAGGAACGTCTGGTGCAGCGGCGGCACATGGAGCTGGGCGGACAGCGCCAGCGCTGAGACGCCCGCGTCGTCCAGCCGCTCCAGATAGGCCCGCTGCCTGGCGGCCGAGCGGGGGACTCCGATGCCGGTCGTCATGATGACTTCGGCGCCCAGCAGCCACGGGGTCGGATCGTCCAGCTCGCTGACGTGCGCCCACGACACCGACCGCCCCAGCCCCGCCTCGCCGGCGATCAGCCGCAGCTGCAGGGCGGGCGAGCGCAGCAGGTCCTCCACCGTCATCTTGTGCTCTGCCACAAGACACACCGTAGTACTTTGTGGCTGAGCCAATTGTCGCAGGTCAGACAGGTGACGAAGACTGCGGGCATGAACAGAGGTCCCGTCGACTCAGCCACGGTCCCGCGCTTCGCCGGGCCCGCCACCTTCGCCCGCCTGCCCCGCCTGGACGAGGTGGAGCGGGCCGACGTGGCCGTGGTGGGAGTGCCGTTCGACAGCGGCGTGTCCTACCGGCCCGGCGCCCGGTTCGGCCCGGCGGCGGTGCGCGAGGCGTCGCGGCTGCTGCGGCCGTACCATCCGGGCCTGGACGTCTCCCCGTTCGAGCGCGTCCAGGTCGCCGACGCCGGTGACATCTCGGCCAACCCGTTCGACATCGGGGAGGCGATCGAGAGCATCGAGGCGGCGGCCGGAGCGCTCGACGCCCGGCTGGTCACCATCGGCGGCGACCACACGATCGCGCTGCCGCTGCTGCGCGACGCCGCCAGGCGGCACGGCCCGGTGGCGCTGCTGCACTTCGACGCCCATCTGGACACCTGGGACACCTACTTCGGCGCCGAGTACACCCACGGCACCCCGTTCAGGCGTGCCGTCGAGGAGGGGCTGCTCGACACCGAGGCGCTCAGCCACGTCGGCATCCGCGGCCCGCTGTACGGCAAGAGGGACCTGGAGGAAGACCGTCGCCTCGGCTTCGGCATCCTCACGGCAGCCGACGTGCTGCGGCGCGGCGTCACCGAGGTCGTCGACGCGCTCAGGCAGCGCATCGGCGACCGCCCCCTGTACGTCTCGGTCGACATCGACGTGCTGGACCCCGCGCACGCCCCCGGCACAGGCACGCCCGAGGCGGGCGGCCTGACCAGCCGGGAGCTGCTGGAGATCCTGCGCGGTCTGGCCGGGTGCGACCTCGTCGGCGCGGACGTGGTCGAGGTGGCCCCCGCCTACGACCACGCCGAGATCACCTCGATCGCCGCCTCCCACGTCGCCTACGACCTCGTCAGCCTGCTGGCCCTGCGGGAGAAGCCATGACCACGAGCATCACCGAGATCGAGACCTTCGGCGTCGAGCGGATCCCCGACGCCGAGCGCAGCGCCCGGCCCTTCGACCTCTTCAGGGTGGCGTTCGGCGGCGCGAACACCTTCGCCACCTGCGTCCTGGGCGCCTTTCCCATCCTGTTCGGCCTGTCGTTCTGGCAGGGGCTGGCCGCGACCGTGCTCGGCCTGGTGGTCGGCGCGCTCATCCTGGCCCCGCTGGCGCTGTTCGGGCCGCTGAACGGCACCAACAACGCCGTCTCCTCCTCCGCCCACCTGGGCGTGCACGGCCGCGTCGTCGGCTCGTTCCTGTCGCTGCTGACCGCGATCGCCTTCTTCTCCATCTCCGTGTGGTCCTCCGGCGACGCGCTCGTCGGCGGCGCGCACCGGCTGGTGGGCCTGCCTGACACCGATTTCACCTACGGCCTTGCTTACGCGCTGTTCGCCGGCCTGGTGCTGGTGGTGTGCGTGTACGGGTTCCGCTTCATGCTGTTCGTCAACAAGATCGCGGTGGCGGCGGCGTCGGTGCTGTTCGTGCTGGGCGCGGTCGCGTTCGCCGGGGACTTCGACCCGTCGTACGCGGGCACCCTCGCCGCCGGCGACCCGCTCTTCTGGCCGTCGTTCATCGGAGCGGCGCTGATCGTGCTGTCGAACCCGGTCTCGTTCGGGGCCTTCCTCGGCGACTGGTCGCGCTACATCCCGGCCGACACCCCGCGCTCGAAGGTGATGGCGGCGGCGTTCCTGTCGCAGATCGCCACCATCCTGCCGTTCTTCTTCGGCCTGGCCACCGCCTCGATCATCGCCGCCAAGGCCGCCGAGTACATGGACCCGGCCGCCCCCAACTACGTCGGCGGCCTGCTGGCCGTCGCCCCCGTCTGGTATTTCGTGCCCGTCTGCCTGATCGCCCTGATCGGCGGCATGTCCACCGGCACCACCTCGCTCTACGGCACCGGCCTGGACTTCTCCAGCGTCTTCCCGCGCTTCTCCAGGGTCCAGGCCACGGTGTTCATCGGCACGCTGTCGATCGTGTTCATCTTCGTCGGCCGCTTCGCCGCGAACCTCACCCAGAGCATCTCCACCTTCGCCACCCTGATCATCACCTGCACCGCCCCCTGGATGGTGATCATGATGATCGGGTACGTGACCCGCAGGGGCTGGTACGACCCGGACGCGCTGCAGGTCTTCAACCGCCGCCAGCGGGGCGGGCGCTACTGGTTCACCCATGGCTGGAACTTCCGCGGCCTGGCCGCCTGGATCGTCTCGGCGGGTCTGGCGCTGATGTTCGTCAACCTGCCCGGCCAGTTCGTCGGCCCGCTCGGCGACCTCGCGGGCGGGGTGGACGTCTCGCTGCCCGTCGGCCTGGCCGTGGCGGCGGTGCTCTACCTGCTGCTGCTGTCGGCCTTCCCCGAGCCGCGCGAGGTGTACGGCCCCGAGGGGCCGCGCCTGGTCCGCTCGGCCGACACCCCGGTGCCGCCGATCGTCGGCGCCGAGCCGGTCGCCGGACAGACTGTGTGAGCATGGCCGCCATGGAGCTCGTCGACCTGTCGGTGCCGATCGCGACCGGGATGCCGGTCTATCCGGGTGATCCGGAGGTCTCGATCGGCCCCGCGCTGACCGTGGCGCGTGACGGCGTCAACGTGCTGGCCCTGCACCTGGGCTCCCAGTCGGGCACGCACGTGGACGCGCCGTACCACTTCGGCGACGAGCTGCCCGACCTGGACGCGCTGCCGCTGGAGCGGTTCGTGGGCCCGGGCTTCGTGGTGGACGCCCGTGGGCTGGAGCCGCGCTCGGCCATCGGCGCCGATCGCTTCGCGGGGGTCGAGGCAGGGCGGATCGTGCTGGTGGCCACGGGCTGGTCGCGACACTGGGGCGGCGAGGAGTACCGGCGGCATCCGTACCTGACGGAGGAGGCGGCGGCGCTGCTGGTGGAGCGCGGCGTGCGGACCGTGGGGATCGACGCGCTGAGCGTCGATCCGACCCCGGCGGAGGACTTCCCCGCGCACCGGGTGCTGTGCGGCGCGCACGCGGTGATCGCCGAGAACCTGACGGGGCTCGGCAGCCTGCTCCGGGCGCAGGAGGACGGCAGGCCGATCGAGGTGTCGATGCTGCCGATCCGGCTGTCAGGCGCGGACGGCGCTCCCGTGCGGGCGGTGGCCCGGCTGGGTCAGCGGGTGCCCCAGGAGTAGGTCTGCTTGCGCAGCTTCAAATAGACGAAGGACTCGGTGGCCCGCACCGCCGGGATGGCCCGGATCTTGCTGAGGATCTCCAGCAGGTGGCGGTCGCCCTCGCACACCACCTCGACGATGACGTCGAAGGAGCCGGCGGTGAGCACCACGTAGTCGATCTCCTCGATCGCGGCGAGCTCGTCGGCCACGGCCTCCAGGTCGCCCTCGCAGGTGACGCCGATCATGGCCTGGCGGGGGAAGCCGAGCGTGAGCGGGTCGGTCACCGCGACGATCTGCATGACTCCGGCGTCCTGGAGGCGCTGGACGCGCTGCCGCACCGCGGCCTCCGACAGGCCCACCGCCTTGCCGATCGCGGCGTAGGGCTTGCGGCCGTCGGACTGGAGCTGCTCGATGATCTGCTTGGCGAGATCGTCGAGAACGAACTGCCCGGGCGCGGCGTCGTTGCTCCGGCGTACGCGCGGCGGCGTCGTCATTGAGAGGAACCCTCCTAGCGGTCCGGCGTTACGGGGGCGTTCCCGCTGGATTGCCTTCCTGGTGCGACATGTTGTCAGTTCTCGGCGTTCTGTCAAGCGAATTCGTAGCAATTTGATAAAATCACCACGAAATCACTTGTCCGGGTGCATCTGCTCTGTAAGAGTCGCGGCATCTCAGCCACCAACAGGAGGTCGCATGACCACCCGTCTGCAGAACTTCATCAACGGTGAGTTCGTGGACGCCAAGAGCGGCCGATTCTCCGACGTCATCGATCCCTGCACCGGCGAGGCCTACCTCCAGGCCCCGATCTCCGGAGTGGAAGACGTGGACATCGCCTACGCCGCCGCGGCCGCCGCGTTCGAGTCGTGGGGACGGACCACCCCGGGCGAGCGGGGGAACCTGCTGCTGAAGGTCGCCGACGCGATCGAGGCGCGAGCCGACGAGATCAACGAGGCCGAGTGCCTCAACACCGGCAAGCCGCGCGCCCGCATGGCCGAGGACGAGACCCCGGTCGCGGCCGACCACTTCCGCTTCTTCGCCGGCGCCGCCCGCACGCTGGAGGGCCCGACGGCAGGCGAGTTCCTCGCCGAGCACACCAGCGTCATCAGGCACGAGCCGATCGGCGTGGTCGGGCAGGTCACGCCCTGGAACTACCCGATGATGATGGCCGTGTGGAAGATCGCCCCGGCGCTCGCGGCCGGCAACACGGTAGTGCTCAAGCCGTCCGACACCACCCCCGCCTCCACCGTCAAGCTCGCCGAGATCCTCGGCAGCGTGCTGCCTCCCGGTGTCTTCAACGTGGTCACCGGTGACCGCGAGACCGGCGCTCTCGTGGTGGGCCATCCGACCGCCGCCATGGTGGCGATCACCGGCTCGGTCGGCGCGGGCATGTCGGTGGCCAGGAGCGCCGCCGACGACGTCAAGCGCGTCCACCTGGAGCTCGGCGGCAAGGCGCCCGTCGTGGTGTTCGACGACGTCAAGGACCTGAAGAAGGCGGCCGAGGACATCGCCGTCGCCGGCTTCTACAACGCCGGCCAGGACTGCACCGCCGCCTGCCGGGTGCTGGTGCAGGAGAGCGTGCACGACGAGTTCGTCGCCGCGCTCGCCCAGGCCGCCGCGGCGACCGTGACCGGCGACCTGTCCGACGACGACGCCCTGTACGGGCCGCTCAACAACGACAACCAGCTCGCCAAGGTCCGGGGCTTCATCGAGCGGGTCCCGGCGCACGCCAAGGTGCTCACCGGCGGCGACCGGGTCGGCGACAAGGGCTACTTCTTCGCCCCCACCGTCGTCGACGGGCTCAAGCAGGACGACGAGATGGTGCAGGACGAGGTCTTCGGCCCCGTCATCACCGTCCAGACCTTCTCCGACGAGGCCGACGCGCTGGCCAAGGCCAACGGTGTCCGCTACGGCCTGAGCGGCTCGATCTGGACCTCCGACCACGGCCGCGCGATGCGCATGTCGAACCGGCTCGACTTCGGTGTGGTCTGGGTCAACACGCACATCCCGTTCGTGTCGGAGATGCCGCACGGAGGGTTCAAGCATTCCGGGTACGGCAAGGACCTGTCGGTATTCGGTCTGCACGATTACACGCGGGTCAAGCACGTCATGCACTACATCGGCGAATAGCGCACAAAAGGGAAACTTCCTGTATGGCCGAGCGAGGATTGACCGACAGCGCGATCGAGCTGGAGGACGTCGTCAAGGAGTACGTCTCGCATGGCGAGGTCGTACAGGCGGTGAAGGGCGTGACACTGGACATCGCCGAGGGGGAGTTCTTCTCCCTCCTCGGCCCGTCCGGGTGCGGCAAGACCACGACCATGCGGATGATCGCCGGCTTCGAGGAGCCGTCGAAGGGCGTGGTCCGGTTGCGCGGCGAGGATGTCACGAACGTCCCGCCCAACAAGCGTGACGTGAACATGGTCTTCCAGTCTTACGCGCTGTTCCCGCACATGAGCGTCTGGGACAACGTGGCCTTCGGGCTGAAGCAGCGGAAGACGCCGCAGGAGGACCTCCGGCGGCGGGTCGGCGAGATGCTGGAGATCGTCGACCTCACCGGCCGGGAGAAGCGCCGGCCGCGTGAGCTCTCCGGCGGCCAGCAGCAGCGCGTGGCCCTGGCCCGCGCCCTGGTCAACAAGCCGAGGGCGCTCCTGCTCGACGAGCCGCTCGGCGCGCTCGACCTCAAGCTCCGCCAGGCCATGCAACTCGAGCTCAAGCGCATCCAGCGCGAGGTCGGCATCACGTTCGTGTACGTGACGCACGACCAGAACGAGGCGCTGACCATGAGCGACAGGATCGCGGTCATGAAGGACGGCCTGGTCGAGCAGCTCGCCAGGCCGCGCCAGATCTACGAGAGTCCCGCGACCACGTTCGTGGCCGGATTCATCGGCACCTCCAACCTGATGGCCGGCACCGCCACCGGAGGCGTCCTGAAGATCGGGAACGGCCGGGTGCTGGTGCCCGAGCACGACGGCGAGGTGTCGGTGACCGTCAGGCCGGAGAAGATCACCATCACCACGGAGGAACCCGGCGGTGGCATGAGCGCCGTTCGGGGGACCGTGGCCGAGGTGGTCTACCTGGGTACCTACAACAGTTACGCGGTGAGCCTGGCCGACGGGGCCGAGATCACGGTGTTCCAGCAGAATGCGCACGACTCGACGATCACGGCCGAGCGAGGCGACTCCGTCTGGTTGTCGTGGCAGGCGCAGCATTCTTACGTGATTGGAAGTTGATAGCTCCTCATGAACCGCCTGTACACCCCTGCACTCGTCAGAGGGATGACCCAGCCCCGAACCCGACGCGAAGCCTTCAGGATCGCCGGTCTGTCAGCGGCCGGGCTCGCCCTGGCCGCCTGTGGCGTGGAGGGCCAGAAGGCGGCGCCGCCCAAGGCCGACGCCGTCCAGGAATACTGGGCCAAGCAGCAGAAGCACGGCAAGGTCGTCTTCGCCAACTGGCCCGAGTACATGCCGGAGGACAAGGCCCCGCTGGAGCAGTTCAAGCAGGCAACCGGGATCTCCTACGAGTACAAGGAGGTCATCAACGAGAACGCGGAGTTCTTCGGGAAGGCCGACCCCGTGCTCCGCGCCGGCCAGTCGCTGGGCTACGACATCGTCGTCATGACCAACGGCATCCAGCTCCAGCACATGATCGAGCTCGGTTACGTGGTGGCGCTCGACCAGTCGAAGATGCCGAACTTCCTGGCGAACGCCGGCGCCAAGTACAAGGAGCGCTCCTACGACCCGGGCAACGTCCACACGATGCCGTACACCTCGGGCGTGACCGGGATCGCGTACAACACCAAGTACGTCAAGGACGACGTCACCAGCATCGAGGCGCTGTTCGACCCCAAGTACAAGGGCCGGGTCGGCATGATGAGCGACGCCCAGGAGATCGCCAACTTCGGCATGATCGCCCTCGGCATCGACCCCGAGAACTCCACCGAGGCCGAGTGGAAGAAGGCGGGGGAGAAGCTCAAGGCCCAGCGTGACGCCGGGATCGTGCGCAAGTACTACGACCAGAACTACATCGACGCCGTCTCCAAGGGCGACGTCTGGGTGACCATGGCCTGGTCGGGCGATGTCTTCCAGCGCCAGCTCGCCGGGGAGCCGGTCAAGTTCGTGGTGCCCCAGGAGGGCGGCACGATCTGGACCGACAACATGCTCATCCCTAAGGGCGCCGCCAACCCGGTGGACGCGATGATGCTCATGGACTTCCTGTACAAGCCTGAGGTGGCCGCGGAGCTGGACGAGTTCATCCAGTTCGTCACCCCGGTCCCCGCGGTGCAGGACCTGCTGCGCAAGAAGGCCGACAGCGCGACCGGCGAGGACAAGCAGGCGCTGCTGGACATGGTCGACAGCCCGCTGATGTTCCCGACCGACGCCGACTACGCCAAGCTGCACAGCTACACCAAGCTCACCACCGCGCAGGAGCAGGTGTTCAACCCGATCTTCCAGTCGATCACCCAGGCGTAGGCCGATGAGACGGCTCACCCCCTACCTGCTCGCCCTGCCGAGCTGGATGTGGCTGGCGATCTTCCTGGTCGTGCCGCTGGCGGCGATGGCGTCGGTGTCGCTGCAGACCGGCAACGTGATCGACGGCTTCGTCATGACGTTCAGCGTCTCCAACTACAGCAACGCGATCAGCGGCTACAGCACCCAGTTCGCGCGCTCCCTGGTGTACGGCGGGCTGGCGACCGTCGCCATGCTGCTGATCGGCTACCCGGTGGCCTACTGGATCGCCTTCAAGGGCGGCAGCCGCAAGTCGATGTACCTGTTCCTGCTGCTGCTGCCGTTCTTCGTGTCGTTCGTGCTGCGGACCATCGCGTGGGGCTTCCTGCTGTCCGACGACGGGATCCTGTTCGGCACGCTGAAGGGCTGGGGCCTGCTGCCCGCCGACTTCCACGTGCTGGCCACGGCGTTCGCGGTGGTGGCGGGACTGGCGTACAACTGGCTGCCGTTCATGATCCTGCCGATCTACGTGTCGCTGGAGCGGGTGGACCCGCGCGTGGTGGAGGCGGCGCACGACCTCTACGCCACGCGGGGGGCGGCCTTCCGCAAGGTGGTGCTGCCGCTGTCGCTGCCGGGAGTGTTCGCCGGGGTGCTGATGACGTTCGTGCCCGCCACGGCCGACCCGATCAACGCCCAGGTGCTCGGCGGCACGGGCAACACCATGATCGGCAACATCATCCAGACGGAGTATCTGGTCAACGCCGACTACCCGACGGCCTCGGCGCTGTCGTTCACGCTGATGGCGGTCCTGCTGGTGGGCATCTTCATCTACGCCAGGGTGCTCGGCACCGAGAACGTGCTAGAGGCGGCGGCCCGATGAGGCGCGCACGGCTCGGCGACCGGCTGCTGCACGGCTACACCTGGCTGGTCATCATCTGGCTCTCCTCACCGATCGCCGTGATGATCCTGTTCGGCTTCAACGACACGCCGAGCAAGTCCAACACCAGGTGGCACGGCTTCACCCTCAAGTGGTACGAGCAGCTCTTCGCGATCCCAGACCTGACCACGGCCCTGCGCAACTCGATCCTCATCGCGGCGGCCAGCACGGTCATCACCGTGGTGATCGGCACGATGCTGGGGCTGGCGCTCGGCCGCTATCGCTTCCGCGGCCAGGGGGCGACGAACTTCCTGGTCTTCGCCGCCATCTCCACGCCCGAGCTCGTCATGGGCGCCTCGCTGCTGTCGCTGTTCGTCTCGGCCAACCTGCCGCGCGACGCGGTGACCATCACGATCGCGCACGTGCTGTTCTCGCTGTCCTTCGTGACCGTGACCGTGCGGGCCCGGGTCGTCACGCTGGACCCGGCGCTGGAGGAGGCGGCCAAGGACCTGGGAGCGGGCCCCTGGGCCACGTTCAGGCAGGTCACGCTGCCGACGATCCTGCCCGGCGTGCTGGCGGGCGCGATGCTGGCGTTCGCGCTGTCCATCGACGACTACGTGGTCACCAGCTTCGTCAACGGCTCGACGCTCACCTTCCCGCTGTGGATCGTCGGCTCGGTCAAGACGGGCATTCCTCCACAGGTGAACGTCATGGGTACGCTGATCTTCGGTATCGGCGTGCTGATCGCGATCGCCAACGCGGTCGTGGCGCGGCGGCGCATCTGAAACCACCCGTAAGACCCCCCGCGCGAGCGGGGGCTCGGTGTCGTCCGGCAAAGAACAGGGAGGCGAGATCGGATTCCGGCGGGGGGAACCCGCGCGTGATCACCATTTTGGTCCCGCGATTTTCGAAAAACAGTCACCGTAAGGGATGTGGGATTTGTGGATCCGCTGAAGGCGCTTGCTGACGCGGAGCGCAAGCCGTACTGGCTGGACAGTCCGGCCAGGCCAGAGCCGCGACCACGGCTCGTCGGAAACACCAGCGCCGACCTGGTGGTCGTCGGCGGCGGCTTCTCGGGGCTGTGGACCGCCCTGATGGCCAAGGAACGCGACCCGTCGCAGGACGTGATCCTGCTGGAGGGGCGCAGGATCGGCTGGGCGGCGTCCGGCCGCAACGGCGGATTCTGCATGGCGACCCTCACCCATGGCCTGGCCAACGGGCTGGAGCGCTGGCCGGACGAGATCGACCGGCTGGAGCGCATGGGTGTCGAGAACCTGGACGAGATCGAGCGGACGCTGGAGCGCTACGGCGTCGACTGCTCCTTCGAGCGCACCGGAGAGCTGAACGTCGCCACCGAGCCGTGGCAGCTCGACGCGCTGCACGAGCACCTCGACCTGATCGAGCAGCTCGGCCTCGACTACCTGCCGCTCGACCAGGACCAGGTGCGGGCCGAGGTCAACTCGCCCACCTATCTGGGCGGGCTGTGGGAGCGCAGCGGCTGCGCCATGCTGGACCCCGCCAGGCTGGCCTGGGGCCTGCGCGAGGCGTGCGTCCGGCTCGGCGTGCGGGTCCACGAGCGCACCCCGGTCCGCTCGCTGCACGACGACGGCGTCACGATCGGCCTGCGCACCCCGCAGGGGTCCGTCACAGCCCGCCGGGTGGCGCTCGGCACCGGCGTGTTCCCGCCGCTGCTGCGGCGCCTGCGGCACTTCGTGGTGCCGGTGTACGACTACGCCCTGATGACCGAGCCGCTCAGCGACACGCAGCTCGCCGAGGTGGGCTGGCACAACAGGCAGGGCGTGGGCGACTCGGCCAACCAGTTCCACTACTACCGGCTGACCGACGACAACCGCATCCTGTGGGGCGGCTACGACGCCGTCTACTACAACGGCGGCCACGTCAAGCCGGAGTACGACCAGCGCGACGAGACCTTCGTCAAGCTGGCCGGGCACTTCTACGACACCTTCCCGCAGCTGGAGCCGGTGCGGTTCACGCACCGCTGGGGCGGCGTGATCGACACCTGCAGCCGGTTCAGCGCCTTCTACGGGCAGGCGCACGGCGGGCGGCTGGCCTACGCCGTCGGCTACACCGGCATGGGCGTCGGCGCCACCCGCTTCGGCGCCAACGTGATGCTCGACCTGCTCTCGGGCGAGCCCACGGAGCGGACGGAGCTGCGCATGGTGAAGGAGAAGCCCGTCCCCTTCCCGCCGGAGCCGGTGCGCTCGGGGGTCATCCAGTTCACCCGCTGGTCGATCGCCCAGGCCGACCAGCACCAGGGCAGGCGCAACCTGTGGCTGCGCGCCCTGGACCGGATGGGCCTCGGCTTCGACTCCTGATCGGGAACGCCCGCGGTATACCGTGCCGCGGGCGTTTCGCGCAGACTAGGGCCATGAAGGTTGAGTTCGCCGCTGACGGCGTCACGCTGGTGGGAGATCTGCGGGTGCCCGAAGGCTCCGGGGCGCGTCCCGCGCTGGTGTTCACCGGACCGTTCACGGGGGTGCGCGACCAGGTCACGGGGCTCTACGCGGAGCGGCTCGCCGCGCGCGGATACGTCACCCTGGCCATCGACCACCGCAACTGGGGCGAGTCCGGCGGGCAGCCGCGCTGCCACGAGGACCCGGAGGGCAAGCTGCGTGACCTGCGGGCCGCGGTGTCGTTCCTGCGCGCCAGGCCGGAGGTCGACGGGGACCGGATCGGCGCGATCGGCATCTGCCTGGGCGGCGGCTACGCGCTGAAGTTCGCCGCCTTCGACCCCCGGGTGAAGGCGTTCGCGGGCATCGCGGGGGCCTACAACAACCCCTACAGCATGCGGTCGGGCATGGACTACCAGGCGGCGCTCGGCTCGTTCACCGAGGTGCTGGAGCGGCAGGACCAGGGCGGGCCGGTCGAATACCTGCCGGCCGTGGCGGAGGGGGGCGAGGCCGCCATGCCGGGAGACGAGCCGTACGCCTACTACGGCACCGACAGGTCGGCCTCCCCGCACTGGGCCAACCAGGTCACCCGGGCCAGCGTGCGCGAGCTGATCACGATGGACAACATGATGGGCGCGGACTTCCTGTCGCCCCGGCCGGCCCTGATCGTGCACGGGGTCGTCGACCGGTTCTGCTCGCCCGAGGGCGCCGAGGAGGCCTACAAGCGGCTGGACGAGCCGAAGCGGATCGTGTGGCTGGACGCCAAGCAGCACATCGACCTGTACGACCGCGAGCCGTACGTCACGCAGGCCGTCGACGCGACCGCCGAGTTCCTGGGCGAGCACCTCTAGTCAGGTCTCGGTCGCTCACCGCTATCGTGAGCGGTGGGAGGGCTTCGAGACTTGGGGGAGTCATGCGTGCCGTCCAGTTCGCCCGCTTCGGCGGGCCGGAGGTGCTCGAAGAGGTCGAGGTGCCGGATCCCGTGGTGGGGCCGGGACAGGTGCTCGTGGAGGTCGAGGCGGCGGGGGTGAACTTCGCCGACGTGCGCCAGATCGCGGGCGTCTACTCCGCTCCTGACCGGCTGCCGTTCATCCCCGGCAACGAGGTGCTCGGCCGGGCGGCGGACGGGCGGCGGGTGATGGCGTTCACCGCGGGCGGCTTCGCCTCCAAGGCGGTGCTGGCACGGGATCATCTGGTGGGCGTGCCCGACGACCTCCCGCCCGGTGAGGCACTGGCGCTGCTTGTGCAGGGGCTGACCGCCTGGCACCTGCTCCGGTCGGCGGCCCGGCTGGGCGAGGGCGAGAGCGTGGTGGTCAACTCGGCGGCGGGCGGGGTGGGCAGCCTGGCCGTCCAGCTCGCCAAGGTGTTCGGCGCCGGCCGGGTGATCGCCACCGCCTCCACCGCGGACAAGCGGGAACTGGCCGTCGAGCTGGGCGCCGACGAGGCGGTGGACGGCGCGGCGACGGGTTACACCGAGCGGGTCCTCGAGGCCAACGGCGGGCGGCCGGTGGACATCGTGCTGGACGCGGTGGGCGGCGCCGTCTTCGAGGCCGCCCTCGGCACGCTGGCGGCCTTCGGCCGGCTGGTGACGTACGGCACGTCCTCGGGGGAGCCGGCGCAGCCGGTCGACCCCGGCATGCTGACCGCGATCAACGCGGGCGTCGTCGGGTTCTGGCTCAAACCGCTGATCGTCGAGCACGGCATCGCCGGGCACCCGATGCGCGAGCTCATCGAGCTGACCGAGTCGGGCCGGATCCGGCCACTGACCGGCGGCACCTACCCGCTGTCGGAGGCCGCCCGCGCGCTGACCGACCTGGCCGAACGGCGCACGGTGGGCAAGCTGGTGCTGCTGCCGGGGCATGTGTGACAAGTGAGGCGGTTGGGCAGGAAAGCGTCATACCCCCAGTGAGAACACGGGGGTTGGCGCGTGCGTGGGAGATGGTGGGCAGGGCTGGCCCTGGTGCTCATGGGCGGTTGCGAGAGCGAGGCGGCCAGGAGCGTCCCCGAGGTGGCGCGACTGCCCGCCGTCGCGGCCCGCTGCTTGCTGACCCTGCCCGACGTGAAGGCCGCCGCCGTGGCGCGGGCCCGCCTGTCGCGGGAGGCCGACCGCTATCTGGGCAGGCAGCCGGGGCGGCTCGCCTACAGCGCGCTCGACCTGGTCAGCGGGGTGAGACTGGGGCACGCGGAGCACGAGAACGCGATTATCACGGCCAGCGGCGCCAAGGTCGACATCCTCCTGGCGCTGCTGGCGCGCCGTGAACGGCTGAGCGCGGGGGAGCGGGACCTCGCCTCCCGCATGATCCGCGAGAGTGACAACCGCGCCGCCGACGCGCTGTGGGGGCGGGTCGGCGCGGGAGCCGGGATGGCCGCCTTCTACCGGAAGATCGGGCTGCGGGAGACGACGCCGGGGCCGAGCCGCTACTGGGGCGGCACCAGCACCAGCCCCGCCGACCGGGTCCGGCTGCTGAAGCTCCTGGTCAGCGGTGGCAGAGGGCTGGGCGAGGCTGATCGGAACCTGGTGCTCGGACTGATGGGACGTGTCCAGCGCGAGCAGGCCTGGGGCGTCAGCGCCGCCGCACGGCGAGGCGACCGGGTGGCGCTCAAGAACGGCTGGACGCCCCGGCCGTTCGTACACAACACCTGGGCGGTGACCAGCTACGGCCGCATCGCCGGCCCCGGCAGGGACCTGCTGCTGTCGGTGCAGACCGACCAGCAGCCGAGCCACGGCCGGGGCATCCAGGCGATCGAGGGTCTGTCACGGCTCATCGGCACCCGCCTCGGCGAGCTCTCGCCGTCGCGGACCCGCCCCTGTGCCGCCCATCCCACCACCTGAGGATCAGGGGCTCATCCGCCGGAGCACCACCAGGTCGCTGCGGTAGTCGGCGCCGATCGGCTCCCAGGCTGCGGGCCGGATGCAGGCCGCCATGAGCGCCGAGCCGTGCAGGCGCGCCGCCCCCTGCGCGAGCCGGCGATGACGCGGCGCCGCCGGGACGCCGTTGCTGTCACGAGTGCGCGCGTGCCAGCACCTCCTCGGGGATGACCTTGGGCACGCCGCGCAGCCCCACCAGAGCGAGCACGGCGACGACGGCCAGCATCGCGGCCGTGGTCAGCGAGGTGACGTGCACGGCCTCGACGAAGGCCAACCGGGCCGCCCCCATGAGCTGCCCGGCCTGCTCGGGGGGCAGCGACTCGGCCGTGTTCAGCGCTCCGGCGATCGACTCCCTGGCCGCCTCGCCCGGGATCCCGGCGGGTAGCTGGAGGGCACTGCTGTAGGTGCTGTTCAGCAGGGTGCCCAGGATGGCGATGCCGAGCGCCCCGCCCAGCTCGAACGACGTCTCCGACACCGCGGCCGCCGCCCCCGCCCGCTGGGCGGGGACCGTGGCGAGCACGTTGTCGTTGTTGACGGTGAACGCCAGCCCGATGCCCATGCCGCCGATCATCATGGCGCCCACCATGGTCAGATAGTTGAGATCGAGGCCGAGCGTGCTGTAGTAGAGGAACGCGGCGGCGTTCAGGGCGAGCCCGAGTGCCACGACCCCGTTCCTGCCGAGGGGGTTGATGAGCTTGGCCGCGAGGATCCCGCCGACGGCGCCGCTCAGCCCTCCGGGCAGGCCGGCCAGCCCTGCCTGCAGCGGCGACCAGCCGAGCACGAGCTGGAAGTACCACGCGAAGATCAGCGACATGGCCATCATCGTGAAGATCGCCAGCAGGTTGGTGCCGATCGACGCGCTGAACGCCCGACGCCTGAAGAGCCGCACGTCGATCAGCGGCTCGGCCAGCCGGGTCTGCCGCAGGCCGAAGACCACCAGGCAGGCGATCCCCAGCACCGCGGCCACCGCCACGTCGGCGTGCCCCAGGCCG
Organism: Nonomuraea sp. LPB2021202275-12-8; assembly: GCF_037044575.1. NCBI lineage: Bacteria > Bacillati > Actinomycetota > Actinomycetes > Streptosporangiales > Streptosporangiaceae > Nonomuraea > Nonomuraea sp. LPB2021202275-12-8. The sequence continues at coordinate 30,525 of NZ_JBAHWD010000041.1, read as the reverse complement.
TCGTGCGCCGCCTCCTTGATGGCGTAGATGACCGCGATGATGCCGGTGAAGGACAGCGCCACGCTCGGCAGGTCGATGCGGCCCGCGTCCGGGTTGCGGGACTCGGGCAGCACGAGGATGCCGCCCACCAGCACGATCGCCATGATCGGCACGTTGATCAGGAACACCGACCCCCACCAGAAGTGGTCCAGCAGCAGCCCGCCGACCACCGGCCCCACGGCGAACCCGGCCGCGCTCATTCCGCTCCAGATGCCGATGGCCGCGGTCCGCTCGCCCGGGTCGGTGAACACGTTGCGGATGATCGACAGCGTCGACGGCATGATCGTCGCGCCGGCCACCCCCAGCAGCGCCCTGGCCGCGATGAGCAACTCCGGCGTGGGCGCGTACGCGGTGACCGCGGAGGCCGCGCCGAACGCCACCGCGCCGATGAGCAGCAGCCGCTTGCGCCCGATGCGGTCACCGAGGTTGCCCATGGTGATGAGCAGGCCGGCGAGCGCGAAGCCGTAGATGTCGCCGATCCACAGCAGTTGGGTGGAGCTGGCGCCGAGGTCGGCGACCAGCCTCGGCAACGCGAGGTGCAGCACCGTGAGATCCAGTGACAGCAGGAGGGTGGCCACGCAGGCGATGGCCAGGCTGGACCATTTCTTTGTCATGCGACCACCTTCGAGGCGGGCGCTGACCGGTGGCCTACCGCCCGCTGACGAGCGCTCCCAGCCGTGTCAGCCCGGCCTGGATGCGGTCGGCGAGTTCGCCGGTGCTGTACCACTGGTCGGGGCACTCGGCGCGGGCCTGCTCCAGCCGGCGGCGCGCCTCACCGAAGTCGCCCTCGGACAGCGCCACCTCGCCCAGCCCGCAGTCCGCCCTGGCCAGGGTGTCGGGTGAGCCGATCCGGCGGGACAGCTCGGCGGCGACCCGGTAGTCCTCCCGCGCCTCGGCCGGGTCGCCGGTGCGGGCGACCGCGTCGGCTCGGCGGCACAGGTTCTCGGCGATGTCGGCCATCGCGCCCAGCTCACGCGACAGTCTCAGCGCCTCGTCGGCCATCGCGTGGGCGGCGGCGTAGTCGTCCTGTTCGAAGGCGAGGTCGCCGAGCCCGGCCAGGACGATCATGCTCCCCCAGCGCTCGCCCATCGCCCGGAACGCGGCCAGCGACAGCTCGAACTCGACTCTGGCGTCCTCCGGCCTGCCTTCGATCTGGTGGACGAACGCCGTGCCGCAGTGGGTGAGCGCCCTCGGCCACGGCGGCAGGGCGTCGATGATCGCGCGCGTGTCCTCCATCACCATGTAGTTGGAGGGAGGGCCGGTGAACATGGGAAGGAGCAGCGTCAGAACCTCCAGCCGCGTCGGCAGATACTCCTCGGGCAGCAGCCCTTGGAGGGTGCGCAGGCGGGTCGCGAGCTCCTCGCCGACGTGGCCGGCCCACGCGGCGACCAGCACGCACATGACGTACTCCTCGTCCAGGCCGTCCGGCGGCGAGCCGTCGAGCCGCGCCAGCAGGTCGGCGGCCAGGTTGGCGCTGGCGACGCGGTGGCCGCGCATCCACCAGTAGCAGGCCGCCTGGGCGAGCAGCCGCAGCGCCAGCTCCCTCGGGCCCGACTCGGTGGCCCAGCGCACGGCCGCGCTGACGTCGTCGCTCTCCTCGTCCAGACGGGCCAGCCAGTCGAGCTGCTCGGCGCTGCGCAGGTGCGGATCGGCGGTGCGTACGAAATCCAGGTAGTAGGCGGCGTGCGCGTGCCGGATCGCCTCGCCCTCGTCCGCCGCATCGAGCTGCTCGGCGCAGAACGCCCGGATCGTCCGCAGCATCCGGTAGCGCCCGTCGACGCTCTCGACCAGCGACTTCTCCGCCAGCGAGAACAGCACCTCCTCAGGCAGCCCGCACACCCGCTCGGCCGCCTGCGCCGTCGCGCCGCCCGCGAACACCGTCAGCCGCCTGGCCAGCCGCTGCTCGCTGTCGTCCAGCAGGTCCCAGCTCCAGGCGACCACCGCGCGCAGCGTCTGGTGTCTGGGCAGCGCCGTGCGGCTGCCGCGGGCCAGGAGCCTGAAGCGGTCGTCCAGCCGGGCCGCCACCTCCGACACGGACAGCGTGCGCAGCCTGGCCGCCGCGAGCTCGATGGCCAGCGGCAGCCCGTCGAGCGCGCGGCAGATGCGGCTGACCTCCGCCGCGTTGTCCGGTCCGACCTCGAACGACGGCCGTACCGCGGCCGCCCGGTCGGCGAACAGCCGGACGGCGGGGTAGTCCAGCGGGTCGGCGGCGTCGGGCGGCGGCAGCGGCAGCGGGGAGACGGGAACGATGGACTCGCCGGTGATGCCGAGCGCCTCGCGGCTGGTCGTCAGCACGCGCAGGTCGGGGCAGGCGGCCAGCAGCGTGTCCGCCAGGGCCGCGGTCTCCTCGATGAGGTGCTCGCAGTTGTCCAGCACCAGCAGCAGTTCGCGGTCGGCGAGTGCGGTCGCCAGGCGCGCTGCCGGCTCCGCGGTCGGCAGGTCCCTGGCGTGCGTCCGGTCGCGGATGTCGAGCGCGGCCAGCACGGCCAGCGCCACCTCCGAGCCGTCGGTGACGGGCGCGAGCTGCACGAGGCACACGTCACCTTCGGTCCGCTCGGCGACCTCGACGGACAACCGGGTCTTTCCGGCGCCGCCCGGGCCGATCAGCGTGACCAGCCTGGCCCGTGCCAGCTCGGCGCGCACCTGGCGGAGCTCCTCCGCCCTGCCCACGAAGCTGGTGAGCTGGGCGCGCATGCCCTGCCGGACCGCGCTCGCGGCCGGCGCGCCGAGCGCCGGGTCGGCTCGCAGCACCGCGAGGTGGGCGGCGGCCAGCTCCGCTCCCGGCTCGACGCCGAGCTCCTCGTCCAGGACGCGCCGCCCGTCCTCGTAGGCGGACAGCGCCTCGGCCTGCCGGCCGCTGCCGTAGAGCGCCCGCATGAGCTGGGCGCGTGGCCGCTCGCGCAGCGGGTGGGCGGCGGTGAGCTGGCTCAGCTCGGCGACGAGCTCGCGGTGGCGGCCCAGGTCGAGATCGGCCTGGACACGGTCCTCGATGGCGGCCAGGCGCAGCTCGGTCAGCCGGGCGGCGGCGGCCTCCGCGTGCGGGGCGTCGGCGAGCGGCGCGCCCCGCCACAGCTCCAGGCCCTCGCGCAGGAGCCCGGCGGCACGCCGGGGATCGCCGCCGGTCAGCGCCTGCCTGCCCTCGGCGGCCAACCGCTCGAACCGGTGCGCGTCCACGTCGAGCGGATCGGCCACCAGCCGGTAACCCGAGGGGTGGAACTCCACCCGGTCGCGCCCCAGCGCCCTGCGCAGCCTGGACACCTGCGACTGCAGCGCGTTGGCCACGCCGTCGGGAGGCCGCGGCCCGTACAGGCCGTCGACGAGTGGCTCGGCGCCGACGATCCGCCCGGCCTCCAGGGCGAGCAGGGCGAGCAGCGCGCGCACCCGGGGGCCGCCGAGCGGCACCGGTGCTCCGCCGTCGCCCAGCACTTCGGTGGGCCCAAGAATCTCGAAGCGCATGCCTCGATTATCACGGCTTGGGCAGCATGTCGGCGATGTCGGCGTAGCTGGGCAGTCCGGGTTCTCCGGTTACGCCGGGCAGTGCCGCCAGCGCGCCCCGAAGGCTCGCCCGATAGAGCAGCGACCCGGTGCTCACCCTGGCCACGCCGGCCGCGGCGAGCTCGGCCAGAGTCGCGCCGCCCGGCTGGTAGAGCACGTTCACCGGCAGCGGCGTGCTCTCCACCAGCCGCGCGATCTCGTCCAGATCGCTGAGCCCCGGCACGAAGATGCCGTCCGCGTGCCCGTAGGCGCGCACCCGCTCGAAGGTGTCGCCCGTCCCGAGCCAGCGGGTGTCGGTCCTGGCGTTCACGAACACGCCGTGGCCCTTCGCCGCCTCGATGATCGCCTGGTGGGCCTCGACGGGGCGTAGCGTGCCGTCAGCGCGGCCGTCCTCCAGGTTGACTCCCACGACCCCGAGTCGGCTCAGCGTCGCGACGAGCTCCGACACCTGCGCCGGGTCGTCGCTGAAGCCACCCTCGACGTCCACGGTCACCAGCACGCCGAGATCCCGGACCGCCCTGGCGAGCGCCACCGTCTCGGCCTCGGTGGTGCCGGCGGCGTCCGGCTTGCCGTGCACGGCGGCGACGCCCAGGCTGGTGGTGCCGATGGCGGCGAAGCCCTGCCGGGCGAGCATCGCCGCCGAGCCGTAGTCCCAGGCGTTGGGCAGGAGCAGGGGGTCGCCGGGCCGGTGCAGCTCGCGGAAGGCCACGCTCATCGTTCCTCCAAGGTCAGCAGGGCCTCCAGCACGCCCGCGGCGAGCGCGAGCCCGTGCCGGGACGCCGGGCAGGGCCTTACCCCGGCCCCGAACGTCAGATGCGGCGTCTCGCCCCGCGACGCGTCGAACGCCTCGGGCGCGCCGAACACGTCCGGGTCGCGGTTGGCCGCCACGAGATCGATCACCACCTCGGCCCCGGTCTCCCGATGGACCCTGCGGGTGGCCGTCAGCGGCGGATCGTGCCGGAGCGTCTCGTGCAGCAGGGCGTCCACCCCGCCGCCGGGTCCGGCGTGCGCGAGCGCGCCCGCGATCAGGCCCTCGGTGGCGGCGTGCGCCTGCAGGAGCAGTGAGATCCGCGCGACGGGGCCGGGCGGGGCCGCAGCGGCCAGGCGGACCAGCTCGGTGACCGCGGCGTCCGCCTCCGGGCTCTCCTCGCCGGACAGGTATCCGGTCGCGGCGGCCCGCACCGCCTCGGCCAGGCGGCGGTCGCCGTCGAAGCCGAGCGCCACACCGAGGACCGTCGCGGGGACTCCCCGCCACGCGCCCTCCCGCTCCAGCGTCAGCGCCCTGGCCGCCGCTCGCAGCGTGCCCGCGTCGAGCGTCGCCAGGAGCGCGGTCAGCAGCCGCCGCCGCTCGGCGTGGACTTGCCCGGAGCTGAAGCGCGACACCTGCGCGCGGAGCCAGGCGAGCGTTCCGGCCTCGGCGTCCTGGCGCACCGGCGGCGGGACGTAGCGGGGGTCCGCGAGCAGCGCGCGGGCTTCGGCGTGGCGGGTGATGAGCATGGGTTCACGTTAGAACGGCTTCCGTTCGCCGGGCGTCGAAGCATGCCCGCGCCTCAGGCGGCCAGGCGTTCGTCGCGGGCGGACGACTCGGTCACCGTCGTCGAGGCGGTCGCGGCCGGACGCTGCCGGCAGGCCAGGGCCATGGTGACGATCAGCGCGATCTCGGCCAGCACCAGGGCGCGCTCGAGCAGCCCGTAGTAGGCGTCGCCGCCGATCCACGGCGAGGTGAAGGAGGCCGGATGCGCGGCCAGGTAGACGGCCAGGGCCAGCACGGAGGTCACGCTCATGGCCCTGACGGCGTTCCAGCGAGGCAGCGCCGCGCGCCCGCGCGCCAGGGTCCACCCGGCGACGGGCAGGGTGGTGAAGACGACCGCCGCCGCCCAGCGGTGGATCTCGCCGGACAGCGAGTCGATCGGGGAGTTGCCCGGGTCGGTGGGGAACATCGCGCTCATCATCAGACCGCCGGCCGCGGCCACCAGCAGCACCCTGGTCGCCGCGGTGCGTCCCGGATCACCGGCCGCGGCGAGACCGTACGCGAGGGACAGGCACGCCACCGCGAGGGCGAGCATGCCGAGCAGCACGGGCAGCAGCCCGCCGGAGACCAGCGCGTAGTCGCTGAGCAGCGGCTGCGCGGGCAGCGCGAGCTGCGCGTAGCCGAGCGCCAGGACGGCGACCAGCGCGCCCGTGACGGTCACGGCGCCCGTCGCCTTCTCGGTCATCGCGTCACCTCATCGTAGATCTGCTCGAAACGGGCCAGCGAGTTCTGGTCGTCATGGGTGAGGGCCAGCTCGCGGCTGGCCCGGCCGAGGCGCTCGCGCAGGGCGTCGTCGGTGAGCACGCGGGTCAGATGTCCGGCCAGGGAGATCACGTCGCCCGGCTCGAACAGGTAGCCGTTGCCGTCGACCAGGTGCGGCAGCGCCATCGCGTCGGCCGCGACCACGGGCAGCCCGCTGGCCATCGCCTCCAGCGTCGCGATGCTCTGCAGCTCCGCGACTCCCGGCATGGCGAACACGTCGGCGGCGGCGAACGCCTGCGGCATGCTCTCGTCGGGCACGAACCCGAGGAAGAACACCCGCTCGGCCACGCCGATGCGCCTGGCCAGCTTCTCCAGCTCACCGCGCTGGTTACCCTTGCCGACGAGCGCGACCTGCGCGTCGGTCTCGTTGAGCACGTACGGCAGCGCCCGCACGATCTCGTCCAGCCGCTTCTCCTCGTCCAGCCGGCCGACGAACAGCACCGTGGGGCGGTCGGGCAGCTCGAACCGCTTGCGGGCCCAGGCCTTCGGCTCGGCGTGAGGGTGGAAGCGGGTCAGGTCGATGCCGCAGGAGACCGGCTCGACCTCGTGGCCGAAGCCCTGGGCGGCCAGCAGCCCGGCGGCCAGCGGGGTGGGCGTGGTGATGCGGTCGGCCTTGGCGAAGACGCGACCGAAGTCGCGCCAGGCCAGCCGCCCGGCCTTCTCCCGCAGCCGGGCCGGGATGTGGCCGAACTGGAAGAGGTTGTCAGGCATGAAGTGGTTGGTCGCCACCACCGGCACGCCACGGCGGCGGGCCGCGGCGATGGCGGACCTGCCGACGACGAAGTGGCCCTGGGTGTGCAGCACGTCCGGGTCGATGGCGGCCACCAGCCGGTCCAGCCGGGCGGGAACGGTGACGCGCATGGTCGGGTGGACCAGCAGGGGCGCCGAGCGCAGCCGGTGCACGATGACGCCGTCGACCACGTCGGCCGTGGCCGGGCCCAGGTCCGACTGGCAGACCACGTGCACCTCGTTGCCGCGTGCGGCCAGGCCCGTGGCCAGCCTGTGGGTGAAGTAGGCGGCGCCGTTCACGTCGGGTGGGTAGGTGTCGCTGGAGATCATGATCCGCCGGGGGCGGTTCGGGACGGGGGCGAGTTCGGCGGGGGCTTCGATGGTGCGCATCGGCATGGCCATGGTGGTGACTCCGTGTTCGAGAGATGAGCGGTGGCAGCGGTCAGCGGAAGGTCAGTGCCGCGCCTCCAGCGGGGTGGTGCGCGCCAGGGCGACCGTGCCCACCGCGGTGAGCGCCGCCGCCGCGATCGGCAGCACGCCGGTGGGCAGCGGCTCACCGAGTAGCAGCGCGCCGAAGGCGACCGCGGTGAGCGGGTCGGCGATCTGCAGGGAGGCGAAGGAGACGCCGAAGTGGCCGACGGCGTAGGCGCGCTGGAGCATCACCAGCGCCAGCAGCGCCGGGACGGGCAGCGCCAGCAGGTACCACCAGTTCCAGCCGCCGTCCACCAGGACCCGCACGAGCGTGGCGGTGGCGCCGTACAGCACGCCCGAACTGGTCGCCAGGAGGGCGGCCCGGCCTGCCGGGGAGGCCGCCTTCGAGCCGGCCCACAGCAGCACCGCCGCGATCCCGGCCACGCCGAGCAGGAGGAGCACCCCGTCCGGGCTCAGACGGGTCGGCCCGGCCGACGCGGGCACCATCAGCACCAGGCAGATCAGCCCGGCCGCGACCACGCCCGCCGCGGCCAGCTCGCCCCGCGCGGGCCTGCGGCCGTGCAGCGTGGCGGCGATCGGCAGCGCGAACAGCAGGCTGGCCACGCCCATCGGCTGCACGACGGTCAGCGGGCCGAGGCCGAGCGCGACGATGTGCAGACCGCCACCCGCCAGGATGGACAGCCCCCCGAGCAGCCAGCGCGGCCTGCGCAGCAGGGCCAGCAGGCCCGGCTTGGCCGTGCCGAACGCCTCGAACTGCTGCAACGCGGCACCGAGCGCGAAGAACAGCGAGCCGATGAGGGCGATCGCCGCGGCCAGCACAGTCATGCCGACTCCTTTCAAGCTGGATGGTCACCGGGCAGGGTCAAACGGATGTGTCCACCGGAAGGCGCGGGGGAGAAGCCTTGATGGCGCGTCGCTTCCTGGCCCACCGGACGATCTCGACGATCGCGGTGACGGACAGCGCGATGCCGAGCCCGAGCAGCAGGCCCTTGATCGGGTCGTTCTCGAACGCCATCCCGCCGAAGAACCCGATCAGGCCCGAATAGACGCCCCAGGAGACCGCCGCGATCGCGTCGAAGAAGGTGAACGAGCGCAGCGGATGGCGGACGGCGCCCATGGTGAGCGTCGTCGCGGTCCGGCCGCCGGGGATGTAGCGGGCCACGACCAGGACCAGCCCGCCGCGCTCGGCCAGTGCGCTCTGCGCCCACACGAACGCCTTGCGCCGGCGGAGCCTGCCACCGGCCTTGTAGCCGATCAGGTAGGAGATGTGGTCACCGGCGAACGCGCCCAGCGCGGCGACCAGGATCACCAGCGCCAGGTTCGTCTGCCCGGTCGCCGCGAACACCCCTGCGGTGATCACCGAGGTCTCCGCGGGCACGACGGGGAAGAACCCGTCGAGCACCGCGAGCCCGAACAGCGCCAGATACAGCCATGGGGACGACATCACCTGCTGGAGTAACTCCAGGACGGCGTGCGACATCAGCGTGTACTCCGATCGTTGGGGCGCCCTCACAGCCTGTCGGCGAGAGGTGCCACGAGACATCGGGGATTTCCCCGGTCGAACGCGGACCCTCCCCCTAGCGGGGTCAGGGCCCGTACCGTCTCCAGCTTCGAACCCCGCAGGTCATGGCACATCGGTCGATCGGCACGCGGCACCCCCGACTTTCGTCAGGGGGCCTACGACTCCCATCTGCCACCCTTCGATCAAAGCGGCCGGCGACGCCCAGCACAGGAGTGCAGATATCCGCCTTTGCGGTGGAGCCAGCACTACCCCGGCGGGGGAGCGTGCCCCACCCCGACTTTCGTCAGGGTCGGTGATCGACGTTCGGCCGCTCCGGGGTGCCGGGCGGGGCCTATACCGTCGTGTACGTGAGACGTCCGCGCCGCGAGAACCGCCGCCAGGTGGTCAAGGACGTGCTGCTGTGGGTCCTGCTGTCCATAGCGGTGTCCGCCATCGGTCCCGATCCGCTCGATGACCCGGCCGCCTTCGCGTGGGTCACCGTGCCCCGCGTCGCGCTGGCCGGGCTGGCCGTGTTCGTCGGCAGGGAGTGGCCGCTGGCGGCGGTGGCGTTGCTGCTGCCACTCGGTCCGTGGGACTTCAGCGAGGGCCTCGCCACCTCCGACCTGACCTGGCTCTCCCCGCCCGCCGCCGAGGTGAAGATCTTCCCCTTCCCGGTGACCACGCCGTTCGTGATCTGGTACGCCTACCTGTCCGGGCGGAGGTCGCGCAAGCTCTGGCCGGTCCTGGTGCTGGCCTGCTTGACCTCGCTCATCGGAGTGCGCCTGGTGCTGTCGGAAGGCGGCACGGTCGCCCTGTGGACCACCATGATCACCGGTCTCGTGGGCACCTACGCGGTGCCGTACCTGCTGGGCGTGCTCCGCAGGAGGCTGCTGCTGCAGCGGGAGCAGGCGAGGCACTCGGCCGAGGCACAGGCGAGGCTGCGCGAGCGGGCCAGGATCGCCAGGGACATGCACGACTCGCTCGGCCACGACCTGGCCCTCATCGCGGTCCGGGCCGCCGGACTGGAGCTGGCGCCCACCCTGGAGCCCGCGCAGGTCAAGGCGGCCGGCGAGCTGCGGGAGGCCGCGGCGGACGCCACCGAGCGGCTGCGCCAGATCATCGGCGTGCTCCGCGACGACGCCGACGCCGCCCCGCTGCTGCCGGTGCACGAGGACGTGACCGCGCTGGTCGACCGGGCCCGCGCCTCCGGCATGACGATCGTGGTGAACCTGGCGGGGCCGGTGCCGGGCCTGGCGCACGCCGTGGTGCAGGAAGGGCTCACCAACGCGGCCAAGCACGCGCCCGGCGCCGAGGTCGCCGTCACCGTCTCGCCGCACCGCGTCGCCGTCGCCAACGGGCCCGCCGCGCGCTCCCGGCCGGTGGCGCTGACCGGCGGCCTCGGGCTGGCAGGCCTCAAGGAGCGGGTACGGCTCGAAGGCGGCACGCTGCGGGCGGGGCCCGTCGCGGACGGGTTCGAGCTGGCCGTCGACCTGCCCTGAGGCTCCCCCGGGCGGGGGAGACGGATCCCCTCGACGCGGGAGGCCACGCCGCGCCGGCGGGAGCAGGCTCGGAGCATGGACGATCAGAAGGCCGGAATCGGCCGAATCACCGCGGCGATCGTGGCCATCGCCGCCATGCTGCCCTACCTCACTCTCAAGGTGCTCTGGCTGACCGGAAGCTCGATCGGGGTCAGCGACCCCGACCTCATGACCGGCTCGGTGATGGTCGCGATGAACGCGATGACGTTCGGCATGGACGCGGTCGCGCTCGTGCTGGCGCTGGCGTTCACCATGCGCTGGGGGATGCGCCTACCGGCCTGGGCGGTGCTGCTGCCCCTCTGGGTCGGCACCGGGCTGCTGTTAGTGATCATGGTCATGGCGCCGCTCGGCGTGCTGCTGGAGGGCCTGTCCCTGTTCGACACCGGCGGCCCGATCGAGCCGTGGGTGTACGGCGCCGTCTACGGGGGGTTCATCGGGCAGGGCGTCGGCCTCATGGTGGCGTTCGTCCTCTACGCCCGTGACCGCTGGCCGGCGGTCTTCACCACCGCCACCGGCTCCGGTCCGGACTCGCCGACGCGATCCTTTCAGACCGTCGTCGCCCGGGGAGCGCTGCTCGTCACCGCGCTGCTCGGCGGCGCCCGCCTCTACTGGGCGGCGGGCGGCACGGCCGGGCTGCCCCCGGAAGTGGCCGCGACGATGTCGCCGGTCGCCGCGCTGCAGGAGGGGTTCAAGGGACTGCTGACCATCGCCGCCGGGCTGGCGCTCGTGGTGCTGGTGCGGGCCCGCGGGCGCGTCCCGTTCTGGCGGCCGCTGGTCGTGGGCTGGCTCGGCTCGGGCGTCATGTTCGGATGGGGCCTCTACGCGATGATCGTCACGCTCACCGCCGGGCCGCTCAGCAGGGGCCCCTCCGGCGGGCCGAGTCTCGTGGAGCTGTTCGGCCTGCTGACCGGGCTCGTGATGGCGATGTGTGGAGCGTTCCTGCTCACCGAGCGCTCAGCCGTGCGCGACGTGCAGCCTGCGCAGGACCCGCTTGAAAGCGAAGATGGACACGGCGATCGCCAGGCCGCTTATCAGGGCCACCGCTGACGTACGCAGCACCATGTATCCGCCGAGCGTCCCGGCGAGCGACTCGTACACGGCCAGCGCGATGCTCAGCGTCGAGTTGGCCAGCAGCACGAACGCCCACAGCAGCGTGATCCTGGCGAAGAACCTGCGCACCCGCTCGTGCTTGAGCACCGCGTTCGGCAGATGGATGTAGTCGAGGGTGAGCTTCTGCACGAGCGGCCTGTTGAGCCGGACCGAGGCGAGGAAGGCCATGCTGATGCAGATCGTGCCGAGCTCCGGCTGGATGAAGTACCACATCCAGGTCCCCGTCCACAGGCCCACGATCGTCCGCAGCGTGATCGCCGCCGCGGCCAGCAGCATCGTCGCCGGCACCGGAATACCCCTGATCAACCGCCAGGCCACCCCGACGTACACCCAGGAGCAGGTCAGGATGAGCGCCCACTGGAGCCCCAGCACCACCATCGCGAGATAGAACACCGCCATCGGCGCCACCACGGCTTCGAGCAACCGGGGCGCCGCCTGGCGAGCCAGGGCGGTGAGTCTGGGCAGGGTCACAGGAGGATGATTCAAGGCTTGCTCCGCAGTTAGGCCATCGGCCGGGCACTACCCGGGCTTCGGGCTGGCAGGCTTGCCAGATGGGCCGCTCGATGTCACCTGGCGGCCACCCTGACGCCTATGACGATCGCATCGGGTAGTTGCCGGTCGCTTACCGGTGGCTTACCGTACCTGACCCTCTGGATGGTGACTGCCTCTTTTGACACGTTCCGCCGGCGCCCCTCCGCCGGGCGGCGGCGTTCGCCCACGTCGAGGCCGCTATAACTTTTCCGTCAGCCCAGCGATGTGGTGGCCAGCTTCGCCCCGAACCCCAGGAACAGCACTCCCACCCCCGAGGTGAGCCCGGCGCCGAGCCGTCTGCGCGTCCGGAACTGGGAGGCCAGGAAACTCCCGCCGAAGATCAGCGCCGTCAGGTACAGGAGGCTGAAGACCTGGATGATCGCCCCAAGAATGAGGAACGACAGCGCCGGCGTGCCGTAGCCCGGGTCCACGAACTGGACGAAGAACGAGACGAAGAAGAGGATCGCCTTCGGGTTGAGCAGGCTGATCCCCAGCGCCTTCCGGAAGGGCCGCGGAGCCCTGCCGGAATCGGCCACCGGCGCGGCGGCCGCCTCGCCGATCTCGCCGATCTCGCCGTCGGGCCGCTCCCGCCACGCCCGCCAGGCGCCGCGCAACATCTGGAACCCGATCCAGGCGAGGTACGCCGCACCCGCGTACTTCACGATCGAGAACAGCAGCAGTGACGACTGCAGCAGGGACGCGGCCCCAGCGGCGGCCAGCGCCATCAGCACGGTGTCGCCGACGAACACCCCCGCGGCGGCCCGATACCCCTGCCGCACCCCGCGCTGAGCGGAGAGGGCCAGGACGTACAGGGAGTTGGGCCCTGGCAGGAGAATGATGAAGAAGGCACCGATGACGTAGGTCCAGATGTCGGTGATCCCGAAGAACATGCCGGCTCGCTCCAGATGAAACGTGATGACATATCACGGTATCGCGAGCCCAACCCCTGCTCGATGCATCAGGGCTGGCCCCTGACGGAGTAGCCGAATATTTGGGTCTTTCCGAGGCCCGCTCGCGTCTTCACTCTCAGTTCAGGCGCGCGTCAACACCGAGCCCGCGCGTCTGGGAGGACATGGTGAAACGCCGATTAGTCATCCTGCTCGCCGTCCTGGGATTGATCTGCCTGACCGGCATGACCGGGGCGGGGGCCAGCGCGGAGCCGCCGGCGAACAAGCAGTATCGCGTGCAGGGCCCGGCGAACGCGCAGGAACGCAGTGCGGTCGCCTCGACCGGTGCCGCCATCGACGAGGTGACTCAGGACTCGGTCCTGATCACCGCCACGGAAGCCGAGGTCTCCGCGATCAGGAAGCTCGGCTACCGGGTGGTGGAGGTCCCGCGCCCGTTGCCCCCGTCCGGTGTCGCGGCAGCTGACTTCCCGCCATCGGACTCGGGCTATCACAACTACGCGGAGATGACCGCGTACGTGGACGACCTGGTCGCCGATCATCCGGCGATCGCCAGTAAGTTCACGTACGGCGCCTCACACGAGGGCAGGCCGCTGATCGGAGTCAAGATCAGCGACAACGTGGGGGCGGACGAGGCGGAGACGGAGGTGCTCTTCACCGCGCACCAGCACGCCCGCGAGCACCTCACCGTCGAGATGGCCCTGTACATCATGGACCTGCTCACCGACGGCCACGGTACCGACTCCCGGATCACGAACCTGGTGAACTCCAGGGAGATCTGGATCATGCCTGACCTCAACCCCGACGGCGGCGAGTACGACATCGCCACCGGCAGCTACCGGTCCTGGCGGAAGAACAGGCAGCCGAACAGCGGCTCGTCGGCCGTCGGCACGGACCTGAATCGCAACTGGGCCTACAACTGGGGCTGCTGCGGCGGCTCGTCGGGCACGACGTCCAGTGAGACCTACCGGGGCCCGTCCGCCGAGTCGGCGCCGGAGGTCAGTGCCGCCGCGAACTGGGTGCGAAGCCGCGTCGTCGGCGGCGTGCAGCAGCTCAAGGCGCACATCGACTGGCACACCTACGGTCAGCTGATCCTTTGGCCGTACGGGTTCACGTTCAACGACACCGCGCCCGGCCTGACGCAGGACGACCGGGACGCGCACGCCACGCTGGGGCAGAACATGGCCTCCACCAACGGCTACACCCCTGAGCAGGCCAGTGACCTGTACATCACCGACGGCACCATCGACGACTGGATGTGGGGCGCCTACAAGATCTTCAGCTACACCTTCGAGATGTATCCGGTGGGCTCCAACCCGGGCTTCTACCCGCCGGACGAGCAGATCGTGCCGCAGACGACCCGTAACAGGGAGGCCGTGCTCCGCTTCCTCGAATACTCCGACTGCGTCTACCGGGCCATCGGCAAGGAGTCCCAGTACTGCGGCACGGGCACGCCGCCGGTGACCGTCTACTCCGACACCTTCGAGACCGCCACCGGCTGGACGGTCAACCCGAACGGCACCGACACGGCCACGCTCGGGCAGTGGGAGCGCGGCGATCCCGCGGCCACCACCTCGTCGGGCGCCAAGCAGCTCGGCACCACGGTCAGCGGCGTCAACGACCTGGTGACCGGCAGGCTGGCGGGCAGCGCGGCCGGCGCGTACGACATCGACGGCGGCATCACCTCGATCCAGTCGCCGCCCATCACGCTGCCCGCCTCCGGCAACCTCAGCCTGTCGCTGTCGTGGTACCTCGCGCACGGCTCCAACGCCTCCAGCGCGGACTACTTCAGGGTCAGGGTGGTGGGCGCCACCACGACCACCGTCTTCCAGCAGCCGGGCGCGGCGTCCAACCGCAACGGCGCGTGGAGCGTGGCCACGGCGAACCTGAGCTCCTTCGCGGGGCAGACGGTGCGCATCCTCGTCGACGCAGCCGACGCTTCCGGCGCCTCGCTGGTCGAGGCCGGGGTCGACGACGTCCGTATCACCCAGCAGCCGTAACGACTCGTGCCCCGCCGTCGTCGTACGGCGGGGCACTGGAGGCGGGCTCGCGCGGGTGAAAGCGTCCCGGCGTTATTGGGCCTTGTAAGCCCTGGGTGTCAAGGCTACGATCGCGACAACTCTTAGGAAACTTTCCTAACAGATCTCTGCTGACCCCCCAGCGCCCGCGTCGCCTCCGCGGGCCGTGCCGTGCGGCTTGCGCTCCGCCCCCCAGGCGCAAGCCGTACGGCGCGCCCAGCAAAGGATGAAATGTGAAAGTTCGCGTGATCTTAGTAACGCTCGCGACCCTCGCCCTCAGCCTCATCGCGCTCCCCGCTCAGGCCGCCTCCGCCACCGCGACCTTCGTCAAGGTCAGCGACTGGGGCACCGGCTTCGAAGGCAAGGTCACCGTCACCAACGCCACGTCCACCCCGATGACCGGCTGGAACGTCCGGTTCGACATCCCGTCCGGTTTCACGATCCCCTCCGCGTGGGACGCCGTCCTGTCCAGGAACGGCCAGCAGTACACCTTCACCAACCCCGGCTGGGCGAGCCCGCTCGCACCCGGAGCCAGCGCGAGCTTCGGCTTCAACGGCAGTCCGGGCAACTTCCCCGGCATCTCCAACTGCACGCTCAACGGAGCGTCCTGCGGAGGCGGCTCCGACCCTGGCCCCGGCGTCCCCGGCAAGCCGGGGCCGGCGACGGCCGATCCCTCGAGCGGCGCCATCGCGCTGTCGTGGGGCGCCGCCGGTGGCACCGTCACGGGCTATCGGGTCTACGAGGGCTCGGTTGTCAAGGCCACGGTCAGCACGACCGGCGCGACCATCGCCGGGCTCGGCGCCTGCGAGACCCACACCTACACGGTCCGGGCCTACAACGCGGTGGGGGAGTCACCGGCCGGCGACCCGGTCACGGCGACCACCACCGGCTGCGACCCCGGCGAGCCCGGCGGGCAGCTGCCCAAGCACTTCCTCACCGGCTACTGGCACAACTTCGTCAACGCCGCGACCGAGCTGAGGCTTTCGGCGGTGCCCGCCGAGTACGACCTGGTGGCGATCGCGTTCGGCGAGGCCACCGGGACGCCTGGCGAGGTCGTCTTCGGGGTCGACCCGGGCCTGGCGAGCGCGCTCGGCGGCTACACCGACGCCCAGTTCAGGGCCGACGTGCAGGCCCTGCACGCCCGCGGCAAGAAGGTCATCCTGTCGGTCGGCGGCGAGGCCGGGCGGGTGCAGGTGGCGGACAGCGCCGCCGCCACCAGGTTCGCCGACACGGTGCACGCGCTGATGCGGAGCTACGGCTTCGACGGCGTGGACATCGACCTGGAGAACGGGCTCAACGCCACCTACATGGCCCAGGCGCTCAGATCGCTGCGCGCCAAGGCGGGCGCCGGCCTGATCATCACGATGGCGCCCCAGACCATCGACATGCAGTCGACGCAGATGGAGTACTTCAAGCTCGCGCTGAGCATCAAGGACATCCTCACCGTCGTCCACATGCAGTTCTACAACTCCGGCTCCATGCTCGGCTGCGACCGGACGTGGGCCTACTCGCAGGGAACGGTCGACTTCATGACCGCGCTGGCCTGCATCCAGCTGGAGAACGGCCTGCGTCCCGACCAGGTGGCCCTGGGCCTGCCTGCCGGGCCGGGGGCCGCGGGCGGCGGAGTCGTCACGCCCGCACTCGTCACCCAGGCGCTGGACTGCCTGGCCAAGCGGACCCGCTGCGGGACCTTCGTGCCACCGCGCGCCTACCCGGACATCCGGGGCGCGATGACGTGGTCCATCAACTGGGACGCCAGCAACAACTGGAACTTCTCCCGGACCATCAAGCCGCACCTCCAGGGAATGTCATGAAATTACGTCGAATGTTCCTTGCCTTGCTCGCCTCCTTCGCCCTGGCCGGCTCCGGGCTCGCCACCGTCGCGCCGGCCGCCCACGGCACGGTGAGCGCCGCCTACCCGGCGTGGACGGCGTGGACCTCCTACACGGCCGGCACCCGCGTCACCCACAACGGCGTCGACTACGAGTGCCTCCAGAGCCACACCTCCCAGCCCGGCTGGGAGCCGTCGGTCGTCCCGGCCCTGTGGAAGGTGGCCGGCGGCGGAGGCGGCGGAGACACCAGCGCCCCCACGGTGCCCGGCAACCTCCGCTCGACCGGCGTCACCTCCAGCAGCGTCTCGCTGGCCTGGAACGCCTCCACCGACAACGTGGGCGTCACCGGCTACAACGTCTACAGAGGCTCGGCCCTGGTGACCACCGTCCCCGGCACCTCCTACACCGACACCGGCCGGGCCGCCGGCACCGCCTACACCTACACGGCCCGGGCCCGCGACGCCGCCGGCAACCTGTCGGGAGTCAGCAACTCCGTCACCGCCGCCACCTCGGGCAGCGGCCCCGGCCCGGACCCGAACCCGTCCAGGATGCCGGGCGCGCCCTACCTCTGGATGGGCTGGGGAAGCCCGCCCAACCCCGGGCCCGTCATGGACGCCACCGGCGTCAGGTCGTTCACCATGGCGTTCATCCTGTCCAGCGGCGGCTGCAACCCGGCGTGGGACGGCCAGCGCCCGCTGACCGGCGGCGCCGACGCCCAGGCGATCAACACGATCAAGTCCAAGGGCGGCAGCGTGCAGATCTCGTTCGGCGGCTGGCAGGGCAACAAGCTCGGCCCGAACTGCTCCGGTCCGGCCGCCTTCGCCGGCGCGGTGCAGCAGGTCATCAACGCCGTCGGCCCGGCAGTGGTGGACTTCGACATCGAGAACTACGACGAGTTCGAGAACTACACCGTCCAGGATCGGATCCTGAACGGCCTCAAGATCGTCAAGCAGAACAACCCGAACGTCAAGGTCGTCGTCACCTTCGGCACCTCCACCACGGGCCCGAACGCGCACGGCGTCCGGCTGATCAACCAGGCCAGGGCGCTCGGCGTGCCGATCGACAACTTCACCATCATGCCGTTCGACTTCGGTAGCTCCAACATCTACACCGACACCGTCAACGCCGCCGAGGGCCTGAAGAACGCCCTCAAGAACGCGTACGGCTGGTCGGACGCGCAGGCGTACGCGCGCATGGGCATCTCCGGCATGAACGGACTTTCCGACCAGCAGGAGCTGACCACCCCGCAGACGTGGACGCAGATCCGCGACTGGGCCAAGGCCAGGGGCCTGACCAGGCTCGCCTACTGGGGCGTCAACCGTGACCGTCCCTGCCCCGGCGGCGGAGTGGTCTCCCACTGCAGCGGCATCGCACAGGCCGAGTGGGAGTTCACCAGGATCACCGCGGGCTTCTAGCGGTGAGCGGCCCGGGGCGGTGGCGTCGCCGCCCCGGGCCTCACGGCACCCGCACGAGCTGGGTGGGCTTCAGCGGGATGCCGACGCCCGGCGGCCGGTAGACCGGCAGCGCCTCGCCGTACTCGTGCATCCAGGCGTGGTCGATCAGCATCCGCATCCGCCGCTCGCCCGGCTCGGGCTCGGCGAAGGCCGGCTCGACGTGCGCGGCCGACAGCTTGGCGACCGCGTCGGCGACCAGGTGCGCGTCCGGCGGGGCCAGGTCGCACCGGTCGTCGGGCCCGATGAGCAGGTCCACCTCGGGCGGCAGCGGGTAGATCCACCTCGGCAGCGCCAGCACCCTGGGCGGCGGCGCCATCGGCAGCCCGCCACGCACCGCCTCCAGCAGCACCGACCGCGACGTCCGGTGCTCGAACAGCCCCTCGCCGAGCGCCCAGCTCAGCGCGCCCACGTCGGAGCGGTCCTCGCCGCAGGCGTGCAGGCACAGGTACGGCACCAGCGGGATGTCCGATCCGGCCGACGCCTGCGCCCATCCCTGGCGGCAGCCGGTCAGCACCAGCAGCGCCAGCATCGCCCGGTAGGCGGTGTCGGCGTGCGGCGTGTCCAGCCACCCCGGCACGACCATGCAGCGCCCGCCGGTCTTCTCGGCCGTCACGCCCAGCTCCCGCGCGATCTTCAGCGTCCGTGACGCCGCGACCCCCGTGTACGCCTCCTGCCAGGCGGGCGTGTACGGCTCGGCCCGGTCGTCGTAGCCGGTCGGCCAGCGGCCAGGCAGCCCCGGCCTGGCCACCCCGTACGCCGCGAGCAGCAGGTCGAAGACGGTCGTCACCAGGTGCTCGCCGTCACGGATCGCCGGCACGCCACGGCGCAGCACGCCGGGCCCGTCGTCGAAGCGCGGCAGCAGCACCTCGGCCTCCTCGCAGCCGTCGGCGCCGTACATGCTGAGCCGGTCCGCGGCCGCCCCGTGCAGCCCGCCGGGCACCAGCGCGCCGGCGCGATCGTGCAGCCGCACCAGGAACGGCAGATCGGTCCACTCCATCGCGTGCCCGGCGAAGGCGGGCCTGTCCAGGTAGAACTCCTTCAGCAGCACGTGC
The DNA here is from genome assembly GCF_037044575.1 of Nonomuraea sp. LPB2021202275-12-8. Taxonomy (NCBI): domain Bacteria; kingdom Bacillati; phylum Actinomycetota; class Actinomycetes; order Streptosporangiales; family Streptosporangiaceae; genus Nonomuraea; species Nonomuraea sp. LPB2021202275-12-8. Next base: position 11,596 of record NZ_JBAHWD010000041.1, on the reverse strand, counting down.
CCGACCGCCATGGCGAGCGCGCCGTCGGCGCCGGGACGCACCACGAGCGTCTCGTCCGACAGCCGTGTCGGATGCGGCCCGATCGCCACCACCTTCTGACCCTTGTAACGCCCGGCGATCACCCACGGCGTGCCGGGAGCCCGTACGGTCCGGTTGTTCTCGCCCCACAGCAGCACGTAGGCCGCCTGAGCCCAGTCCTCGGTCCGCGGCCCGCGGAAGCGCGGGCCGAGCACCTGCTCGGACGCGCTGGACTGCTCGGTCAGCACCGCGCCGCCCATCCCGCCGACCAGCCCGGCCAGCGGCGAGGTCGCCAGCGCGGCCACCTGGTCCGCGCCGTGCTCGGCCGCGGTGTGCACGATCGCGGCGGCGGCCAGCTCGGCCGCTGTGCCGTCGTCGAGGGGGACCCGCCGGCCACCCCGCGCCTGGCGGTACACCTCCGAGTTGGCTGTGAGTTTCGCCCAGGCGGCTACCGGGTCGCGCATTCCCTCACGCACCTCGAAGTAGAGCCTGACCAGCGCCTGGTTGACTTGCGATCCCCCCATGCGAAGAGTTCAGCACAGACGGTCATGTTCTGGCGCGTTACGACCCCGCATGTCGAGATAAGAATCGGCAGCCCAAGTGGCGGCACTCATTCCCGTACGGCAATCTAGATGCCGCCATGGAATACGCAGTCCTCACGGGGATAGTCCTCGTCACCGGTGTCGCACTCGCTCTGATCGCCCAGTGGCGCGACTGGCGACCCCCGCTGTACGTAGCCGTCCTCGTGGGCATCGCGGTGCGCGTGCTGCTGCTCTTCACCGCGGCGGACGACGCCTGGCAGCCGGTCGACTTCATCCACAGTTTCAAGCCCGCGGGTGAGGCCGTGCTGCGCGGCGAGGACCCGGTCCTGGCCAGCGAGGGCGGCTGGCACTTCCTGCCGACGATCCCCTACGTGTACGGGATCCTGCTGTGGCTCGGCATCCCCTGGGAGTACTCCGGCCGGCTGGTCACCGTGGTCGCCGACATCGTGCTGATCCCGCTGGTCGCCAAGCTCGCAGGCGGCCCGAAGGCGTCGCTGCGCGCCTTCCAGTACGCCCTCAGCCCGCTGGCCCTGCTGGTCGCCTCCATCCACGGCCAGGTCGAGCCGGTGGCGCTGGTGTTCGGCGTGGCCGCGTTCGTCGTCGCCCGCGGTCCCGGCTCGCCGGAGCGGGCGGGCATCACGACGGACTTCGTCGCCAAGGCGCGTCAGGGCCTGGCCGCCCACGGCTGGCGGGCACTCCCGGCACGGGCGCTCGCCCTGCTGCTCCAGGCACTCAAGCCGGTGCCCGGCGACCGGGCCGACTTCAAGCGGGCCGCGCTGGCCGGGCTGCTCATGGGCCTGGCGTTGTGCGCCAAGAGCTGGCCGATCTGGCTGATCCCCGGCTTCCTGCTGCTCCTGCCGCACCTGCGGGCCAGGATCGTGGCGCTGTTCGTGACGGGCGCGGTGCCGCTGTTCTTCCTGGTGACGCTGCCCGTCTTCGCCGGCACCGCGCTCGACCAGATCCCCGAGGTCATCCGGGTCATCCAGGACATCAGGCCGATCGTCGGCGAGTGGGGCTGGACTCCCTGGTTCACCGAGGGCAACTGGGATCTGCGGCCGGAGCTGGCCACGTTCGGCACCAACCTGATCTACGTCTGCGTGGTGCTGGCCGTGCTGATCTGGCGGCGGGCCGACCCGATCGACATGACCCTCGCCATCCTGCTGATCTTCATGGTGGTCACGCCGCGGCTGGGCGCCCAGTATCTGCTGTGGTTCATGCCGTTCCTGATCGCCCGGCCCACCAGGTTCGCCTGGCCGGCGATCCTGGGCACCTCCTTCTGGGCGGCCTACGGCTACGTCTACATGACCCAGTACGACCAGACCGGCTGGTTCCTGCAGCACACCTACTGGTCGCGGGCCTCGATCGTGCTGCTGCCGGTGCTGTTCCTGGCGATGCCGTGGGAGCGGCGCGACCCGCGGGTGCCGGAGCTCGCCGAGCCGGTCAACCCGACGGGCCCGGCGCGCCTCAACTCAGTGGTGTAGCCGATCGAACACCGTGATCCACTGGTCGGGATGCACGTGGCCGACCACCGTGTCGCGAGCGACGCCCGCTGCCGCCAGCGCCGCGTCCACTCCGTCGTAGCGGGTCCACAGCGAGGCGCGCAGCGACCCGCCCACTCCGCTGAACCCCAGCTCGACCAGCTGCTGATAGTGCCGCCCGGACCGGATCAGCGGCTCCGGCCTGCGCTCGACGCGCAGGATCGCCGAGTCGACCGACGGGACCGGCCGGAAGCTGTGCCTGCCGATCCTGTCGCCGAGCCGCCAGCGGAACCACGGCCAGGACTCCACGGTGACCAGGCTCCAGCGCCCGTAGTCGCCCGACCTCTTGCGGGCGTACTCGAGCTGCGTGAGCAGGGTCGCCGAGGTGAGAGACGGCGCCCGCAGGCACCAGCTCACGATCTTCGACGTGATCGAGTAGGGGATGTTGCCCACCACCGCGAACGGCTCGCGCGGCGGCCGGGCGGTGGTGAAGTCGCCCCGCACCACGTCGATCCGGGGATCGTCGCGGGTCATGGACGCCAGCCGGCCGGCCAGGCGCGGGTCGATCTCGTAGCCGGTGACGTGGGCCCCGGCCTCGGCCAGCGCCCTGGTGAGCACCCCCTGGCCCGCACCGGGCTCCAGCACCAGCCCTTCAGGGCGGGCGGCCTTGACCACCAGCTCCACGGCATGGCCGTCGGCCAGGAAGTTCTGCGACAGGACGCGCCTGGCCCTGTCCTTGGGCGTGCGACCGCCGGCCTTCTTCTGGGTGTGTGAATAGTTTCCGTGCGCGAAGTTCTGCGCCACAGCTGCCCTTCCGGGTCCTCGAGTCGATGGAGATCTCGAAGGCCCCGGGCGCGCCGCGGACTAGCTCAGACGGTCATCCGGATGTCATCGCGTCCGCAGGCGGGCCAGAGGCCGGCCGTGACGGATGCGTACCGCGTAGAAGCAGGAACACATGCCGCCGACGCTAGGCGCAGACGTCCGGCGGCGGCAACCGATTAAAAGCGCTTTGAGCTGGCCTTGAGGTGGCTAGGTAATCCTTGAGGCATGGACCGACCGGCCAGGGTGCTCGTCGTCGACGACGAGCCCAACATCCGCGCCCTGCTCTCGCAGACCCTGCGACTGGTCTCTTTCGAGGTCAGGACCGCCGAGACCGGGGCGGAGGCGGTGTCGGCCGCCAGGGAGTTCGCCCCCGACATCGTGGTGCTCGACGTCATGCTCGACGACATCGACGGGTTCGAGGTGGCCAAGCGGCTCGGCGAGCGCGTCCCGGTGCTCTTCCTGACGGCCCGCGACGCCGTCGAGGACCGCGTGCAGGGGCTGTCGCTCGGCGCCGACGACTACGTGGCCAAGCCGTTCAGCCTGGAAGAGGTGGTGCTGCGCATCCGCGCCATCCTGCGGCGCAGCCACGGCGGAGGCCGGCGCGAGGACGTCATGCGCTACGCCGACCTGGAGCTGGACGAGGCGGCGCACGAGGTGCGCCGCGGCGGCGTGCCCGTAGACCTGTCGCCGACCGAGTTCAACCTGCTCGCGTACCTGCTGACGAACGCCGGACGGGTGGTCAGCAAGGCGCAGATCCTCGACAGCGTCTGGCGCTACGACTTCGACGGCGACTCCAGCATCGTCGAGTCGTACGTCTACTACCTACGCAAGAAGATCGACAAGTGGGAGCCGCAGCTCATCCACACCGTGCGCGGCGTCGGCTACACGCTCAGGATCCCGCGTTGAGGCCCGCCACCTGGACGCTGCGCACCCGCCTGGTCATGGCCATACTCGGGCTCACCACGCTCGCGCTGACCCTGGCCAACGTGTTCGGCATCGCGCTGCTGCGCGACAACATGATCCAGCGGGTGGACGACCAGCTGACGAGCCTGACGAAGGTGACCAAGCAGCGGGTCATGGCGATCCGCCCCGACCCTCCGGAGCCCGGGGCGATGGGCGGCGTGCTGGAGAAGCGCATCGCCTCCGTGATCAGGATCTACGTCTTCGGGCCGGACGGCAGCGTCGTCAGCGCCGTCCCGAGGCCGGACGGACCCGGTCCGGTGCTCGACGACGTCCGCTACGGGACCCCGTACACCGTCCCCGGCTCCGAGGGACCTTCCTGGCGTGTCCTCGCCGTGCCCGCCGTCGACGGCGCCACGTGGATGTTCGCGCAGTCGCTGGCCGAGGTCGAGCAGACCCAGAACTCGAACGTCGCCATCGCCACCTCGGTGAGCCTGCTGATGCTGCTCCTGCTCGGGCTGGCGGCCGACGCCGTGGTACGGCTCGGCCTGCGCCCGCTGACCCGGATGGAGCGTACGGCGGGTCACATCGCCAGAGGTGACTTCGCCAGCCGCGTGCCCGCACCCGACCGGCACACCGAGGCGGGACGCCTGGGCGCGGCGATGAACGTCATGCTCGACCGCGTCGAGTCGGAGATCGCCGCCAGGACCGCCTCCGAGTCACGGATGCGGCGCTTCCTGGCCGACGCCTCCCACGAGCTGCGCACCCCGCTCACCTCCGTACGCGGCTTCGCCGAGCTCTACCGCAGGGGCGGCGGCGACACCGGCGAGATGATGGGCCGGATCGAGGACGAGGCCGCCAGGATGGGCGTCCTGGTCAACGACCTGATGACGCTGGCCCAGCTCGACGAGGAGCGCCCCCTGGACCGCCAGGCGGTCGACCTGCTGGAGGTGGCCGCCGATTCGATCCGCGACGCTCGCGTCCGCGTCCCCGACCGGCAGGTGCGGCTCTCCGGCCTCGAAGACACACTCGTCCCCGTCTCGGTCGTGGGCGACGAGGCCCGCCTGCGCCAGGTCGCCGCCAACCTCGTCGGCAACGCGCTCGCGCACACCCCGCCGGACGCCGCCGTCACGGTCAGGGTGGGCAGGCGGGCGGGCCTGGCCGTGCTGGAGGTGGCCGACACCGGGCCGGGCCTGTCGCCGGAGCACGTCCCGTACATCTTCGACCGCCTCTACCGGGTCAGCCCCGGCAGGTCCAGAAGCGTCGGCGGCGCCGGGCTCGGCCTGGCGATCGTGGCCGCCATCGTGCACGCCCACGGCGGCAAGGTCGAGCTCGACACCGAGCCCGGCAACGGAGCGACCTTCCGCGTACTCCTACCCGGCTCCTAGGCGGCTCCCAGCTCGCTCTGATCGGGGCTGGCCACAGTCGGAGCATGAAACGAATCCTGCTGGCCGCCGCGACGTTCGTCACGGTCGCGGCGTGCGGAGCCCAGCCGAGCGCCACCGGCGTCGCCTCGGTGGCGAAGACCTCGAACGCGCCGACCGCGTCCGCCTCGCCCACCGGCACCGTGGACCCGGAGGAACAGGGCAGGAAGTTCGCCCGGTGCATGCGGGACAACGGCGTCGACATGCCGGACCCCGGCCCCGAGGGCAACGTCCGGATCATGAGCAAGGGACCGGCCGACAAGGACAAGGTCGAGAAGGCGATGAAGGCCTGCCAGTCCCTCGCCCCGTTCAAGGACCGCGGGCCGGCCAGCCCGGAGGACCAGGAGAAGATGCGCCAGTTCGCCCAGTGCATGCGGGACAACGGCATCGACATGCCCGACCCCGAACCGAACGGCGCACTGAAGATCGGGGGCAAGAGCGCCGTGCGGCGCGACGACCCCAAGCTGCAGGAGGCCCTCAAGGCGTGCGAGGACAAGATGCCCGGAAGAGGTGGGAAGAAGTGACCCAGCTGAAGGAGGAGAGCACGCTCCAGGGCCGGGCCCTGCCGCCACGCAGACGCCGGCCCCTGCGCCTGGCCGCGTGGACGGGCGGCGCAGCCCTGCTCGCCGCCGCCGTGGCGGCCGCCGCGGTGGGCTTCGGGGGCGGCGGCTCGGGCACCGCCACCGCCACCCGCACGCCCCCGGCCACCGCCAAGGTGACCAGGACGACGCTCATCGAGACGAAGACCGTCGACGGCACCCTCGGCTACGGCCAGACGGTCACCGTCTCCGCCAAGGCCCAGGGCACGATCACCTGGCTGCCCGCCGAAGGCGCCACCATCACCAGAGGCAAGGCCGTCTACAGCGTCGACGCCGACCGCCGCCCCCTGCTGTACGGCGGCATGCCGCTCTACCGCACCCTCCAGGACGGCGTCGAGGGCAAGGACGTCGAACTCCTGGAGCGGAACCTGGCCAAGCTCGGCTACACCGGTTTCGACGTCGACGAGGCCTACACCTGGGCAACCAGAGAGGCCGTCGAGGACTGGCAGGAGGACCTCGGCCTGGACGTCACCGGCAAGGTGCAGCCGGCCGACGTGGTCGTGGCCGACGGGCAGATCCGGGTCGCCGAACTCAAGACCACGCTCGGCGCCTCGGCCACCGGCCCGGTCCTGACCGCGACCGGCACCACCCGCCAGGTGCTCGTCGACCTCGACGTGGCCGACGGCCACCTCGTGCGCAAGGGCATGAACGCCACGGTCGAGCTGCCCGACGGCACCGAGGTGAAGGGCAAGGTCACCGGCGTCGGCAAGGTCGCGACCGAGACCGGCGCAGGCGAGGAGACCGCCACCACGGTCGAGGTCAGGATCTCGGTGAGCGGCGTGAAGAAGTCCTTCGACGCGGCCCCCGTGGACGTCACCGTCGTCTCCCAGCGGCGCGAGGACGTGCTCGCCGTGCCCGTCGGCGCACTGCTCGCCCTGGCCGAAGGCGGCTACGGAGTGCAGGTCGTCCAGGGCGGCACCACCGGCTACGCCGCGGTCGAGACCGGCATGTTCGCCGACGGCCAGGTCGAGATCACCGGCCTCGACGAAGGCACGACCGTGGCGGTGCCCAAGTGATCGTCGAGCTCCGGGACGTGAGCAAGGAGTACGGAGACGTCGCCGCGCTGCGCGGCGCCTCCATGACCATCAGGTACGGCGAGCTCGTCGGCATCGTGGGCCCCTCCGGCTCCGGCAAGTCGACCATGCTGAACATGATCGGCACCCTGGACCGCCCGTCCGGCGGCACCGTACGCATCGCCGGGCACGACGTGAGCTCGCTCAGCGACAAACAGCTCTCCGCCCTGCGCGCGAACGTCATCGGCTTCGTCTTCCAGCAGTTCCACCTGGCCGCGGGAGTGCCGGCGCTGGACAACGTGGCCGACGGCCTGCTGTATGCCGGGCCGGCACTGCGCGAGCGGCGCGAACGCGCCGCCGCTGCGCTGGAACGGGTCGGCCTCGGGCACCGGCTCGACCACCGCCCCCACGAGCTGTCCGGGGGCGAGCGGCAGCGGGTGGCGATCGCCCGAGCCGTCGTCGGCGATCCGCACCTGCTGCTGGCCGACGAGCCGACCGGGAACCTCGACTCCCGATCCGGAGCCGGCGTGATGGACCTGCTGCGCGAGCTCAACACCGCCGGCACCACCGTCGTCATCATCACCCACGACCGCGACATCGCCGCCTCCCTGTCCCGGCAGGTGGAGATGCTCGACGGCCGGGTAGTGGAAGGGGCGCGGCTGTGACCGTCCTGGAAAGCGCCCGGATGCGGCCCCGCGACGTCGTCAGGGCCGGCGGCTCGGGCCTGCGTGCCAGGCCGCTGCGGGTGTTCCTGTCGGCGCTCGGCATCGCCATCGGCATCGCCGCCATGCTCGGCGTGGTCGGCATCTCCGCCTCCAGCCAGGAGGACCTGAACCGGCAGCTCGAAGCGCTCGGCACCAACCTGCTCACCGTCGCGCCCGGCCACACCCTCTTCGGCGAGGACTCGCACCTGCCCAGCGAGGCCGAAGGGATGATCGGCCAGATCGCCCCGGTCACCGCGGTCACCGCGACCGGGGCCACCTCGGCGAAGGTCTACCGCAACGACCACATCCCCGAAGCCGAATCCGGCAGCATCGCGGTCCTGGCCGCCCGGCTCGACCTGCCGCGGGACGTGGGCGCGCAGGTCGCCAGCGGCGCCTGGCTGAACGGGGCCACCCACCGCTATCCAGCCGTAGTGCTCGGCGCCAAGGCCGCCGACCGGCTCGGCGTCGTGCGGGCCGGCCCCGAGCAGCGTGTCTGGCTGGGCGAGCGGTGGTTCACCGTCGTCGGCGTGCTCGCCCCGGTGCCGCTCGCCCCGGAGCTCGACACCGCCGCCCTGGTCGGCTGGCCCGTCGCCGAGGAACGGCTCGGCTTCGACGGCTACCCCACGACCGTCTACACCAGGGCGGAGGAGGAGTCGGTGATCGCGGTCCGTGACGTGCTCGCCGCCACCGCCAACCCGGAGGCGGCCAACGAGGTCGAGGTCTCCAGGCCGTCGGACGTGCTGTCCGCCAAGCAGGCCACCGATGCCACGCTCAACGCGCTCCTGCTCGGCCTCGGCGGCGTCGCCCTGCTGGTCGGCGGCGTCGGCGTGGCCAACACCATGGTGATCTCGGTGCTGGAACGGCGGGCCGAGATCGGCCTGCGCCGCTCGCTCGGCGCCACCCGGGGCCAGATCAGGCTGCAGTTCCTGGCCGAGTCGCTGCTGCTGTCGGCCATCGGGGGCATCGGCGGGGTGGCGCTCGGCATCGGCGTCACGGCCGCGTACGCGAGTTTCCAGGGCTGGCCCGCGATCGTCCCCGTGTGGGCGATGGCCGGCGGCGTGCTGGCCACTCTCGTCATCGGTGGCATCGCCGGCTTCTATCCGGCCGTGCGGGCCGCGCGTATGTCTCCCACGGAGGCGCTGGCCGCGACGTGACCCGGCAGCGAGGTGCCCGCGTCGTACACGTCCGATTCTTACAAGAGGACGGCGCGGGCACCCGCGTACCGTCGTGCGCATGGACGTTCTTCACCGAGCACACCAATACCTGCAGTTGCACGCGCGGCTGATCGACAGGCTCAGGTTCGAGGCGCTGTTCGCCGGCGGCTCGCGTGACCGGGTCCTCGACCTGCTCCGCTGCTACCAGAACCCCGACGGAGGGTTCGGCAACGCGCTCGAACCCGACCTGCGCGGGACGGGCAGCCAGCCGGAGCCGGTCGAGGTGGCGTTCTGGATCCTGGACGAGCTCGACGCCCTTTCCGGCCCCATGGTGACCGCCGCCTGCGACTATCTCGCGGGCGTCACGACCGCGGACGGCGGCGTGCCGTTCGTCCTGCCCAGCGTCCGTGACACCCCGAGAGCGCCCTGGTGGGAGACCGCCGACGACCCGCCGGGCAGCCTCGTCCCGACGGCCTCCATCGCGGGCCTGCTGCACAAGCACGGCGTCGAGCACCCCTGGCTCGGACCCGCCACGGACTTCTGCTGGACCGCCATCGCGGCGATCGACAAGACCGGCCCGTACGAGGCACGGGCCGTGGTGACCTTCCTGAACCTGGTCCCGGACCGGGAGCGGGCACAGGCCGAGTTCTCCCGGCTGAAGGAGGCGATCCTGGCGAACGTCTCGCTCGACCCGGACGCGCCCGGGGACGCGCACTTCCCGCTGGATTTCGCGCCGGAGCCGCTGCGCCTGCCGCTGTTCGACGACGAGGTGCTCGACCGCCACCTGGACGCGCAGGTGGCGTCACAGTCGCCGGAGGGCGGCTGGCAGGCCAACTGGGGCATGTGGACGCCGGTCGTGGAGCACGAATGGGGCGGCTACTTGACCGTGCATCGGCTCAGGACCCTGCGCGCGTACGGTCGCCTGCCGGGCTGACCTGCGGCGTTCCGCCTGGCCGGTTCCGCCGGCCAGTTCTGTCGGGGGCGGGGCGTAGCGTGGAAGTGTGTATGCGGAGTGGTCGCCGGATCCGGCACTGGCCGGGCGCGTGGCCTGCCTGTGGCGGCGGGTCGGCGAGTCCGACCGCACCCAGCTCGTGGTTCCCGACGGCTGCGTCGACCTGATCTGGGGGCCGGAGGGCCCCTTCGTCGCCGGCCCCGACACCGGTCCCGTTCCGAGCAGGGTCCGCGCCGGAGAAGTCCTGTCCGGCGTCCGCTTCAGACCGGGAGCCGTGGGCGAGTTCTTCGGCGTCCCGCTCGCCGACCTGCGAGACCAGCGTGTCCCCCTCGCGTCCTTCGACGCCGTTCCGCTCCTGGCGGTGCTCGCGTCGGAGTCTCCGGCCGATCCGCTGGACACCATGCGGGCGGCGGTCGAGGCCCGGCTGGGGCGGATCCCCGCCCCCGACCCGGCCGCACCCGCCATCGTCACCGCCCTGCGTGCGGGGCGCGCCGTGCGGGAGGTGGCGCGGGAGCTGGGGTTCAGCGAGCGGCACCTGCACCGCAGGACCGTGGCCGCTTTCGGCTACGCGCCGAAGACCCTGCAGCGCGTGGTCCGGTTCCAGCGGGCCCTGCGGCTGGCCCGCTCGGGCATCGCGTCGGCGGACGTCGCGGCGGCGGCGGGCTACACCGACCAGGCGCACTTGTCACACGACGTCAAGCGCCTGAGCGGAGTCACCCTGCGCCACCTGGTGCACGGCGCGTAGCTGCGTCACGAGGGTGGCGGCCTGTTGGAGACGAGCGCCCCGGCCCACTTCGCGGCAGGGTCGCTGTCTATCAGCAGGGCCTTCGTCAGCAGGCTGAGGGGGATGGCGAGGATGGCTCCCAGCGGGCCGAGCACGAAGGTCCAGACGATGAGCGAGATGAAGGTCATCGTGGTCGACAGGCCCACGGCGTCGCCCAGAAACTTGGGCAGGATGAAGGACTGGGTGACGACGTTGATGACGCTGTAGGCGGCGATCACCAGAAACATCTCCTGTACGCCTCCGTCGAGGAGGGCCAGGGTCGCCGGCGGGAGCAGGCTGAGCACGAAGCCGATGTTGGGGATGTAGTTGGCGATCACGGCCAGGACGCCCCACAGGAGCGGGAGAGGGACTCCGATCAACGTGAGGGCCACGACGTCCAGGACCGCGCTGATCAGCCCGAAGACGGTGGAGACGATCAGATAGCGCCGGGTCTTGTGCGCGAAGACGTCCAGAGCGGTGACCACCCGCGGTTTCCTGCTCTCGCTGGTGGCGAGAACCCTGGACGTGTTGGGCGCGTCCAGGCACATCGCCAGGAGCAGGATCACGATGAGGAACAGTCCGGACAGGACTCCGATGGCGCCGCCCAGCAGGCTCTGCGCGATCCCGATCACCCGCTCGGGATCGAAGCTCTCCAGTGCCCTGTCGATCTGCTCGTTGCTGATGCCGTGGCTGACGGCGAAGTTCTGGGCGTCGACGAGCAGCGCCTCGAACTCCCGGGTGTAGGCGGGCACGAGCGAGCCGAGCTGCACCACCGACACCGTCAGCACTCCGGCCATGGCCAGCAGCACCAGCACCAGGATCAGGAACGGCACCGTGACCTGCACCCAGACGGGCGCTCTCCGGGCCGCCAGCCAGGCCCGCACCGGGGACACGGCGATGACGAGCACCAGGGCGAGAATGAACGGCCCGGCGATGGACGAGACCTCGCGGAGTCCGAAGAGCACGACCACCGCGCCGGAGATCCCTACCAGGACGATGAGCGCTCTTGGCAAGGATTGATCATTCACGGGAGGTACGTACCCCTGCCTGCGGGTTCGCAGCGCACGGGTGGGTCGATTTGACGGTTCCCGGAGGCGTACATAGAGTTCACCAGTCCCGCGAGGGCGGCTTGATCGCCGGTCTCGCCAGGGCGCCTCCTCCAACCACTTCCGTTCCGCGGATGTTCATGTCCGCGGGAGTCCGATTCGACAAGAGCCGGAGTTGGGA